>DCIH01000015.1:18908-33530 GCA_002317575.1 Verrucomicrobia bacterium UBA1731 | reverse complement strand
GTCGTTTGACGTCGCGCGGGCAGGCATACCCATACGGCCGATCATGCACGCCCCACCCTTTATTCATCGGGATGCGACACGCTTTGCCGGTCAGAAAATGGGTGAACTCAGGAAACGCGGCCTTCAGCGGCCGACATGGTACTTCACGAGGACATCGGCGAGGGCCTGGTCGAACGGGACGCGCGTGGAAAGAAGCTCGTGCGTGATCGACATCTCGCCGCAGCCGCGCTCAAGACGCTCCATGTAGGCGTGGACGCGCGCGAGGTATTCGCGGCGGATCGCCGTGGCGTCGATGTTGATGCGCTCGGCCGATTCAGCGTCCTCGAACTGGATCATCTGGTCGTACGGGAAGCCGAGCTCCTCCTCGGCCATCACATGTAGCACGATCACTTCGTGGTGGCGGAACCGGAAATGGTGGAGCGCGTTCAGGATCTCCTCGATGTCGCCGAAAAGGTCGCTGATAAGGAAAATGACGCTGCGGTGCGGGATGCGCTCGGCGATTTCGTGGATCACCGCCGCCGAATCCGTGTCGCCGCCCGGCTTCAAGGCGTCCAGCTCGGTCAGCACGCGCCGCAGCTGCGCGGGCTGCGCCTTGGCGGACATGTACGTGTTCACCTTCGTATCGTAGGAGACGAACCCCACCGCGTCCTGCTGCTGCACAAGCAGATACGCAAGCGACGCCGCCAGGTACTGCCCGTATTCGAGCTTCGAAAAATGCGCCGCCGACAGGTCGCCGCGGAACTTCATCGAGCCGGACGTGTCCAACAGGATCGTCGCGCGCAGGTTCGTTTCGTCCACATACTGCTTCACGTAGAACCGCTGGCGGCGCGCGATCAGCTTCCAGTCGAGATTGCGCAGATCGTCGCCGGGCGCGTACTGACGGTGCTCGGCGAACTCCACGCTCGCACCCTTGCGCGCGCTGCGGTGCTTGCCGGAGATGAACCCGTCGACCGTGCCGTGGGCGAGGAACTCGAGCCGTCCGATCTTGTTCAGCGCGTCGGACGGCAGAAGCCGCATGTAATGGGGGATGTCAGACATCCAACTCTTCGTGCGATTTCACGTGCTCGAGCAGACGCTGCACGATCGAATCGGTGGTGATGCCGGCGGCCTCCGCGTTGAACGTGGTGGCGATGCGGTGGCGCATCACGGGCAGCGCCATCGCCTTCACGTCCGCCGTGGTGGCGTAGGCGCGGCCGTTCAGGATCGCGCGCGCCTTGGCGGTGGTGATGAGCGAAAGGCCCGCGCGCGGACCCGCGCCCCAGCCGACCATTTCCTTGACGAATTCGGGGGCGTCTTCGGATTTCGGGCGCGTCGCGCGCACGAGATCCGCGGCGAATTCCACCACGTGGTCCGCAACCGGCACGCGGCGCACCACGTCCTGGAGCTTCATCACGTCTTCGGCCGAAAGGATCTTGCCGAGGTTCGGCTTTGCGTCGCCCGTCACCTGGTGGATGATGCGGCACTCCTCCTCGCGGCTCGGATAGTCCACCACGATGTTGAAGAGGAAGCGGTCCAGCTGCGCTTCGGGCAGCGGATAGGTGCCCTCCTGCTCGATCGGGTTCTGCGTCGCCAGCACGAAGAACGGCTCGGGAAGCGGATAGGATTCGCTGCCCACGGTGACGCGGTGCTCCTGCATTGCCTCCAGAAGCGCGGCCTGCGTCTTCGGCGGCGTGCGGTTGATTTCGTCCGCCAGCAGCATGTTCGTGAAAAGCGGACCCTTCACGAAGCGGAAGAAGTGCTCGCCCGTCTGCTTGTTTTCGTCCAGCACTTCCGTGCCGGTGATGTCGGCGGGCATGAGGTCCGGCGTGAACTGAACGCGCTTGAAGCCGAGGTCGAGCACCTGCGCGAGCGTGCTCACGAGAAGCGTCTTGGCGAGACCGGGCACGCCCACGAGGAGCGCATGCCCGCGCGAGAAGATCGCGATGAGCACCTGCTCGACCACGTCCTCCTGGCCCACGATCACCTTCGCGAGCTCCTGCTTCATCACCATGTACTTTTCGTGGAGCTCCTTCACGAGCTGCACGTCGTCCTGACCCAACTTTTCCGCCATCGCGTTTTCCTTTCCCGAAATCCTACTGGTCGCCTTCGTCCCGCTGGTAGATGGGCAGCATCCGGTACGGCACGGTGAGCGCCAGCACGGTCATCGCCGTCGAATAGGCGGGCCCCGCTTCGTTCCCCGCGGCGCGCCAGGCGCCGTCCTTGCCCTGCTTGGGAATCCATGTATTATACATCCAAACGCCGAAATCCCGCCAGTGTTTTCCGCCCAGCTGGAAGAGCGCCTGCGAGGTGTAGTAGAGTCCGTAGAACGTGGTGGGCGCGTCGCCCGCGAGCGTCTTCGGATAGACCGTCTCCAGGTATTTCGCCGCCGCGAGGGAATCTTCGTCCAGATGCCGCCCGCACAGCTCGAGGCACAGGATGCCCGCGCCAGAGAGCGTGTCCGCGTTCGACGCATCCGCCGGCTGGTACGCGAACGCGCCCGACGCCGCGACGCGCGAGCGCTTCACGAACAGCACCGCGCGATCAATCGCGTCCTTGGGTATCTGCGCGCCGTTCGACCGACAGCTCCTGAGCGCCATCAGCGCCCAGCCGCTGCACGACAGATCGGAATCGGCCGCGTCCGGCGTGTAGCGCCAGCCGCCCACGTGCTTGGGATCGGACTTCTTCGCGTTCTGCGCGTCGAGAATCACCTTCACCGCCAAGGGCAGCGTCGCGTCGATGCGCTGCTGACACGCCTCGTCGACCATGCCGCTCACTTCCGACAGGAACAAGGTCGCGATCGAATGCGCGTACATCCGGCCGTTCCCCGCCGCGCCCATGTAGCCGCGGTACGGCGCGTCCGCCTTCATCTCGGCGCAGGAAAGAACGGCGTCGATGCACCGGTTGATGACGGGCCCGTGCTTCGCGTCGCCGGGCAGGTGCCCATTCGACAGGAAGGCCATGCCCACGAGCGCCGGCACCGCCGCGGAATCGCCGTACGGCCCCGGGAAGAACCCGTTCGGCTGCTGCTGGGACGCCAAAAACGCGAGACCCGCCGAAACGGCCTTGCCGGCAGCGTCCTGCGTGACGGCGACCGGCTGCGCGGCGACGTTCACCTGCCCCGGCTCCGGCGCGGACGCCGCGGGCGCGCGCGCGGGCTCCTTGGCCGCGGGGACGCTGTGCGCGACCGGCGCGGAACGCCGCTCCCGGACGCGCTCAACGACCTTCACCGTGCCCGTCGCGAGCGCGGCCGTGCCGAGCGCGACCAGCACAAGGGCCGTCCACCACTTCGCCGTGCCGGGACGGAACGGACGCGTCGCCTTGATCAGGCGGTCCGTGAAATCGGGGGATACCTCGGTGTCGCACAGCTTCACGTACAACGCGTCCTTCGCGTGGTGGAGACGCGACTTCACCGTACCCTCGGGAATGCCCGTGATGCGGGATATCTCCGGATCGGACAGGTTTTCGAAGTACTTCAGCACCACCACTTCGCGGAACGTGTCGGGAAGGTCGCGGACGGCCGCCCGGACAGCTTGGGCGGTCGCCGCGAAATTGAGCTCTTCGCGCGGGTCGAGCCGTTCGTCCTGCACCTCCGGGAGCACGTCCATGGTGGTGGTTTGCGGACGGCACGCTTTCTTGCGCAGATCCATCCGGTGGAAATTGAGGAGAATCGTGTAGATCCAGTAGTAGAACGAACCGTTCGGCTTGTAGTCGCCGATGCGGTTGATCGCCTGGGCGAACGCGCGGAACACGAGATCCTCCGCGTCGTGCTCGTTTTTGCACAACATGGTGGCGGCGCCCTGCAGGCGGGCGCGGTATTCCGCCACCATCCGCCGGGCACCGCTTTCGCGATTCGCGCGTATCTCTTCGTAGATTTCCATCCGTCACCAACACAAATGCCGCCAACGGACGGACCGTTCAAAAATAAACGCCGCCGCTCACACGAGACAGTTGTCGATCAGGCGCGTCTTGCCGTCGAACACCGCCAGCAAGACGGCGGAGCCCGCCTTGAGCGTCTTCACCGGCTTGAGGTTCTCCGCGTCCACGGCTTCCACGTAGTCGACCCGGAGCCCCGCCTTCTCGAGCGCGGACACGGCGCGCGCGCGCGCCGTCTTCCACACGAGCTTCCCCTTCGCGGCGACGCCCGCCTTGAGGTCCTTGAGCGTCGCGGAAAGCGCGAGCGCGCGGACTTTCTCGTCCGCGCTCAGATACGCGTTGCGCGAGGAAAGCGCAAGGCCCGTCGCCTCGCGGACGATCGGCGCGACCACGATCTCGACGCCGAACGACAGATCGCGCACCATGCGCCGGATGATCGTGGCCTGCTGGAAATCCTTCTGCCCGAACACGGCGAAATCGGGCTGGACGACGTTGAAGAGCTTCGCCACCACGGTGCACACGCCGCGGAAATGGCCCGGCCGGCGGGCGCCGCAGAGCGAACCGGAGAGCGCGCCGTCTTCGATCACCCACGTGCTGTGGTCGTCCGCGTACATGTTCGCGGGCGTGGGGAAGAAGATGGCCGTCGCGCCCGCCTGGACGCACTTCTTCGCGTCCGCCACATGGTCGCGCGGATACTGCGCGTAGTCCTCCTTGGGACCGAACTGCGTGGGGTTCACGAACACGCTCACCACGATTTCGTCCGCACCCTTCTTCTTCGCCGCCGCGATGAGCGACAGATGCCCTTCGTGCAACGCGCCCATCGTGGGCACCAACGCGATTTTCTTACCCGCGAGCCGCGCCTTGCGCGCCCACGAACGCAACGTCTCGGGATCTTCGAATTTCCTCATTTTCCACCTCGTTGGCGGCACATTATACGCCCCGCCCAAGACAGGGTCAAGTCACGCGCCGAAGAGCGTGCGGGCCCAGGCGACAATGGGCGGCATCGTGAGAATGGACAGGAGTGTCGTGCCCGCCACGAGCCCCACGGCGATCGAGGTCGCGCGCTCGTAGGCGATCGCGAGAATGGCCGTGATCGCCGCCACCGGCGCCGCCGCGGGAATCACCATCGCCAAGACGAGCGTGGGGTCGAGCGCGACGTTCGGCGCCAGCGCGCGGAACGCGCAGAACGCGCCCACCACCGCCGACGGCACCGCCACGAGACGCAACGCCGCCGCGAGCCAGGCGCGGGCGCTTTTGAGGACGGGACCGTATTCCGCCCAGGCGAGGTAATGTCCCACCACCACCATCGCGAGCGGCGTATTGAGGTCGGAAAGCATCTTCACGGGCGACGCCACGACGGGCGGCAGTTTGACGGACAAGAAAAAGAGCGGCAAGCCGATGGCAATCCCCAGCAGTCCCGGATTGACGAAGAGGCGCTTCAGGGATATCTCCTTGCGGCTGCCGGACATGAGACACACGCCCCAGCTCCAGCAGACGAGATTGAACGTCACCACGAACGCCGCCCCGTAGAAGACGCCGTCGTCACCGAGAATCGCCTGCTCGAGCGGAATGGCCATGAACCCCGCGTTCGAAAGCACCGTCGCGAAGCGAAGCGTCCGCCAACCGTCCCCGCCCCGGCACGGGAACGCCACCGCCGCCACGCCGATCGTGGCGACCTGAATGACCGCCGAAACGCCGAACGCCGCCCCGAGCGCGCCCAGTTGGGCGACATCGAACGGACGCTGGAACGCATGCACGATCAGACACGGCGTCACCACGCGCACGAGCAGCGTCACCAGCATCTTCAGCGTCGCGGTGTCCACGAGCTTGCGCTTGGACAACACGAACCCAACGCCCATCAACGCGAAGAGCGTGAAGACCTGCTGAAAGACCTCCCAGAGAATCGCCATCTTCGCGCTACTCGAGGCACACATCGCGCAACCGGATCGCCGGCGCCGTCTTGCGCATCTTCACGAGATCGAGCGCCTGCGGATACGTGCTCACCACGAGCCCGGACACTTTCACCGGGAAGTCGATCTTGCCGTTGCCCTTCTCGCCGTCGCGCTGCCACTGCCATTCGTTGTCGCCCGGACAATGGATTTTCACGGGACTCTTCTCCGTGATCGGGAACGAGAGGTAGTGCCAGCCGTCGAAATTGAGCGACAACCGCTCCGGCCAGTCGAACACGACATCGCCGTAGCCGCCCGTGCCCGCCGCGAGCCACGTTTCGCCTTCCGCGTCCGTAAGTTCGAAACGGATCTTGCCCCAGGACGAATTGCCCTTCACCCACACGCCGATCGTGTGGCGCTCGCCCAGCACGGGCTGCGCGTTCGGAAACTTCAGCATCACGTATTCGTCCATCAGCTCGGGACACGGCGTCTTCGGCTCTTGGCGCACGAGCTCCAGACACCTCTTGCCGTCCTCTTCGGCCTCGAACACCGTGAAATCGCCGGGGCGGTGGAACGAATAGTACGGCGTGTTGCGGATTTCCGTGTCGTGGCGCGGATCCTTGGCGTTGTCCAACACGACTTCGGACGCGCTCGCGAGCGGCTGCGCCACCACGGCGTTTGTCGGCGCCGGTTCGTTCGGATAGCGGCGCTGGAGCGCCGCCTTCACGTCCTTGAGCGGCGCGGACGAAAGCACGTACGTGGGCGTGTCGTCCACGACGAGCTTGCCGCCCGCGAACGGCGTCTCCGCGCCGAGCATCGCCACGGTCTTCGTCGCCGCACCGTCCACCGTCACGTCCACCTCGCCGCGCGCCGTCCACAACGCCGTGGCGCACGAACCGTCCGGCAGCGCGAATTCGAGCGCGTAGACCGTGAGCGAACCCGTGTCCAGCTGGCGCGTGAATTTGGCGCGGTCGAGAACGCGCGTGAGCGTCGCCGCCGCGGAGAACGTCTGCAGCGGATACACGAGCGGATAGCGCGTGCAGCAGGAGTCTCCCCAGATGGTGTCGTAGTAGCTGTTCGCCATTTCCGTGATGCCCGCAAGCGGAATGCAGGTGTAGCGCCAGGCGTGCGCCACGAGGGCGTCGCGCATGTGGAACGCGGCGCACTGCCGCTCGGAGAAATGACGGCGGATGCGGCTCTTCCATTCCCACGGCGCGTCCGGCTGCGCGTTGTCGTAGCCGTAGATTTCGGCCAGGCGCTTGAGGCACCACGCGGGATACGCCACGCAGCGCTCGGGCGGCTGCGACATGCCCACCGATTCGTCGCCCAGCGCGTCCACGAGGTCCTTCGGAATGCCCGCGCGGAAAAGCTGCGCCACGAGTCCCACCGCGAACCCGGAGTTGCCGTAGATGAGCCGCACGGACGGATCCGCCTTGCGCCAGCATCGGGCGGTGCGCACCGCCTGCTCCATGCGGTTCGTGTCGCGCCGCGCCTGCTCCGGCGAAATCGGCGTTTTGCCGCCCACGAGTTCGAGCGGGAACGGACCGTTGCCCGACTCGTGGAAAATGAGCGCGGATTTGCAGCTCGGATACTGCGCGCGCAAGTCGCGCATCTTCTTGACGAGGTCCTCCTCCGCCTCGGCCGGGGTCTGTCCCTTCTTCGCGGTCGGCGTGAGGAACGGGAACTCGCTTTTGGTGAAGCCCCAGGCCGCCATCACGGCGTTCGTCTCGGCCGGACCGATCAATGTGCGGCGGATGCCTTCGCGCTGCAGGATGTCGCCCCAGTCCTCGACTTTGGAGGGCGTGCCGTGCGCGCCGTTGAAGTTCCAGCAGTAGTACGGCGAATCGGCTTTCGTCGCCTTGCGCGTGTCCGGCGGCAACAGCGCGAAGCTCGCGTCGTGGACGATCTTCCCGAAGGTTTCGTCGGCCTTCGGCACGAGCACGTAAGAGACGTCGTAGTGGCCGAACGCCTTCGGCGCGAACGCGATCGTCTTCTCGGCGGCGCCCGTCCCTTCCAGCGTCTCGCGCTGGACTTCTTTTCCGTTCGCGTCCGCCACGCGGCAGTCGACGCGCCACGCGGCGTTCGGCGCGTCCGCGCGCGGCGCCACCACGACCGTCGCGCCGGCGGGTTCGTTCGGGTAGTACGTGCTGTTCCGGCGGTTCGGACGCACCGTCATCGCGACGGGCGCGCGCTCGAGCCGGGCGGACAGGACCTTCACGCGCGACTGGCGCTCGTAGGAAGGCGAGCGCTTGCGCGAGATGTAGTAGTCGTCCTTCTCGAACAGCGGACCGACGAAGTCGAGCTCCAGATACGGAATCTTGAGCATCGAAACGAGATCCTGGATTTCGCCGGGGTTGAAATCGAAGTCGACGGCGTAGAGCGGCTCGCCCGACTCGGTCGCGCCGCAGCGCATCGATTCGTCCACGCGCGCCGTCGCTTCGCAAATGGCCTGGGACCGTCCGCAGCCGGGCTGGTAATACGTAACGCGCGCGGTGATTTCGGAAAGGAAGTCGGCGGGCATCGTGTCGTCCAGCGTGCAAAGCGCGCGGCAGCGCACATACGACGCGACGGGCACGGAGCGGAGCGGCGAACTCGGCATGCCGTCCCACGGTTCGCGCTGGAGATAGCCGTTGCATTCAAGCGCGAACGTGCCCATGTTCTCGCGGCACCGCGCCAAGGCGAACGGCTGGTCGTAGCGAAGATCGACGCCAAGCTCCGAACCCGAGCGCGCGCCGATTTTCGGCTCCACCACGGGCGACGGCACGACCATGCACCCCGCATAGGAACCATCCACCCACACTTCGTAGTTGGTGGGACAGTTCGGCGACACGTGGAGATCGACCTTCGGCGTCACGCGCGGCAACGCGCCGCGGTCAACGAGCGCCGCCAGTATCTGGGTCTTTTCGGACACTTCGTAGCGGTAGGACGTCAATGGGGCGCGGTGCACGGCCACCCGTCCGCCGGGCCAGGACACGGTGACGTCCGCGTTCGTGATCACGCACGATTCGTTCTTGGCGACGAACGCCTTTTTCGCGTCGTTCCAAACCCGCACGGGAAGGCTCTCGCGGCGGTTGCTCCACGCGAACGTCACGGCGCGCTCGGCGCCGTCCGCGAGCTTGAGCTTGATTGGATCGGACGGACGTTCGGCGAGCGGCGCGTCTTCCAGCCATTCGTCGGGATCGCCCACGAGCCAGGGACGCGTCGTGTTCGCGTCCACGCGCACGTAGTCGAATTCGACGTTGCACGCGGCGGAAACGTTCCATCCGACGAGCGGCTTCTTGGGCAGCGCGCCCGTGGCGTCCACGACGCGCCGTCCGCCGCGGTAGAGATGCAGCTTGGCGACGTCCTCGGCGGCGTCAAAGGTGAGGACGCCCTTGTTCATCGCCCAGTTCGGCAGAAACCCCTTCACCCCATCCGCCGGCTTTTCGGGCGCGGGGCCGTCGCCGAAGAACGAACCGCGTTCGTCCACGGTGACGGTGCGGATTTCGGGCTTTTCGGGATCGCCGAAATAGAGCTTGAGCGTGAACGCGCGGTTGGCGTCGGACGCGAAACGGAACGCGAAGCGCAGCGTCGCGCGGTCCGCGGCGACGGCGGGATCGATCCGGAAGAAGCCCTTGCGGGCGTCCGCGCCGTCCCCTTTCGGGTTCAGGGAAAGGTACTTCAGCGAAGCCGGCCATTCGCTGACGCTGGCGCACGGATTGAAGCACGCCACGTGGTCGCCCAAGCGATCGAACTCTTCCCGGTAGACGGTTCGTTCACATTCGGGATCGCATCCGCACAAAGCCAGCAAGGCCAAAGCGGCCGGAACGGCAAACATCTTCATTTCGGTTCAGGCTTTGCGATGAGACAGGAGGTCTTCACGACGCGCTTCTTCACGAAGAAGCAGCTCCAGGCCCAGTAATCGTCCACGCGGCCCGTGACATTGACGAGATCGTCCGCGCGCACGACCTTGCAGGCGTGGCGCACGCTCGCGAGATTGTCGTCGAGACTGCAGGCGTCCTCGAACCACGCCATCGAACCGACGTCGTCCGAATACGGACCGTCCTTCCATGTCAAGCCCGTCGACAACGGCACAAGGCCGAGCAGGCTGTACGACACATTCGCCACCTCGTACGACGCGACCGGCGTGCGGCCGTCGACCTTGACGCTTCCCATGTCGCGTTTGAGTTCGCTGTACGAGCAGCATCCGCACAGGACGGACGCCAAAACAACCGCAAAAAGTTTTTTCATACCGTATCCCCTTTCATTTGCGCGGACGAAGAACGGCCGAGATCGCCGTGTCGCTGTTCACAAGCGCGCCGTAGAACGACTGCGGGTTCAATCCGAGATAATTGTCAACGAACGTCACGTCCACGAGATCGCAGTTCTCATGTTCGGCGATTCTTTTGGCCATTTCGTAGAGATGCTGCGTGTCCGAATGGTTCCGGAAAAACGCGACCTCGCGATCGACGCATTGCAGCTTTTCGTTCCATGTGAGGTTGCCGGACCACAGGGGCAGAATCCCCAGCAGTTCGTAGCCGTCGTTCTGGATGACAAGCAGACGATCGCCACCCTTCATCGCGCCGGCGGAGGACATCTCCACCGTCGCGCAACCCGCGAGCGCCAACGCGCCGCACAACACCATCAGCAACTTCATGATCTTCATTCCTTTCGTTCCTTCACGAAACCGTCACGCCTTGAGCGACGCGCCGGTGGACGCATTACCCACGAACTGCGCGTAACGCTCGAGCCAACCGCCCTTGATCCGCGGCGTCCACTTCTTCGCCTTCTTCGCGCGCGCGGCGATTTCCTTCGCCGTCAGCTTCGCCGAAATCGCGCGTTTCGGAATGTCGATCGTGATTTCGTCGCCGTTCTTCAGAAGGCCGATCAAACCGCCCTCAGCCGCCTCGGGGCTCACGTGGCCGACGCACGCGCCGTGCGTCGCGCCCGAGAAGCGGCCGTCCGTGATGAGCGCGACGCTTTCGCCCAGACCCGCGCCGATGATGTAGCTCGTGGGCGCGAGCATTTCCTGCATGCCGGGACCGCCCTTCGGGCCCTCGTAGCGGATCACCACCACGTGGCCGGGCTTCACCTTGCCACCGAGAATGCCGGCGCACGCCTCTTCCTGGCTGTTGAAGCAGATCGCCTTGCCCGTGAACGTCATCATCGACGGCGCGACGCCGCCCTTCTTCACCACCGCGCCGCGCGTGGCGAGGTTGCCCCAGAGAACGCACAGGCCGCCGTCGCGGGAGTAGGCGTTTGCGAGCGGACGAATCACGTCCGCGTCGGAAATCTTCGCGGCGCGGATCTGCGCGCCCAGCGTTTTGCCGGAAACCGTCGGCGCGTCCAAATGCAGGAACGGCGCGTTCTTCGGCAGGCACGCCTGCACGCGCTTGAGCACCCCCATGATGCCGCCGGCGCGGTCGAGGTCAGACACATGGTAGTGGCCGCTCGGCGCGAGCTTGCACAGATACGGCGTCGCCGCCGAGATCTCGTTCATGCGCTTCAGGGTGAAATCGACATCCGCCTCGCGGGCGATGGCGAGCGTGTGCAGCACGGTGTTCGTGGAACCGCCCATCGCCATGTCCAGCGTGAGCGCGTTGTCCAGCGCGTCGCGCGTGACGAGGTCGCGCGGACGCGGTCCGCCCGCCTTCGCGAGCGCCACGGCACGCTTCGCGCTGCGCTTCCAGAAGTCGACGCGCTTCGGGTCCACGGCGAGGATGGTGCCGTTCCCGGGCAGCGCCAGCCCGAGCGCTTCGTAGAGGCAGTTCATCGAATTCGCCGTGAACATCCCCGAGCAGCTGCCGCAGCCGGGGCAGCTCGTCTCTTCGACGCTTTCGAGTTCCTTCTGCGAAATCTTGCCCACGTTCTGCGCGCCGACGGCCTCGAAGACGGAATTAAGGTCCGTGTCCTGGCCGGTCTTCGGATGCTTGCCGGGCGCCATCGGTCCGCCCGAGCAGAAGACGGTTGGGACGTTCACGCGCAGCGCCCCGAGGAGCATGCCGGGCACGATCTTGTCGCAGTTCGGGATGCAGATGAGCGCATCGAAGCAGTGCGCGCGCGCGACGGACTCGACGCTGTCGGCGATCAGTTCGCGGCTGGGGAGCGAATACTTCATGCCCGCGTGGGCCATGGCGATGCCGTCGCACACGGCGATCGTGTTGAACTCCATCGGCACGCCGCCCGCTTCGATCACGGCCTGCTTGACGATTTCGCCCACCTTGTTCAGATGGCAGTGACCGGGCACGAAGCTTTCGTAGGAGTTGCAGATGCCGATGAACGGCTTCTTCATGTCCCCACGCTTCAATCCGCACGCGAACAGCAGCGACCGGTGCGGCGCGCGTTCATTGCCCGATTTGATTTGGTCCGACGTCATTTTCATTTTCGGCTCCTTTCGTCCAGACAAACGCCGCGCCCTTACAGGCCGGCTTCCTGCTTGATCATGACCACGAGGTATGTAACGAAGATGAGCATCCACAAGACGCCTTCCCAGCGCTCGATCTGTCCGTCCTTGCGGAAATCGCGCCAGTTAAGGCCGAAAAGGACGACCGAGATGCTCATGATCGCCATCACGGGGATGTCGCGCAGGACGACATACCTGCTGTAGTCCGCATACGGACTGATGGAACCGGCCAGACCGACGACCGCCAGCGTGTTGAAGAGGTTCGACCCCACGATGTTCCCGATGACGAACGCATGCTGCCCGCGGCGGGCGGACACGACGGCGGACGCGAGTTCGGGCAGCGACGTGCCCGCCGCCACGACGGTGAGTCCGATGAGCAGATCGGAGACGTGCAGCACGTCGCGCGCGAAATCGACGCATCCCCACACGAGCAGATGGGACGATCCCACGAGCAGCGCCAGGCCCGCCACCACCCAGAAAAGAGACAGCGCCAACGGCGATTTGTCGACTTCCGGCGGCTCGTCCCCTTCGTCCGGAGCGCCTTCGGACGCCGAATTCAACTTCTGGTCGTACAGGCAGTAAAGCGGCATCAGCACGGCGAACACGCCCAGAAGGACGAATCCGTCCGCACGGGAGAACTGCATGTCGCGGACGAGGAAATACGACAGCGCCGTCACGCCCAGCAGAAGCGGTACGGCCACGGCGCAGACGGACGGCTTCACCTTCAACGGACGGATGACGGCCGCCACGCCGAGAATCGCCGCCAGATTGAAGATGCAGGACCCATAGGCGTTGCCGAGCGACAGGTTCGCGTGGCCGCTCAACCCCGAAAGCGTGGACACGCACAATTCGGGAGCGCTCGTGCCGAATCCGATGATCACCATGCCCACCACGAACGGCGAAACGCCGAACGCGCGCGCCACGGCGGCCGATCCGTCCACGAACTTGCCCGCGCTCCAGGACAGGAGGAAAAGGCCGCCGATGACGAAGACCAGGGAAAGCAGAAGCGGAATGTCGGAATCGATGCTCATATCGTTTTGGTTGAAACTGCCTGCGCAAGGACGCCTTCCAGCGCCGGCAGCTTCGCGTGTTGAACCAATTTGAAGGGAATCTGCAGTCCCAAGGGACGCACGAACCGCACCAGACGGTTCGCCCTGACATGGATGGCGCCGGGCACGCCCCCGCGCGCGAGAAAGGCCTTCAGCAGTCGCGCCGCAAGCGATTCCCACATCTCCTTGAGTCCGCCGGATCCGACGCTCATCCGGTCCCACAGAACGCGCCGGCCGCTCGCCGCATCCACGCCCGCGAAGAGGTACAGTATCCGCGGACGCGCCTCCGCCGTGCGGAACACGGGCGACTGGAGAAAGTCGATTTCCCAGATCTCGTCCCGGGCCACGGGCAGTTTCGCCGCCGCCTCGCAATCGGCCTTCGCCAGGGCGACGCGCTCCACGTACAGAACGCGCGGCAGGTCCGGCGCCTTGAGCGGCGCGTCGCGCCACTTGCCGTCCAACCCCTCGCGGCGCGCGAACAGCGACGATTCGTCCTTGAACTCCAGCGGAAGATCCGGCTGCTCCTCCAGGCGCATCAGAAGACCATAGCTCTCGTACAGCACGCTCGCCAGAAAAGCCGCGTCCTCCGGCGGCGGTTTCACCGGCACGAAACCGGGCGCGAACGCATACAGTTCCGCGCCGCCGTTTTTGAGTCCCACGACCTCCCAGTGCTCGAAATCGAGCGGGCTCATGGCCACGCCCAATTCCGGATTCTGGCTGAAGATGCGGAAATCGCGGAACGCATCGAAACCCCGGAACACCAGAAGCCGCCCCGCGATGGGACCGTCGCCCGGATCGAGCGCCGCCGTCACCAGAAAAGGACGCGTATCCGTCTCCAGCGTGACGCCCCAGACCTTGCCGGCGACCTTTTCCCAAAGATTCAGCCGGCCGATGGCCTGTGCGGTTGCGACGATGTCCTTCTTGTCCATGAGCGTCAAATTATACCATACCCGCGGAAATCCGGCGGGACGGGCGCCGTGAATTCGAGGGGCGCGCCCGTGACCGGATGCCGCAACGCGAGTTTCCAGGCGTGAAGCAGCTGGCGGACCGGACGCGGCTCGAGGCGCTTGTCCAACGACGCGCGGCCGTAGGTGGCGTCGCCGGCGATCGGACAGCCGAGCACGGACGACAAATGCACGCGGATCTGGTGTGTGCGGCCCGTGAGAATGCGGCATTCCACAAGCGACAACCCGGCTTCGGGATTCCTGGCGGCCGTGCGGTAGAGCGTAATGGCGTTCTTGCCGTTTTTCGCCACGACCGCCATCTTCTTGCGGTCCCACGGCGAACGGCCGATCAACGTCTCGACGCGGCCTTCGGCCGGCGCGGGCACGCCATGCGCAACCGCAAGATACGTCTTCGAAACGCTTTCGTGTCCCGAGAACGCGCGCGTCAGGACATCCATGGCACGCTGGCTTTTGGCGGCCACCATCACGCCGCTCGTGTCCTGGTC
>DCIH01000015.1:10102-18871 GCA_002317575.1 Verrucomicrobia bacterium UBA1731 | reverse complement strand
GACGCGCCACGCCGCCGATGCCGGACAGATCGGGGCAGTGGTGCAGAAGCGCGTTCACGAGCGTTCCCGTGAGATGACCGGGCGCGGGGTGCACCACAAGACCGGCGGGCTTGTTCAGGGCAATGAGGTCGTCGTCCTCGAACAGGACGTCGAGGGGAATGTCCTCGGGCTCCGGATCGGCCGGAACGGGCGGCGGAACGGCGAGCTCGACCACGTCGCCGGGACGCGTCGTGGGCGCGGCCTTGGAAATCACGGCGCCGTTGAGCGAGACGCGCCCCGCTTTTACGAGACCCTGGATGCGGGCGCGCGAAAAATCGGGCATTTGATCCGCGAGCCAAGCGTCAAGACGGTCGACGCCGCTTTCCGGAATCGTGAAAGACAGGATCTGGTCGTCTTCCGTCACTTCGCCGGCTCGACCGTGATGACGGACTGGAACACATGTTCGCCGCCGGCGGGAACCGTCGGCCAGCGCTCGGGATAGAAATTCGCCGGCTCGATGCACACGTAGTCGTTGATTTCGGAACGGTCGATGTTGATGATGTCCTTCACCGACTTGTCCTGGATCCACGTCACGACGTCATTGCCGCCCGTGGTGCGGACGGTGATGCGACGCGCCCACGCAGGGTCGACGAGCGTGATCGCGCTGCCCTCGCCCGGCATCTTGAACAGGTCGCATCCGGGCCAGATCGGCAGATCGCCCCGCCAGACGTTTGTGCCGTCAAAATCGCGCGGCAGATCGCGCGAGGACTCGTAGACGGCGCCGTCGAAGCCCTCCAGATGCACGCCGAAGCAGCTGCTCGTGCGCAGATAGGGGTGGTAGCCGACGCCGTAGCCGAACGCCTTGCCGTCCTTGTTCAGATTGCGCGTGACGAGTTTAAGCGCGAGCGCATGCGGCGCGAGCGTGATCTCATAGATAAGTTCGAAGTCGTGCGGAAACCACTTTCGGGACAACGCATCGGGAACGAGCTTCAGCACGAGCGTCGTCGCGTCCGGGCCGTCCTTTTCGCCGGCGACCGTGAAAAGGCCCTGCCGCGCCGTCGCGTGGAACGGCGCTTCGTGCGGCATGGGATCCATCCAGCCCCAGGCGATCTTGCGACGCTGCCACCAGGTGGGTTTCGGCGGCACGGGCGCGCCGCTCGAACCGAACCACGGCCACAGAAGCGGCACGCCGCCGTGGACGAAGTTGTCGTCGATCGGACGGTTGTCGTAACCGGCCTTCGGCACGAAGAGCAGCGGATGGGCGTCGCCCGCGAAATGGCACGCCGTCACCTGGGCGCCACGAAGCGCCACGCGGCATTCGCCGCTCGCGTTCTTGATCGTGGCGACCGGCGAACCGTTTTTGTCCGGCGCGTAGGAGATGGAACCGAAAGCCGCGCCGCACAGCGCAAGACCCAGCAGGAGAATGGAATTTTTCATGAGTGTGGTTTGTTTGTCGCGTTTGTCGTCAGGAAGCGGGCGGAAAGCGGACGGCCTTGGCGAGATCCGGCACGAGCGTCACGCGTGCGCCGGCCTTCAGCGCGGCCACGCGCGACGGGTCCGTGACGCGCGCGGCGACCTTCACGCCGCATTTGTCCGTCACGCAATGGACGATCGTCTCGCTGCCCAGGATTTCCACGAGATCCACCGTTGCGGCGAGCGATTCGGCGGGGACGGACTCGCCTTCCAGCCGCACCGCCAGATGTTCGGGACGCACGCCCGTCACACACCCGAGATCGAACAGTCCCGGCGGAAAAAGGTTCATCGGCGGCGTGCCGATGAAGGACGCCACAAACGTGTTCGCCGGTTTCGCGTACACGTTCATCGGCGCGTCCGCCTGCTGGATGCGGCCGGCGTTCATCACCACGATGCGCGTGCCCATCGTCATCGCCTCCGTCTGGTCGTGCGTCACGTAGATCATCGTCGCGCCCAGCGCGCGGTGAAGCCGCACGATCTCCGCGCGCATCTCCACGCGCATCTTGGCGTCCAGGTTCGAAAGCGGCTCGTCAAAGAGAAACACGGCCGGCTCGCGCACGATCGCGCGCCCCACGGCGACGCGCTGGCGCTGTCCACCGGAGAGCGCCTTCGGAAGACGCTTCAGATACGGCTCGAGACCCAGCGTCTTCGCCGCCGCATCCACGCGGCGCGCGATCACCTCCTTCGGCACGCCGCGCAATTTGAGCGCGAACGAAAGGTTCTCCTTCACCGTCATGTGCGGATAGAGCGCGTAGTTCTGGAACACCATCGCGATGTCGCGCTCCTTCGGCGGCAGACGCGTGACATCCTTGCCGCCGATCAGGATCTTGCCCGCCGTGGGCAGCTCGAGCCCCGCCACCATCCGGAGCGTCGTGGACTTCCCGCAGCCCGAAGGTCCCACGAGCACGAGGAATTCGCCGTCGGCGACATCGAGCGTGAAATCGGAAACCGCGGGCGCATCGCCCTTCGCGTAGGTTTTGCCCACGCCGATGAATTTCACCTCGGCCACGTCACATCCTTTCGAAAGCGACGGCGAACGCGCCATCGTGGTCCGTCTCGAACGGCACGAACTCCGTGCGCGCGACTTCCCGCCAACCGGGGTGGCGCGCGAGGAACGCGGCCGCCTGTTCGCCGTTTTCCTCGGGTTCGTTCGAGCACGTCGAATACACGAGCACGCCGCCCGGCGCGCAAAACGCCGCCGCGCGGTCGAGAATCTCCGCCTGCAGCGTCACGAGTTCCGAAAGCTTCTCCTTCGTCCAGTTCCAGCGCGCGTCGGGACGGCGCCGCAACACGCCCGTGTTCGAACACGGCGCGTCGACGAGCACGCGATCGAACGCACCGGCGTCCTTTTCGTCCACGGCCGACACGGCCTGCACGGCGTCGAGCTTGCAGCGCTTGAGCGTTGACTGCAGCGTGCGCAGACGCTTCGGATTCACCTCCTGCGCGACGAGCTTCCCGGCGTCCGCACCAAGCCGCCACGCAATCTGAACCGTCTTGCCGCCAGGCGCGGCGCAGAAGTCGAGCACGCGCTGGCCGGGACGGACGTCCAAAAGCTTCACGGCGCCCGCGGTGGCGGGATTCTGGACGATGAAGTCCCCTTCCGCATAGCCGGATTCGTCGGTCACCTTCTTGCCGCGGGCGAGCTTCTCGAACGCGCCCTCGCCGTTCGCGTCCGGCTTGCGTGCGAGCCACGTTTCGGCGGGCGCGTTGTGCCAGGCCGCCAGCTTCTCCGCGCCTTCTTCGCCGTAGCGCGCGACCCAACGGTCCACAATGGCGTTCGGATAGCTTTCGCGTTCCGCAAGCGGAGCGGCGGCCAGCAACTTTTCGAATTCTTCGCGCCGACGCAGGAGATTGCGCAGCACGCCGTTCACCACCTTCGCGATCGCCTTGTTCGGACACGCCTTCGCGGCTTCCACCGTTTCGTTCACGGCGGCGAAATCGGGCACATCGGGCATGTAGAGGATCTGCGCGCCACCCACCAGAAGAAGCGCTTCCATTTCGCCCTTGGGCCATGTCTTCACGAGCTCGCCCAGCACGCGGCGCAGCGGACGGAACCGTCGGACGGTGACATAGACGAGATCCTGCACGAACGCACGGTCAGGACCTTCGGGAAGCAGGTTTTCGGGCCGCTCGTGACTGGAAATCCAGCGGGCGACGGCGAACGCGGCCAATCTGCGGGTGTTCGTCTTCATCTCACTTCCCGTCGAGCCAGCTCTTGAGCACCGCCACCTGACGCACCGTGTCCGTGTAGGTGTCGCCGATGGGATTTTCGAGCGTGTACCAGCCGGCGTAGCCCGAGGCGTTCACGCGCTTGACGATCGTTTCGTTCGGCACCGCGCCGAGGCCGAGCGTTTCGTAGGTGCGGTTGGCGTTCGGCTTCTGGTCCTTCAGATGGACGTGCGCGATGCGGCCCTTGGCGTGTTCGAGCATCTCGAGGATGTTCTCGCCGCGGCCCGCGTAGTAAAGGTTCCCCGAGTCGAGCGCGAAGCGCAGATCGGGGATCTCGTCGAGGAAGCGCTTGAGGTACTTGATGCTGGAGCCCGGGTTCGCCGTGCCGCCGAAATCCTCCACCGTGATGGTGATGCCCAGCGCCTTCGCCTCGGCGACGTACGCTTTCATGCGCGCGAGGATTTCCTTGAACTCCGCCTCCTCGTCGCCGTCCTTGGTGAAGTCCGGCGGCACCACCATGATGCGCGGAATGCCGAGTTTCTTCGCCATCTTGAGACAATCCGACGGCGTCGTCTTGTCCACCCACTCGCCGCGGCCGAACCAGTTCGGGAAGTAGTAGAAGTTGATGGGCTTGAGCTTCGTCGCGCACAGCACGTCGAGATCCGTTTCGTCGGGGCCGCAGTCGAACCCGCGCACGCCGAGGTCGTACAGCCAGTCGGCCGCCTCGGCGAGCGTGATCTTGCGTTCCGCCGCCGTCTGGCGGATGAACTTCGCGAACACGGAAATGCGCGGCTCGGCGGCGGTTTTCGCCTCAACCGCCGCCGATCGCGACGCGGTCCGCGCCGCGTCGCGCGCATGGACTTCCGCCAACGCTTCGGGGCTCTTGCAACCGGCAATTGCCACCACGGCTACCGCCGCCAGCACAACACTGAATTCATTCCTCATGTCGACTCGATTTTCCTTCGTTTGTCAATCACCGTGCGGCGTGCGCGGCGCGCTCGCCCTACCCGCGAATCCCAGGTAGGGCGCGCTCGCCGAGCGCGCCGCCATTCTCACTCCGCGTTCTTTTCGAGGAGCCACGCGGCGCGGCGACGCTCGACCTCGAACCGGACGTCCTGCCAGCGCGGAAGCGCGTTCTCGACGAGCCAGGCGACCGTGGAGTCGCCCACGTCGCCCTTGAAGAGCTTCGCGTACTTGTCGAGTTCCTCGCGCAGGGGCTTGACCTGCGCGGCGTAGAACGCGGGGTCGCCCATGGCGGCGTCCTGCCAGTGCGCAAGCGCGCCGTCCTTGCCGGCCTCGCAACGCTTCTCGGCGTTGTATTCGCGAAGCGCCGCCGCCAGGAGCGGCTTCATGATCTGCAGACGCTGCTGCTCCGTGAGGCGGAACTCGAGCTCGCCCCAGGTGGAGCGGCCATGAATCGACTCCGTGCCGTTCCAGCAGCTGTTGCCCGAACGGTGCCAGCACATGTTCTCGAAATCCCACACGCTGCCGTTCTTCGGCACGCGCTGCATCCAGTTCTCCCACGAGAAGAAGAAGTGGTGGCGCGCGACGCCGTCGGCGTAGTCGCTCTGGAAACGGAACTTGCGCTCGGGGTCGCGCGCCTCGAGACGGCGCTCCCCGTGCGTCGGATACGTGGTGTTGAACACCGAGACGCGGCCGTTGCCCGGCTCGTACATGAAGCAGGCATAGGGCGTGTTCGCGCCGGGCGCGATGTAGCCCTCGAACGAGCAGTTTCCGACGAGGCCGAGCGCGACGTCCTTCGCCTTGGGGTCGAGGAGCGTCACGAGGAAATGAATGCCGTTCACGTCCGCGACGACCTGCATCGTGGGATCGGCGAGCTTCTCCTTGGAGTTGCCCGCGGCGCGGTTGCCGGAGGTGACGTCCGTGACGAGGAAGTCCAGATTCCCGCCGTAGCGGCGGTCGTAGGGCTGCGCCTCGGCCGTCACCTTCGCCCAGTCGGACATGCCGGTGATCGGCGTCTCGGAATACGTCACCACGTAGCGCTTCTTCGGCTCGGGCTTGTAGAGCGACTTGCGGAAGTCGTTGAGACCGCGCACCGCGTCCTCGGCGCCGCGGCCGTCCATGCCGTTCGCCGTCATCAGCGTGGAACCGTAGGCGCACAGCGCCGACACGCGGTCCTCGTTCTTGACATCCTTCACCGTTTCGTCGTACTTCTTCGCCGCGTTGAAGAAGTTCTCGGGTTTTCCGCGCACGTTCGCGAGCGCGACCACGAGGCCGAGACGGTATTTGTCGACGGGTTTCGCCTGCGCGTCCTGAAGGCCGAGCTTGGCCGCCTCGACGGCGTTCTTGGGATCGTGCAGCAGCGTGTACGCCCAGGTGGCGTTGCGCGCGAAGTTCGCCGTGACGGGCACGCCCCACTTCTTCGCGAGACCGAGCACGTGGCGGTAGACGGCCGCGAACGCGCGCGGACGCTCGTGGCTCACGTAGTCGGGACGGACGCCGCCGAGCGCCCATTCGTGCGCCGCCATGAGACCCTGCACCGCGCGCTTCGCGCCGTTCGTGTCCGTCGGCTTGATCCACGCCGGCCAGTTCGCGGCGTCGTACTCCTTCTCGACCCATTCGGGATGCGCGTCGTACATCGACATCAGCACGCCGCCGCGGCCGTTCGCGCCGCCCTGGTTTTCCCTGAGGATGCGTTCGCGGAGTTCCTGCTGTTTTTCCGGGAAGGCGTGATAGAAGCCGATCGCCGCATCGAGGAGTCCCTGCTTCTCGAGATACGCGCCGCCTTCGTTCTGCCGGCCGAGGTTGCGGTAGATGTCCGCCACGGTGCGGTGGACGCGGTTCGATTCGTTCGCGTTCTTGGCCGCGGGGAGCTTCGCGAGTTCCTTCGCGACCGCTTCCTGAAGGCGGTCCTCGGCGCGCTTGGCGGCGGCCTTCGCGGCGGCGACTTCCTCGGGCGTCTGCTTCGTCTCGGGGGCGGCCGCGTACGGCGCGACCTTGTCCTTGAGCTGGTTGATGTAGCGGATCATCTCGCCGCGCACGGAATCCTGGTCGCACGCCTTGGGGTCGGTCATCGCGAGGTACTGCATCGCCTTCGCGCCGAGGTAGCGCAACTGGATGTCCTTGGACTTCTCGGCCTTGCGCGCGAGGTCGGAAAGGAGCGTCGCGTAGCGGATGTCGTCGATGCCCTCGCGGAAGCCCTCCCACGCGATGGTGTCGATCACGCCGTCGTAGCTGCCGTAGGCGAGCACCATCGGCTTGTACGTGGTGCGGTCGTCGTTGTAGGGGCCGAAGTGGTGCGCGTAGTTGCACAGCGCCGTGTAGCCCGTGAGCCACGCGCCGAGGCCGTTCTGCCGGCGGTTGAAGGCGGGGTTTTCGCTGCCCACGTGCTGGTTGGCGTACCACGCCACGTGGCTCGCGTTCTTCATCTTCGCCCACAGGTCCGGCAGCGTCGGGTCGGCCGCGTCGCGCGCGGAGTTGTGCCAGTCGTAGATGTAGCCGGCCTTGGAGAACACGGTTTCGCCCGCGATGAAGTACTTGAGGCCCACGCTCTGGTACGCCTCGAAGAGCGGACGCATCTGCGCCAGCCACGCCGCGCCCGGTTCGTCGCCGTAGCCCATGTACACGTTGTGGTGGCCAAAGCGGCGGTCGAACTCGTCCGCCACGATCTGCGCATGGCGGCGCATGTCCTCGGGTTTGCCGTTGTGGGGATAGACGCCGCCCATGAACACGTCCATGCGCATGCCGGCCTGGCGCATCGCCTCGGCCGTCTCGAACGCCTCGTTGTCGAAATTGCCGCGCAGCATGTGCATCGTCTGGTTGTGGGCGACCTGGTTCTTGAGCACGGCGACTATCTGCTTCTTCGCGAGCGCCGTGTCGTAGCCGTTCAGCTCGTTGATGAGCCCGAGCGAAATGTAGCTGTAGGACGACACGAGGAAGTCCTTCTCGGGCTCGGCGTAGCACTTCGGCTGCGGCAGCTCGAAGTCGAGCACGCGGATCTCGACGGGGATCTCGCCGAGCTTCGCGCCGTCCTTTTCGCGCGTCATCGACACCACGCCCTTGTAGAGGCCTGGCTTCGCGTCCTTGGCGACGTGCGCCGTGAGGAAGAAGTTGCGGAACTCGTTCTTCGGGAGCGCCACGGGCTGCAAGGTCGCCGCGTCGCGGAAGTCCTCGCGCATGCAGTGGAAGGACGGCGCGACATCCCAGCCGCGGTCGACGATGCGCTCGTCGAACTGGCGGGGCGGGTTGATCCAGAGTTCTGACTTCTTTCCGTCCTTGCCGACGAGCTTCGCGTAGTTCGCCAGCTTCTTCGCGTCGACGCGGATGAGGTCCTCGTCGTTCAGGAGCAGCTCGGGACACAGCTTGAAGCCCGTGTCGCCGAAGTAGCTGAACCAGCCGTTCTTGTTCTGGCACCACACCTTCACGAACTTGAGGTCGAGCGCGTCCTTCGGGAACGCCTCGCCCTTCTCGTTCTTCATCTCGCCCACGTCGAAGCGCACCTTGCCGAGGTCGGACCGCGCCCACACGAGGAAGGAGCCGGGTTCGTATTCGTCCTTCGCCGCCACGATGCGCACCGCGCCGTTCGGCGTGCCGTCGGAGGGATACACGTCGGCGAGGCGCTGGATTTCGCTCATCGGCGGCACCGCGTAGTGCCACACGGCGGCGTTTGCCTGCCCGGCGAAGTCGGCCGCGACGCGGCCCGCGATGGGGCTCTTGTCCGCGGAATGGGCGGTGGAGAACATCATGCATCCGGCGATGCACAATCCGGTTGCGGCGAACGCCGCGCATTTGGTTGCCATGTTCATGTTCTTTCGGGTGGTTGTTTTAACGGAGTTTCAGCGCTTCGCGGACGGCCTTGCCGAAGGCCTTGGCCATCGCGAACATGCCCCAGTCGTTCGGGTGGCATCCGTCCACGGTGCCTTCGCGGTCGTCCGCGTACATGCCCTGCTTGGGGAGGTAGATGAGATCCTGCCACCCTTCCGCCACGAGCTTTTCGTACAGCGCGCGCGTGAATTTGTCCTTGGCGTTCGGCGCGCCGCCGTACACGTCGCACATCTCGGCCATCACGATCGGCACGCCCGGCCGCTTCGCGCGCAGGTTGCGGATGAACGGCTCGTAGTTCTCCTCCACATTCCGACCGCCGCGGTTCCATTCGGCCTTGCTGCCCATGTTCCAGAGGCAGTCGAG
>DCIH01000015.1:0-10060 GCA_002317575.1 Verrucomicrobia bacterium UBA1731 | reverse complement strand
TCGCTCATCTCGAACTCCATCACGCCCGAACCGGAGAACCCGAGGTTCACGATCGGCACGTCGAGATCGCGCCCGACGATGCTCGGGAACGCGAGCCCGGGGCGCGACGCGCAGCCGCCGTGCGTGATCGAGGTGCCGTAGAAGACGACCGGCTTCCCGACGCCGCTCTTGCGCGGGCCGAGCGCCTCCACCTTGGCCGCGGGATCGACGCCCAGCGTGAACGACTTGACGCCGTTGTAGAGCGGCAGATTGACGAGACACGCTTCGCCCGGCTTCCAGTCCATCTGCAGCTGACCGCCGGCGGCGCTCCAGATGCGGCCCGTCTTCTTGTAGAGCCATTTGCCCGTGGCCGCGTCCTGCGCGTACACATCGATGCCGCTCACGCCCGTCGAGGGCATGTGATCCATCGAAAGGCCGCCGTTGTACGGCACCCACTTGAACGTGAGCTTCTTTGAATCGGTGCGGAAGCGGAACTGCATGCCGGGCGTGTGGTGCTTCATGCCGCGCACGCCGTCGTTCACGTTGGTGGTGACGCCCGAAGGCAGACGGTCGTAGTAGTGGTCCACGTCGTTGAACATGCGCCCTTCGATCGGCAGGAACTTTCCGTCGATCCATTTGACGCCGTTCGTGGTGACGGCGTTCTTCTGCGCCATATTCGGATCCCACTTGGCGATTTCGCTCTGCTGCGCGAACGCACCCGCCGACGCGGCGACGCACGCCGCGAACAACACCACCGATTTCTTCATGTCTTCGACTCCATTCCGCAAGGACGATCCGGTCTCGTTTTGAGACGTGAATCTGTTCCAGTCATTATACCATGTCCCGTCGCCGTCCTGCAAGGCTTCACGCCCTGGCGTCACCCAAGCATGTCACGGATGCTCTTCAAGCCATGCCACGCGCAGCGCGTTCACGGCGAGAATGAAATCGGCCCAGGGCTCGAGACGATCCTTCCACAAGCGCTCGAATGTCGCGTCGTCCGGATTCTCCGCAAGAACCTTCGCGTCGGCGTTGAGCGCCGTCAGGAACGGTTCGACCTCCTTGTAGTAGAACGTGGGATCGCCCATGTGCGGATCTTCCCAGAAGCCGGCGTTCTCCCACTTGGCGTTCGCCTTCTTGAAGTCGCCCGCCGCCTCGTTGAGAAGTCCGCGGCGCATCGCCTGGCGCTCTTCCGGCGAAACGTCGAACACGATCCGCATCGCGTGCCCGAGTTCATGCACGAAACCGCCGCCGAGCGCGCCGAACTGGTCGCCCCAGCCGGCGATGAGCGCAAGCCGCCATGCGTCGCCGTTCTGCGGCAGGCGCGTCCAGTGGAGGATCCACGGCGCGAACAGGTGGAACACATAACCCGTGTCATGCACATACACGTCCGTCTTCAGGTAGTCGCGGCCGATCTTGTAGCCCTTCCGGGGCGCGTCCCATTCGGCGCCGGCGTCGAAACCGGGGTCGGACGCCGTGAGCATGTTCCAGTGCCACACGCCGTCCGCGTCACCCGCGTTGAGCACGTATTCGACATTGAACTTGTCCTCCAGCCCGAGGCGCGTGCGCGCGGCGTTCGGGTCGTTGAACGTGGCGTACACATGGAGGCCCGTGTCGTCGAACGCGACGCACACGCTCGCCTCCTTGCCCGGCTTGTCCGCGGCGAAATGGACGTTCTCGGCGCTCTTGATGAGGTTCGGATCGCGCCGCTTGAACATCTTGCGACCCGGGCCCTTGTTGTCGAAATGGTTGTAGGCGGCGTAGCGGCCGATGCGGTTTTCCTGCGGCAGCAGCGTGAACACGCCCGCGCGGAGCGCGGCTTCGGCCGAGGTCGGCGCGTTCTTGAGGTACTTCGCATGGTAGGTGAGGCGCTCTTCGGGGTGCATCATCTTTTCGCGCGTCATCTTCGAGATCGCGCGGCACCACGGCAGCGCCTCGGGTTTCGTGGACAGCGAATAGACGAGCCGGGCGGCGTCGCGCACGGCGAAGAAGAACCGCTGGTCCACCATGAGCGGCGTGTCGTCCTTCTGCTTGAGCTCCTGCTTGAACGCATCGAGCGCGAGCAGCTTGTCGCAGAATTCCTCGGGCGTCTTGGAATCGAGGTAGGCGCCGAAGACGCGCACCTGCATCGCGAATTCGCCGCGCGTGTTGCGGTTGGTGGAGATGTCCGCCAGAATCTCGCGCGCCTCGTCGCGGAAGCCGTTGCGGACGAGCGAGAGCGCGTAGGCGTAGCGCGATTGCACGTCGTTCGGTCCGGGCGGCGCTTCGCGACGCTCCGCGAGCTCCCCTTCCCAATCCTGCCAGGACGTGGAAAGATACGAAATGTACGCGCCGCGCCAGCGCTGGACGAAACCCAGTTCCTTCAGTTCGGCGTAGAGCGTCTTCACGCGCTTCAGGTCGTCCAGCCCGCGCGCCACGTCCAGGAGCTGCACCACCATCGTCGCGCGGTTCGTGACGTCGAAGCTTGCGCGCTTCTCGGCCCACGGACGGATCACCGCGTCGATTTCGTCCCAGCGCTGTTCGTGCGAATAGCAGCCGCGGCGCACTTCGGCGGAGAACTCCGCCAGCGCCGGCAGGTCCGCGACATCCACGCCGGCCTTCGTGAAGGCCGCCGCCTTCTCGCGGTAGATCTTCTCGAAGCCCGCGCGGCAGAAGCCGCCCATTTCCCGCGCCTTCCAGACGCGCGCGGCTTTCGCGCCGAGGAAGTCCTTGCGTGCGTCCACGAGTTCGCCGCAGAACGCCGCCGCCTTGGCCCAGTCGCGCCGCCCGAGCCAGAAGTCGCGCACCGTGCCGATCGCCTTGTTGACGGCGTTCGTGCCGTTCTTGTCCGAAAGCGGCATCTCCAGCGCGATCTTCCGCACCGCCTCGAGCGCCTCGAAGCGCGCCTTTTCGGACGGCCCCTTGCGCGTGGCGACGATGGCATCCTCCGCCGAATTGAACCCGTAGGTGGTGCCGCCCTGGCGCGATCCCGCGTCGGACAACTGCGCGCACGCGGCGAGCGCGAACCCGAAAACGACCACAACCGACAAATCGCGTTTCTTCATGGCGCGCCTCACTTTCCGAGCAGCTTGCGGAGCTTGTTGATGCGCGCGATCGTCTCGGCGCGGAGATACGCGAGCGAGGAACGCTCGCAGTCGACCTGCGACAGCCACGTGGCCGCGGCGCGCGCGGCGTAGTCCGTTTCCGCGTCGCCCGATTTGCGGCCTTCGGCCACCAGCTGCCGGAGGTACGTGCAGTAGCGCACGTCGTCCACGCCTTCGCGCAAACCTTCCCATTCGATCGTGTCCAGCAGATCGTCCGCCGCTGGATACGCGAGCATGAGTCCCCGGAGCGCGCCTTCGTTCGGCACCCAGAAGTCGTTCCAGTTGTCGCGGAAGAGGATGTACTGCATGAAGCCGTCGTAGTTGCAGCGCCACGTCTGCCAGCCGTAGATGCGGCGCGTGTAGTCGGGATTCTCGGGACCCGAGTGCGGGTCGGCGTACCACATCACCAGCGCGTCGGGATTGCCCTCGTGCAGGGTGTCCGCCTGGAAGCGGCGCATCTGGCGCGGCTGGCGCGGGAGAATCGCGAGGTCGAGGTTGAACAGGAGAAACGGATGGTAGCGCGTGGCGACGCACACGTTGCCGCCCAGCCGGTGCACGTTCTTCCACGTGTCGCGCTCGCAGCGCACGGTCCACGCACTGCCTTCGTCGATGCCGTAGGAGTACGCCTTCGCGTCCTTGCCCAGCACGGCGCGGATGGCGTCGAGCGTGTTGGAGATCGAATTGCGGATGTTGAGGAAGTTGACGTAGCTCGCGTCCGTCTCCTGGGCGGGATAGCTCGTGCGGATGCCGCAGTACGGCAGCGCGCCAAAGAGGTAGTCCGTGTCGCAACCCGCCTCCTGGTACATCTTGCAGTGGTGCTCCACGTCGCCGGGCGTGAAGAACGGGTTCATGAGGAAGTTCTTCATGTTGTGCCGCGCGATGTTCTTGAGCATCTTCGGATGGTCCTGCACGGTGAAGTGCAGCTTGCCCATGTACGCCGCGCCGAAGAAGCGGCGGTTCAGGTCGCGGAACGTCGCCGGCTGCGGCAAATCGAACCCGAGCGCGCGCACCTCGACGGGCAGATCGAACGCCTTCCGTCCGCCCACCGTCACCGCGAACGCGCCGCGGTAGAGCCCCGCGGGAAGCCCCTTCGGCGCGTGGATCGTGAACATCAGCTGCTTGAACGCGTGCTTCTGCAGCGCGAAGGGGCTGAGCGTCTCGGCGTCGTGTATCCACTTGAGATCCACCTGGCCCTCGTGCGTGTGCGCGACGTCGGTGGCGTCGAAGCTCACCCAGCGGTAGGCGCTGGAGCTGCCGTAGTCGCACCTGAGGTAGTTCTCGTGCGCCACGTGGTCCACCACCACGAGCGAATCGTCATGGAGCAGAAGCTCGGGCGTCGCGATGCGCCTCAGGCCGTCCGCGAAGAAGCTGCCCCAGGCCGTGCCCTGCTGGTACCACACCTTGACGACTTTCACGTCGATTTCGGCGGCGGGCAGTTTGTTGCCTTCCTTTGAGACGAGATCGGCCGGGGTGACGAGCACGTCCTTCAGATCCTCGAACGCGAAGAGCTGGACGGAGGCGCTTTCCCATTCGTCGCCGGACACGGTCGCCTTGAGCGGACCTTTGAAGTCGCCGTCCTCGGGGAACAGGTCGGCGGTACGCCGGATGCCGGACAAGGCCTCCACGCGGCACGCCGCGAGTTTGGCGCCCTTCCAGTACGCGCCCTCCGCCTGCGCCTCGACCCGCGCGCGGTTCGCCGCGCCGCCGTCCGGAAACGCATAACGCTCGTCCATCGTCACGGCCGTCGCCGCGGCGACCGTCCAGGAGACGCACAACGCCGCCCCCGCCACCGACCATTTCAGCATACTTGTTCTCCTTGTAAAGTACAATGCCCCTTCGCCGTAAATCGTTCACCCAACATCCAGAAAAGAAAGGCGGCGAGTCCCCTCGCCGCCGCGGCGCACCCGGCGCCCTGTCACAGACCCAAGCTCTTCTTCGTGAGATACTCGCGGCGAAGACGGTCGATCTCGTGCTTGAGACCGATCCAGCGCGGCACGGCCTTCTCGTAGATCTCGTTCACGTCGGCGTCGGTCATGTCGGGCTTCACGCGCTTCGAATATGCCGTAAGTTCTTCTTCGAGCGGCTTGAGCGAGGCCTTGTAGAAATCCGGATCGCCCACGACGGGATCGGCCCAGCGGTCGAACGGCGCCACCACCGCGTATTCGCGCTTCTCGCCGCGCTTCCACGACTTGGCGTTCTTGAGCAGCAGACGGCGGCGAACGGCCGTCAGTTGCGCAGGCGTCAGGTTGAACACGAGCCGCCCCCAGCTGGAACTCTCGTGAACGCCCTGGGATCCGCCCCAGCTGAAACCGTCCGTCAGCACGTCGAACTTCCATTCCGTGCCGGGCGCCGCGGGCAGCTTCTGGTAGAACGCGTCCCACGGGAAGAAGAGATGCGTGACGTAGTCCGCGTCGCTGAAGAACATGTCGCCCTTCATGTCGTACGGCTTGGTGGGGTCGTCCTTGACGAGGCGCTGATGTTCCGCCCACGTGTAGGTGGTGCCGAAGAGGTACTGGATCGCCTGGCGGGCGTCGCCGCCGAAGCAGATGTAGGGCTGGTTGTCGCCGGGCGCGAAGTACATCTCCGTGCCCATGCCGCCGGCGAAACCGTCCTCCACGGCGCGCGCGTTCGGATCGGCGACGCGCAGATAGACGTGCAGACCCTTCACATCGCACGCCGTGCTCACTTCCATCTTCGCGTTCTTCGTGTCCTTGTCCGTCTTCTCCACGGCGATGCGGCCCGTGGCGACGTCCGTGACGAGGTTCTCCAGATCGCCGCACATCTTCACGTCCACGAAGCTCTTTTCGAGCTGCGGATAGATCGCGCGCCATTCGGCCTCGCCGTCGAGCGGCTTGTCGGACCACGTCACGTTCTGCCGCCGCTGCGGGATCGGCGCGATCAGCTTCGCGTAGGCGTCCGCGTAGCGGCGGCACGCGTCGTTCTTCTGCAGCACGAGCGTCCACTGGGACGCGAGCTGCACGACGCGCGCGTGGTCCTTGGGCTCGAGTTTGGCGGCCTCGATCACGGGCAGCGCATCGCGGTCTTCCGCGATGGCCGTCAGGACGTCCATCTTCACCAGGTCGACCGGCTTCTTGAATTCGGCGCGGTATTTCGCGGCGGCCGCGAGCGCCTCCTTCGTGCGGCCGAGCGCCACGAGCGCGTACACGTGCGCGCGGCGGAGCTCGGGCGTCCGAAGCGCCCCGGCGTCGGCGAGATCGGCGTACACGGTGGCGAAGCGCTTCCAGTTGCCGTCCATGAACGACCACTTGAGCGTGTGGATGACGTCCCCGCCGAAGCCGGCCTTGCCGGACGCAAGCACGTCGCGCACCGCCCCGCGCAACGCGGCGGCGTACGGCGTGTCCTCCGTGATGCCGGCGCGGCAGGCGAGCGACAGGCGGCGGCCCGGCGCGACCTTCACGTCGGTGACGTACGGCAGCACGCCTTTGAGCGTTTCGTCGCGGAACGCGGCGACCGGCTCGAGCGCGTCCTTGTTCGCGAGCACCCACTCCATGACCCGGTACGCGGCTTCGCGGTCGGTGTTGAGCTTCCAGATATCCGGCACGGCCTGCACGTCGCCGAACTCAAGCGCGAGATACGCGGCGGAGGCGCATTGGTCGGCGTTCTGGGGATTCGCGGCGATCGCCTGCAGCAGGGCGGCCTTCGCGTCGGCGTAGCGGTCGGCGTAGCGGTAGACGTTCTTGAGCGCGACGAACTGGAGGGGGATGCGGTTGCCCTTCGCGTCCTTCTGCTCGGCATAGCGCTTGGCGATGGCGATGGCCTCGTCGAATTTGCCCTCGTCGCACAGCCGCGTGCAGTGCTGGTTCACGGCGTCGTACTTGGTCCGCGCGGCGACGGCGGGGTCGTCGTAGATGCGCGGCGCGACCTTGGCGAGCGTCGCGCGGGCGAAGGCAGCGTCGAACTGGGCGCCGCGCGGCGTGCCGTCGCCCTTGCAGCGGCGGAGGATTTCGTAGTCGAGGTCGACGCGCACGTTCAGGTTCGTGCAGTCGGGGTTCGTCGCGCGGTAGTCCTCGAACATCTTCACGGCGTCGACGGTGCCGAGCTTCTTCGCGGGGTCGTTCACGTCCTTGGCGAACGCGCGCAGGCGCTCCTGCGCGTTGCGCGGCTTGGGCGCGGGTTTCGCGGCCGGCGGCGTGCGCGGCGCGCCCGCCCCACCGGCGCTCGTGGCCTCCACGGCAGAAGCCGCGGGATTGGCCGTCTCGGGTTTGTCGGTCGAGCATCCCGCGGCAATCAACGCCGCCATCGCCGCCACGACAACAGAACAATCGGTAATAATCTTCATTTCAAAAACCTTTCAACGGTTCAACTTTCCACCTTCGACGGCGGCGAGAGGACTCGCCGCCCTGCCCGTTCACCCCTTGATGTCAAACTTCTGCAGCTTCAGGATCCACTCGATCATCTCGAGGCGCAGCGTGGTCAGATCCATGTCGTCGCGGTCCGCGTCGGCGAGGAGCTTGAGCGCCAGCTTCGCCGCGTAGCGCGCCTCGACGTTCTCGCCGCGCGAGAGCGGCAACGCGAGCTGTTTGAGGCGCGTCGCGTAGCGGATGTCGTCCTGCCCCTCGCGGAAACCTTCCCAGGCGAGCGTGTCCACGCAGCCGTCGCCCGTGCCGTAGATGAGCATCATCGGACGGTAGAGGGACGGCGCGATGTCGTTCCAGCCGTCCAGGTGGTGCGCGTAGTTGTAGTTGCAGCTCAAGCCCGCACGGTACGGACCGAACCCGTACTGGCGGCGATTGAACGCGGGATTCTCGGGGCCGACATGGTGGTTGGCGTACCAACCGAACCAGCCCGCGCCGCCGAGGTCGTTGAACTTCGCCGTCTGGGAGGCTGATCGGCCGTCCGGATCGACCGGCGGCCAGTAGAGGTCGGCCACGTTCGCGCCGGCGTCGTAGCCGTAACGCGAGTTGATGGAGAAGATGAAACCCTTCTCGTGGTAGGTCTTGATCATATCGCGGATGCCGCGCAGCGTGCCGAGGCCGTACTCGTCGCCCCAGCCGAGCATCGTGCCCTTGTGGTGGCCGATCTCCTTGTCCAGCCGGCGCGCGAGCAGCTCGGCGTGCAGGCGCATCTCGGCCATGTTCGCGCGCTTCGTGCTGCCGGCGCCCCCGTGCGTGTAGTCGAGCCCGGCCTCCTGCGCGATCTTCCGTCCCCAGGTCGTTCCCGAACCGTCGAAGCACGGCGTCACATAGCCGTGGCGCGCGTAGTTCGCGAGGATCGCCGGCAGCTGGCGCTTGGCGAGCTCCTTGTCGCCCCCGTTGATCGTGGTGATGTGGCCGACGCTCACATACTCGCAGAACCAGGTGACGAAGTCCTTCTCGACGTCGAAGTAGCATTTCGGTTTCGGCAGCAGGATGTCGTGGATGCGCAGCGACACGGGCACCTCGTCGATCTTCTTGCCGTCCTTCACGAGCTGGATGGCGCCCTTGTAGAGGCCGGGCTTCGCGTCCTTGCCGACATGCGCCGTGAGGAAGAACTGCTTGCAGCGGCCGCCCTGGAGCGTCGCGCCCTGGAAGGTCTTCGCGTCCTTGAAGTTCTCCTTCATGCACATGAACGGTTCGTTGCTGCGGTGGTAGCCCTGATAGACCTCGGGCGTGCGGATCTGCGCGGCGGAACGCGGCGCGGTGATCCAGAACTCGCTCTTCGTGCCGTCCTTTTCGACGAGGCGCGCGTAGTTGTTCGTGGTCGTCTCGTCGACGCGCACGAGATCCTCGTCGTTCAGGAGGAGCTCGGGACAGAGCTTGAGCCCCACGTCCTGGAAGTAGCTGTACCAGCCGTTGCCGTTCTGGTACCACACCTTGACGACCTTGAGGTCGAGTTCCTTCGCGGGAAACACGTCGCCCTTGGCGCTGCGCAGGTCGCCCACCTTGAACTGGACCTTGCCCAGGTCCTTCGTCGCGTACAGGACGAACGAACCGGGCTCGTATTCGTCGCGCGAGGCGATGATGGCGCACGGCGCGCCGGGGATGCCGTCCTCGGGGTAGACGTCGGGCAGATACTGCCGTTCGCCCGTCGCCGGCACGGCGTAGCGGCAGATGCCGCTCGCGGGCATCGTGGGGAAATCGGCGGCAATGCGCGCCGCCAGCGGATTCGACTGCACGTCGGCCGCCGCGAATGCACCGAGCGCCGCCGCGAAAGCCGTCATCAACGTCAACTGTTTCATCGCGTCTCCTGAAGGATGGAAGATGCGCCCATTGTAGCCCAGCGGAATACAAAAGACAACCCCGCCAAATGGCGGGGTTGTCTTTCACGTGGAACGATTCGTCCTCAAGGGGGTCACGCCGCTCCGCCGGCGTGACCAAGCGCGTGGAACGATTCGTTCCGATCAGACCACGATGTCCCAGCCCTTGCGGTAGACATCGCGCTTGATCGAGAGGCCCTTGCAGTTCTTGCCGGCGAGTTCCATCGCCTTGGGTTCCCAATCGAAGCCCGTGTCGTACTTGTAGGACATGTTGCACAGGAGGCACAGGGTCGCGCTGCGGCCGCCGACTTCGGCGGGCGAAATCGTCATTTCGCGCGAAGCCATGCATTCGCAGAAGTTCTGCACCTGGTTGACGCTCTTGTACACCTGGACCTTCGCGTTCGCGAGGTCGAAGTCCTTGATGAGCTTCGCCACCGCGTTGTCGAGCTTGTTGTCGCTCTTCGCGGAGGAGTCGGTACCATAGTCCTTACCAACGGATTCGGCGACGATCTTGTCGGGCATGAACGAGACGTCCTGAAGCTTCTGGCGGATTTCCGCCGTGGGCTTCACGAGACCCGTGCCCTTCCACACCGCGATCTTGCCGCGGTTCACCGCCACGATGCCGTCCGTGCCGTAGAACACCGTCCCCCACACGCCGAACGGGCCGTGGTAGAGCTCGATGTCGGAGCCGTCCTTCTTGGACTTGAACAGCATGCGCATGCCGAACTGGCGGCGGCAGCCGTGGAACAGGTCGGTCGAATACGGCTCGTCGGAACGGAGGATCTTGTACGGACCGGAATCGTCC
>DCIH01000040.1 GCA_002317575.1 Verrucomicrobia bacterium UBA1731 | reverse complement strand
TCGATCTCCGCGCCGTTGATCGAGCCGTAGAGCTCGCACCACAGACAATCGAGCAAAGACGAACGCGTCCGGACACCTTCCTTGAAGGCGTCCAGATCGTGCTGCAGATAACCCGGCAGTCCCGTCTCCGAATATCTGTGGTCGAGCGTCATTTCCCTTTCAAACCGTATAATCCCCGGATCCAAGCCACGTCCTTCGACGCGGGCGCACACACCAGGGGCACTGCCTCTGCGATCAGATGTGGTGTAGTTGTCATCAGCATATTCGTCGTCACGGTCGGCATCACCCCCCCGCGCCGCCGTAACGTGCAACCGTCGTTTTTCTGAAGAAGATTATATCACGAATGCCGCGCGCGGCGCAAGGGACCGCTTCCCGAGCGCGCGTGCTGGGTGAGTTACACCGTTGGAGCGTGCGGGGGATGGCACCTTAGTCCAACTATGGACTCGGGCGAGCGCAACGATGGACTTTGCGAAGTGCAAGGATGGACTTTGCGACGTGCAAGGTTGCACTTTGAAAAGTGCATGGTTGCGCGGACACGCGTGCAAGGTTGCACTTTCCGAAGTGCATGGTTGCACTCCGTGCGGCCGTGCGGGGGTGACTTCCGGCTGTCAGTCCCGGTCGGGAAGTTTTTTCAGCTCGGCGGTGATGAAGGCCGGCAGTTGGATGATTTCGTCGAGTTCGCCCTGTCGCTTTCTGCTCGCCAGTTCGAAAATGAATTCCCGCACGTTGCCGGCATCCTTGCGGCTGGCGACCACGGAGAACGTGCGGCGATCTTCTTCTCGCGTGGTCTCGGCCAAATCCATCAGCTCCTGCACGGGGGATTTGGGCGTGGACGGTTTGAGCACGTCCTGCACGAGCGAACTTCCGCAGAAACTGAAAACGCCGACGGCAGAGCCCTTCGGCGCATCGTTTTCGGAAATTTTCATTGGCATTGTGTTTGAATTGTCTTTGGTGTCCGCGCCGCGGACGGGGGGTGACTGCGTGGCGGACAGGGGGGCGTCCGTGTGGCGGACAGGGGGGCGTCCGCACGGCGGACAGGGGTCGTCCGCGTGGCGGATGTCCGCGTTCGCCGCCTTGCGCTGCGATTTGCGCGTTCGTCAGCGATTCGTTGAAGACGTATCCTTCGTAGCGGATCCAGGTGCGCGAGAGGAACATGCGTTTGAGTCGCTCGCGCGTCAAAACGTGCATCTGCGGGATGCCGTTCGCGGCGCCCTCGCCGCTTCAGAGGGGCCTCCTAACCCCTAACCCCCTAACGCCTAACCCCTAACAACCCCTGTATCGCGTCCAGGGCGGCGGCGAGGCGCTCGCGCTTCTCGCGCTGTGCCACGCGCGGATCGGGACCGAAGAGCGTCGGTTCGCCTTCCCCAGGATCGTCCGTGAAATCCGTCACGCCGAAACCCACGAGACGGACCGACCATGTCCTGCCGCCCGCCTCGGACCACATGCCGTCGAACAGTTCCAACGCCTTCTCGCGGAATGTCATGTCGTCCCGCGCCGGCAACTCGAATCGAACCTGCCGCGAAAACGTGTTGAACGCCGCGTCGCGCAACTTCAATTTCGCCGTGAGCGCCCAACGCGTCTCGCCGCGAAAACGCCGTCCCACGTCCTGCACGAGCTCCAGCAGCGCCGCGCGCACGACGGCGCGGTCCGAAACATCCTCCGGAAACGTGTTCTCGCGCGACACCGACTTCTCCGCGGCGTCCTCGCAGTCGAAACCCGAATCGTCCTCGCCGAACGCATGCGCGCGGATCGATTCCGCCGCCGATTCGCCGAGCACCTGCTCCAGAAACCGCGGATCCGCGCGCTGCAAGTCACCGCAGGTGCGGTAGCCGTACCCCTGCAGCACGCTCTCCGTCTTCTTCCCCACGCCCCACAGAATGCCGATCGGCTTCGGCGCGAGAAACGCGCGAATCGCCTCGGACTCGAACGGCATCTCGAACAGACCGTCCGGCTTGCGCTGCTCCGAGCCAATCTTCGCCAGAAGCCGGTTCGGCGCCAGCCCCACGGAACACGTGACGCCGCATGCCGCCTTGATTTCCGCGCGGAGCTTCTCGGCCAGCGCCACGCGCCCGCCGAAGAGATGCGTCGTGCCCGTCACGTCCAGAAACGCCTCGTCCACGGACACGCCCTGCACGAACGGCGAGTAATGCGAAAAGACCTCGAACGCCGCGTCGGAGACCTCTTGGTAGCGGCGCATGCGCGGCGCGACGAAAATCCCCTGCGGACACAAGGCGTACGCCGTTCGGCTGGGCATCGCGGAATGGACGCCGAATGTGCGCGCCTCGTAACTGCACGTGGAAACGACGCCGCGCTCGTGCGGACCCGCCCCGACGATCACGGGGCGCCCCCGCCATTCGGGATGGTCGAACTGTTCGACCGACGCGAAGAACGCATCCATGTCCACGTGCAGGATTTCCATCATGTTCCCCCGCCCGTCACCACGTCCTTCACCGCACCGCCAACGCGAGTTCGTCGAGCGAGCGGCATATCTTGATCGCGTTCCACCGCCGCTTCCAGTCGCGCGACATTTCCGTCCAGTACGACACAAGCTCCTTCACGCGCCCCAGCACGGGCGCGTCACCGGAAAGTTCCGCGCGGCTCCGCGCGATGTAGTCCGCGAGCAGCTCGCCCGCGTCCTCGCGCTCGCCAAGCGCGCGCACGAACGACCGCCCCACCATCACCCCCGCGAAAACGCGGCTTCCCAAGGGGGTCACGCCGCTCCGCGACGTGACCATCGCGTTCTTGTCCCGCCAAGCAACGTCCCCGTTGTACACGACCGGATTCGCAGACGCCTCCGCCACCGCGACCGCACGCGCCACGTCGCACGCGCCGTCATACATCTGCCGCGCGGTGCGCGCATGGATCGTGAGATGCGCGAGCGGGTAGCGGTCGAGGCGCGGCAGCATCTTGAAGATCTCGTCCGCGTCCACGAGGCCGAGCCGCGTCTTCACGGAAAATTTTCCGGGTCCCATCACCTCGCAACCCGTCGCCACGAGGTGCTCGAACAAATCAAGATTTTTGAAGAGCCCCGAACCGCGGCCGCGCCGCACGATCATTGGAAAAGGACAGCCCGCGTTCAGATCGGCGCGGTCGAATCCGCGCGCTTTGCACGCCTCGAGAAAAAGCCGCAGCGCGTCGGGATCTTTCGAGATGACCTGCGGCACAAGCGGCAGATCGAATTCTTCGCCCGGCAGAAGATCCGCGAACACGCGGTCCGTTCCGCGAAAGCCGGGATTCGCGGGAATGAACGGTGCGACGGCGCCCGTGAAGCCCGCGTCGCGGATCGCCGCCGCGAACGTTTCGCGGAACGCGCGAATCGTCACGCCCCGCAACGGCGCCAACACCATCTGCGCTTTCCCAGCCATTGCAATCGACATTCCACCTTCAAACTTCAAACTTCAGACTTCAAACTTCAAACTTCAGACTTCCCCACAAAAAAGAGCTTGCCCGCCGATCGGCACGGGCAAGCTCGACGGTTCAGGGAACCGCAGAAGCGATTACTTCTTCGCCTTCTTCGCAACAGCCTTCTTGGCGGGCTTCTTCGCGACAACCTTCTTCGCGACAGCCTTCTTCGCCGGAGCCTTCTTCGCCGGGGCGGCCTTCTTGGCCGGGGCCTTCTTCGCGCAGCACTTCTTCGCGCAGCACTTCTTGGCCGGAGCCTTCTTCGCCGGGGCCTTCTTGGCCGGAGCCTTCTTAGCAGGAGCCTTCTTAGCAGTTGCCATGTCTCTGTCCTCTTTTTGGTTGACTCGCAGCGCGCCGAACGTCGGCGCAACTCTGCTCATCTGTTGCGTATGATACAAAATTTACGAACTAATGCAACACCAAACTGAAAAGAAAAGTAGTCGGTCACTCAACACCGCTGCGCGGCGCTGAGTGACCGACTACAGCATTTGAGCCATTGGGCATCTGAGCATCTGAGCCTTTTCGGGTGGTCGTGCCAGAAGCCGCAGT
>DCIH01000016.1:8352-24873 GCA_002317575.1 Verrucomicrobia bacterium UBA1731 | reverse complement strand
CGCCGGCGTGACCAAGGACGGAACAAGATCGTGAATATCACGAACTTGGTGGCGGCGGCGTGATGCGCCGAAGCGAAGCGTAGGGCAGGTCGCCGAAGGCGATCGCGAGATTCGCCCGCGCCGAAGGCGTCGGGTTGCCTGAGCGCAAAGCGCGAATCCGAAGGGTCGCAAGGGGCCGAGCTGAGCGCAGGAGCCCGCGCGGCGTGACCCCTGGGGGTTCCGATGCGCGGGACGCGGCGAGGATGAGACGCCGTACGCGAGACCGTCAGCCGAAGAGGTCGCTGTGGGATCCCGTGCGCGTCAGTGTCACCATGTAGTAATACGGCGACTTGTAGCCGAAGCTGGCGAGTCTACCCATTCGACGACGAAGTTATTCGTAATGGCCCATGCAGGAGCTGATGACGAGCTGGCCGTTGTCGATCTTGAAGATCAGACGGTTGGCCGCGTCGATGCGGACACTCCACCATCCGCTGAGGTCGTTTTTCAGCGGCTCGGGCTTGCCGATGGCCGAATAGCCGTTGCGGTCGATGCTCTGGATGAGCGCGTAAATGCGCTTCAGCGTCTTCCTGTCGCGCGTCGACCAGTCCTGAAGCTGCTCCCAGGCGAGATCAGACCACACCTTTTGCATGACAACGGCTCCTGGAAGGACGGCGAGATGCCGGTGCCGCTTCGGCCAGAGGCGGCAATTCGTGGATGTGGTAGTTCTTCTTGCCGTTGGCGTAGTCCTCGATGGCGGCGCGGATGCGGTTCGGCGCGGCGAGCGGATTCGAGCAGGCGCGGACTTCAAAGGGAAGGGCGCGGCGGTCGATCGACTGCCGGATGAAGATGGTGATGGCCGTCGAGAGATTCATGCCCATGTTGCCGAAGAGGGCGTCCGCCTCGGACTTGAGCGTGTCGTCGATTCTGAAACTTACCTGTGCCATGATGCGCCTCCTGATACGGAACAAGATAGCACGTCATTGGTTTCAATGTCAAGCAATTGCTACATCATGAAAGGACGAGTGAGATGAATGTCGCGCTATAAAACAGCTCTGACCTGTTTTGCATTTTTGCAGGCGCCGGATTGCTGGAACTGCTCGACAAACTCCAAGTGCGTGTGGGGTAGACGGGCGCGGGACGCACCCGCCGGATAGAGAGGTGCCGTGGAAGAAATCGGTGCGGGCGCGGGACGCGGCGAGGACGAGACGCCGCACGCGTGACCGTCAGCCGAAGAGGTCGCTATGCGAGCCGGTGCGCGTCAGTTCGAGGACGAGCACGTCTTCGCAGACATGGTAGATCAAAAGCCAGTCGGGCGCGACATGACATTCACGATGATGCGCCCAGTTGTTCGAAAGCCCATGATCGCACATGGATTCGGGGAGAACTTCGTGGGTGGCAAGTTTGACTATGGCTGCGTCGAGCTTTGCCATGTCCTTGCCCTGACGTCGCATCTTCTTGTAGTCCTTCTTGAAACGGGAAGACCACCGGATGGCGAAGGGTGTCACCATTTCTTGAACTCCGCCAGCGCTTCGTCGACCGTGTACGACTTAGCCCGTGGATCGCGGGCGATGCGCTCGCCCTCTTCCATCGCGGCAATCGTCTCGGCATTGGGCGTTTCGGGAAGAACGACCTCGAAAGGCAAACGGCGTTCGCGCAGAACGGTCTTGGTGAAGACATTGAAGAGCGACGAGATCGTGAAGCCCGTCGCCTCGCAGAACGCGGAGATGCCGGCCTTGTCGGCCGCAGACATGGAGATGGTAAGATTGGCCATTTGTACGAGTCCTTTCGTGAAATTGGGTGCAGTATACCATAATTCTGGTGTGATGTGCGGGATAAATGGCGGATGGCCGGTAATGGGTTAGTCGGTTCGCGGCGAGAAACGAGCCGCGCAACCGACTAACATTACAGCATGACCGCCTACCCCCGTTGCCGTCCTTGAGGAAATCTGGTAAAGTATTCTCGTTCCAATGTTAGTGGACATGTCGGATAAGATTGGAGTGAGAATGGTGCGTCAAGTTTCGAGAGACATGTATTTGGAGAAGGTGGTTTCGGCGAAGAATGACGGTTACGTCAAGGTCATCACTGGCATTCGTCGTTGCGGCAAGAGCTATCTCCTCTTTAACCTCTTCAAGGAACATCTTCTTTCTGCCGGTGTCAGATGTTCTCACATAGTCGAGATCGCCCTTGATTCCGACGAGTTCGAGGAACTGCGGGATCCCCGCAGACTGTCGGCCTATGTTCGGGGCAAGGTTTCGCGATTGAAGGGTGCGCGCTATGTCCTCATTGACGAGATTCAGATGTGCGAGGAAGTCGAGTCCGTTGTCGAGGGCTCGAAGGTCAAGATCACGTTCTATGACGTGTTGAACGGACTCATGAAGATTCCCGGCGTCGACCTTTACGTCACCGGATCCAACTCGAAGATGCTGTCTGACGAGGTTGCCACGCATTTCCGAGACCGTGGCGAGGTGATCCGGCTGCATCCCCTCACCTTCTCCGAATACTTCAAGGCGAGCGGGCTGAGCGAGTATAAGGCCTGGAACCAATACCTCGTCTACGGCGGGATGCCGGAGGCCGTGCTCAAGAAGACGGATGCCGATCGTCGGGATTACTTGGTCGGACTCTTCAAGACGCTTTACTTCAAGGACATCGTCGAACACAACAACCTGCGGGACGATTACGTTCTCGGCCTGCTGACGGATGCGCTGATGAGTTCGACGGGCAGTCTGACGAATCCGACCAAGGTGGCGAACACGCTGTCGACCGAAAGGGGTGGCAAGCCCGACGTGCATACGGTTCAGCAGTACCTCAAGTTCCTGACGCAGTCGTATCTGTTTGCCAAGGCCGAGCGCTATGACATCAAGGGTCGGCGCTACATGCAGTATCCGAGCAAGTGGTACGCCGAAGACGTCGGGTTGCGCAACGCGCGGCTCAACTACCGACAGACGGAGAAGACGCACCTGATGGAGAACGTCATCTACAACGAGCTCGTCGCCCGCGGCTACAGCGTGGATGTCGGAGTGATCGAGGTCAAGGTTGCCGCGGGGGACGGCAAGCGCGAAACGCGTCAGTATGAAATTGACTTCGTGGTCAATACGGGGTTCGAGAAGCTGTACATCCAGAGCGCGTTCGACATTCCGGATGACGAGAAGCGCAGACAGGAGACGTTCTCGCTGCGCAAGACGCGGGATGCATTCCGCAAACTCGTGGTCGTTGGAGGTGACCAGCCGTTCTATACGGACGAGGACGGGATATCCTTCGTCGGCGTCATACCGTTCCTTCTGGACAAGACGATCCTATCCGGGGTGACGGCCGGCATGAGTTGAGCCAGGCGTATCGCCTCAATGGGGTCTGACCGGAACGTTCCCGAATTTCAAATGCGTGGGCCGTATCCAGAAGGGCGAAGCACTTGCCAACAGGGGCTCGGGTCGGGTATAATCCCGCAAACCGTTTTCGAAAGGGAAATCCATGACTGACAGCGAACTTTCCGAATGCAAGGCGCTTGCGAAAAAGATCCGCAAGCACGTCTTGCGCATGGTCTGCGCCGGCAAGTCGGGCCACATCGGCTCGATGCTTTCCACGGCGGACATCTACCCCGTCCTCTACAAGAAGATCCTCAAGGTGGATCCGAAGAATCCCAAGTGGTCCGAGCGCGACCGCTTCCTGCTTTCCAAGGGCCACGGCGGCGCCGCGCTTCTCGCGTGCCTCGCGGAAGAGGGCTTTTTCCCGATGGACTGGCTCGACCGCTACTATTGCGACGACGGCAAGCTTTCCGGCCACATCTCGCACCACATCCCCGGCGTGGAGTTCTCCACGGGTTCGCTCGGACACGGACTGCCCGTGGCGTGCGGCATGGCGATGGCGGCGAAGCGCGACGGCGCCGATTACCGCATCTTCCTCATGAGCTCCGACGGCGACCTCAACGAGGGTTCCACGTGGGAGGCGATCATGCTCGCGGGCCAGCACCACTGGGACAACCTCACGATGCTCGTGGACTACAACCGTCTGCAGGCGCTGGGCAATTCCGAGGACATCATCGACCTCGAAAAGCTCGGTCCGAAGCTCGAGATGTTCGGCTGGAAGGCGATCGAGGCCGACGGCCACGATCCGGCCGCCGTCGAGGCCGCGCTTTCCAAGCTGCCGCTCGAAAAGGGGAAACCCTCCGCCGTCATCTTCCGCACGGTGAAGGGCAAGGGCGTTTCCTTCATGGAGAACGACTACAAGTGGCACTACGGCGGGCTTACGGAAGAGCTCCGCGACAAGGCGCTCGCCGAAGTCGAGGCCCTGTGATCGAAACGGGTGAAGGTTGAACGTTGAAGGTTTGGAGTTGAAACCATGAGAAAGATTTTCAATCAGGAGCTTTTGAAGATCGCCGAAAAGCGGAAAGACGTCTACATGATTCTTGCCGACATCGGCTACGGCGAAATCGAGCCGTTTGCGAACACGTTTCCCGAGCGCTTCATCAACTGCGGCGTCGCGGAACAGAACATGACGGGCGTCGCGTGCGGCGTGGCGATGAGCGGCAACACCGCCATCACCTACTCCATCGCGAACTTCCCCACGCTGCGGTGTCTGGAGCAGATCCGCAACGACGTGTGCTACCACGACGCGGACGTGAAGATCGTGATCATCGGCGGCGGCGTCGCCTACGGCGAACTCGGCATGAGCCACCACTCCACGGAGGACATCGCGATCATGCGCGCCTTGCCGAACATGGTGGTGCTGGTGCCTTCCGACGGCGCGGAGACGCGCGCGGCGACGTACGCGATGATGGATTACAAGGGTCCGGTGTATTTCCGCTGCGGCTACAAGAACGAGCCCGACCTGCACGACGGCAAGGACGTCGCCGACTTCCACATCGGCGGCAGTTCGATGATCCGCGACGGAAAGGACGCGACGGTGTTCTTCGCCGGCACGATCGGCGTGGACGCCAAGCAGGCCGTGGAGGAACTCGAAAAGGAAAGCGGCATTTCGTGCCGTCTCGTCTCGCTTTACTCCATCAAGCCGATCGACCGCGAAGCGATCGTGAAGGCCGCGAAGGAAACGGGCGCGATCGTGGTCGTCGAGGAGCACAACCTGACGGGCGGCGTCGGTTCGGCCGTGGCGGAAGTCCTCTGCGACGAAGGACTTTCGGGCGTCACATTCAAACGCCTCGGACTCCCCGACGTGTACGTCACGAAGATCGGCTGCCAGCGCTGGCTCTGCGAAGAGTACGGCATCGGGCCGACGGGCATCAAGAAGGCCGTGCGCGAAGCGCTCGGCAAGTGAAAGTTGAAGGTTGAAGGCATGAAGCGACTGGAAGGGAAGACGGCGCTCGTCACGGGCGGCGCGCAGGGCATCGGGTTCGAGGGCGCGAAGCTCTTCGCGGCGGAGGGCGCCCGCGTGGTGATCGCGGACATCAACGCGGAAAAGGGCGAGGCGGCCGCGAAGGAAATCGGCGCGACGTTCGTGACGTGCGACGTGTCGAAGTCCGCGGACGTGCAGGCGGCGGTGGCCGCCTGCGGCACGGTGGACGTCCTGTACAACAACGCGGGCATCTTCTGGGTGGGGCACGACAACCGGCTCACCGAGATTTCCGAGGAGGACTGGGACCGCGTCATCGCCGTGAACCTCAAGTCCGTGTTCCTCTTCGCGAAGTACGCCATCCCCACGATGATCAAGGCGGGCGGCGGATCGATCGTCAACACCGGGTCCTCGGCGGCGCAGATCGGCATTCCGGATTGCGACGCCTACACGGCCACGAAGGGGGCGATCGTCCAGCTCACGAAATCGCTGGCGGCCGAGTACGGACGCTACGGCATTCGCACGAACTGCATCTCGCCGGCGGCGATCATGACGCCGATGATGCGCCAGTCGAATCCCGAGAACTCGTCCTTCGACGAAGAGCGCTTCCTGAAGCTTCGCACGCCGTTGCGCCGTTACGGCACGCCCGAAGAGATCGCGAAAATCGCGCTTTTCCTAGCGTCCGACGAGTCGAGCTACGTGAACGGCGCGATCGTGGTGGCGGACGGCGGCATCACGATCAACGGCGACCTCTCGAAGATCGACAGCGACCGCTAACGAGCGTCGGGCTTGATTTTTGGCGCGGAAAAGCGTAAAATGTGCGCTTCAAGAAGGAGAAGTGCGCCCATGAAGAAGTCCATACCGCTCAAGATCGTCTCGTGCGTGATGACGCTTACGGCTTTTTGTGCCGTTTTGCCGCTGGTGGCGCAAGAATCGGAAGAGGCGTCCCAGGAAGAGGGCGGCGGCGAGGTCCAGGAGTCCGATGCGGCGAAGGCCGGCGGCGAGGTCCAGAAGTCCGATGCGGTTGCGCAGGCGGCCGGTGCGCTGGACGAGATGGCGGCGCGCGCCAACGCCGCGGCCGAAAAGGCGCAGAAGCATTTCCATCAGTTGCTCCGCGTGGATCGCATGACGTGCTGCACCGTCGAAGTGCGCGAGCCGCGCGGCGACTGGAAGGCCGCCGTCGAGCGCAAGTTCTATCCGTACGGTTCCTCGTTCCGCGTGAACCCGGGCAACGAAGGCCGTCCTTTGGCTGTTTTCGTGCTGGGGACCGTTGCGCGCGTCATCGCCACGAATGCGGTGGAGTTCACCACGCGCGAGATCGAAATCGGCGCGAAAAACCGCGTGCTCACGCCGATTTCCGGGGCTTTCAAGCTCATTTTGCCCCGCAACCTTCCGAAAGGGCTGTTCCAGGTCGCGGCGCCGAACTGGACATGTCGCGATTTGGCCGGCGATTCGTACTTCGATTACGCCGCCCTGCCCGACGGCGACGAGACGAACATTCGCGTCATCACCGGAGAGATGACCCTGTCGGGCGCGCATTACGAGATTCCCAAGATGCGTCCGGCCGATCGGCTGGTGGTCCGCACCACGAGCGACAAGTTGTTCACGTCGTTGCGTGGCGAGTCCGGCATTTTCGGCGTGAAGCTCGATCAGGGCATCGTCCGCAAGAAGGACTTTGCGACGGGCGAGACATCGGATGAGCCCAAAGTGCTCGATTACCGCATGTCGCCGCGTTGTTCCGTAAAGATCTGGCGCAAGATGGCGAAGGTCGGCGGCCGTGTCGTCGTGTCGGTCATGACGATGGACGCCGAGGGCGAGATCCGCAATCGCTGTGCGTTCGCGGAAGGGCGTTACAACATCAACTCGGGCGAACTCGTCGTGGACCAGAAAGCCGCGAAGGCGGCCGCGGAAGCGGCCAAGGCCAACGCCGATCTGTTGTCCGGCCAGGCCACCACCGAGGAGAGCGGCGAGGAGACGGTTTCCGAAGAAGACGGCGGCGAAGAGAAGGAGGATTCCTCCTCCGAGGACATCGAAGAGTATTGATTTCCGGCATTTTCATTCATCACACAGTACGAACAAACAGAGAACAGGAAAACACAAGTGGTCATCCATCATTTCAACCGCCTCATCAAGAACAAGTGGGTCTGGGGCGTTTTCGCCGTCGCAATTTCGTTCTTTTTCGCATTTGATTTCCTTTTGACGGGCGACCGCGGCGGCGACGGGCGGGCGCCTGCCGGCAAGTTGGGCGGCGAAGACGTCAAGGCCTCCGATTTCGACGCCTATGCGTCGGATGCGCGCGGCCGCGGCCGCCGTTCGAGCGATCTTTCGAATGTCGCAGTGAACCGCATGGCGTGGGAAGGCCTGGCGGCGGCCCGTGTGGCCGAGCAGCTCGGCCTCGTCGCGACGGAGGATGACGTGCGCGACGCCATCCTGCACAACAACGCGTTCGCCGACAAGAGCGGCCGCTTCAACCAGATGGCCTACCAGTACCTGCTGCGCGAGAACGGCATGACGCCCGAGATGTTCGAGGCGGCCGAGCAGCGCCGCATCACGCTCGCGAAGCTCCGTTGGGTCGTTTCGGGATCCGGCGATTTCGTGTCGCCGGCCGAGCTCGACCAGGCGATCAACGATGTCACGGACACGTTCACGGTGCGCATCGCGTCGTTCAAGGACGCCAAGTCCGCGGACGTGAAGCTCGACGACGCCGGTCTCAAGGCCTACTACGACGAGAACACGAATTCGATTGCGCTGCCCGACTGCGTGTCGGTGAAGTACGCGGCGTTCCCCGCCGACGATCCGGCGTACCTCAAGTCCTTCGTGATCGCCGAAGACGAGATGCACGACCGTTACGACTCCGATCTCGCCCGCTGGGAGGTGAAGAAGGGCACGAACGGCACGGAGACGATCGCCTTCGAAAAGGTCAAGGATCAGCTTGAGCGCGAACTGCAGCTCATCGCGGCGCTGGAAGCCATGAAGACGAATCTGCTGTTCCGCGCGTACCCCGTGGACGCGGTCGCCGCCACGAACGCCGGTTCGCGGCTCGACAAGATCGCGGCCGAAGAGAAGCGCGCGGTCAAGACGTCTCCGCTCTTCTCCGTGGACGGCGGCAAGTATGTCGCCGGCTTCATGAGCCGTCCCTCGGCGTTCCTGCCAGGCGTCGACGGGTTCCTCGAGGCCGTCGCCGAAATCGATCCCGAATCCGAGGATCTGCGCTACGGCGTCGTGGCCGGTACCAATGCGGTGTATCTCGTCGAGATCGCCAAGCGCGTTCCGGCGCACGTTCCCTCGTTCGAAGAAGCCAAGGGCGTCATCCGCGGCGACGCGCTGGCGGATGCGCAGCGCAAGGCCTTCAAGGCCGAAGTCGAGAAGGTGCGCGCGCTTGCGGCCGCGGCGCTCGCCAAGAAGGACGCCGCGTTCGACGCGAAGATCTTCGGCGACGCCAATGTCTCGACATCCATCACGTTCTCCGTGATGTCCGGCCGCGGCGGCTTCGACGATTCCCAGTACGTGATGATGCCCGCGATGAAACTCGCGGCCGGCCAGATCTCCGAGTTCGTCCCCACGGCCAGCGACCGCCGCGGGTTGCTCGTGTACGTCGAGAAACGCGAGCCCGGCGATGCCGCGCAGGCGACGATGGTGCGCGATCGCCTGCGTGACGAACTGGCGTCCCTGCCCGCGAACGCGCTCGGCGCCGAGTGGAGCAAGTGGAACCTGGCGCGCATGGGCGTCCAGGCGACCGAATCGACCTCCATGGAGGAGTCCGCCGATGACGGTGAAGTTTCGGAAGATTGATTCGTCCGCCGTTCTGCCCGCGTACGCCCATCCCGGCGATGCGGGCATGGACGTGCGCAGCGTTGAGGAGATGACGCTCGCCCCCGGCGAGCGTCGTCTTGTGAAAACGGGCCTTGTGATGACGTTGCCGCCTGACGCGGAGGCCCAGGTGCGTCCGCGCTCCGGCCTGGCGCTCAAGCATGGCGTGACCGTTCTCAATGCGCCCGGCACGATCGACGCCGGATACCGTGGCGAAGTGGGCGTCGTCTTGATCAATCTCGGCCAGGAACCCTACCATGTCGCAAAAGGCGACAAGATCGCCCAGATCGTGGTGGCACCATGCGTGCAGGCGGCCGTCGTCGAGACGGACGAGACGGACGAGACGGACCGCGGATCGGGCGGATTCGGTTCCACGGGCGCGTGACGCGGGAGACGGACATGATTCTTGACATCGAAAAGTGGGGCAGCGAAAAACTCAGGGCCAAGGCCGTTCCCGTACCATTCGTCACGGACGAGCTCCGCGCGCTCGCCGGCGACATGCTCGAGACGATGTACAAGGCGAAGGGCGTCGGCCTGGCCGCCGAGCAGGTTGGGCGCACGGAGGCGCTTTTCGTCATCGACGTGCCGGAGTCGTGCGAGGACGACGACGAGACGCGCGCGTTCAACGCGAACGTCAAGCAGCCGCTGGTGTGTTTCAATCCACAGATCCTGTCGACGTCCGGCGAGCAGGATGGCCGCGAGGGCTGCCTGTCGGTCCCGAACTGCGGGGCGGACGTCACGCGCGCCGCGGAAGTGACGCTCCAGTACGTGGACGCGTCCGGCGTTCCGCAGATTGCGCGGGCCCGTGGCTTTCTGGCGCGTGCCATGCAGCACGAATACGATCATCTCGATGGTGTTCTGTACGTGGACCATCTGGACGACAAGACGCGCGAAAAAGTGCTCGCCAAGATGGCCAAGAACGCGAAAAAGAAGAAGAGATGAGCGAAGCCGCCGAGACGGCCGGAGAACGGCTTCAGAACGTGTTGTCGCACGCCGGCGTGGCGTCCCGAAGGCATGCGGCGGAGCTGATTGCGTCCGGCCGCGTCACGGTGGACGGTCTGGTGGTGACGGAGCCGGGCGCGCGCTTTCCGGCGGACGCCCGCGTCAAAGTCGACGGGCGGGAGATCGCCGGCGCCGAAAGGAAGCGCACGGTGATGCTGTACAAGCCGGTGGGCGTCCTTTCCGCGATGAGCGATCCGTTCGGCGGAAAGACGGTCGCCGACCTCGTGAAGACGCCGGAGCGGTTGGTGCCCGTGGGCCGGTTGGACAAGGATTCCGAAGGGCTTTTGCTGATGTCCAACGACGGCGCGCTGGTGAACCGGCTCACGCATCCGCGTTTCGAGCACGAGAAGACGTACGTCGTGCGCGTGGCCGGAAAATGGACGGACGAAAAGTTGGCGGTTCTTCGCGGTCCCGTGACGATGCCGGACGGATACGTCACGCGTCCCGTGCCGGTTGAGGTTCTGAAGTCGCAGGAGAACAACGTGCACGTGCTGTTGTTCAAGCTGCGCGAAGGGCGCAAGCGCCAGATCCGCTACACGTGTTCGGCGGCGCACCTCGTGGTGCTCTCGCTCAAGCGCGTCGCCGTGGGCGCGCTGCGGTTGCCGGAAGATCTCGCGCCAGGCGCCTGGCGCGATCTGACGCCGGCGGACCTGTCGCTTTTGTGACGGTGGTTTTCGTGAAAAAAGGGGGAATGGGATGAATAAATCGGTTTTGTGGTGCCTGGCGTTCGCGGCGACGGCGTTGACGGGATGCATGACGGCGCCTCGTCCGGGCTCGCCGTGCGTGTTCGAGTTTCCGTTCATGGCGAACTACGACGTGGTGAATCGCACCACGTTCGATTGGGACGATTCGTACGTCACGAACAACGCGACCGTCTACCATCAGGAGCTCGCGGGACCGATGAGCGGTTTGGCGGCGTCCACCTACGGGTACCGTCTGTACACCGACGTCCGCTCGCTCATGGATCTCGGATTTCCGCCCGAACGCCTGGTGCGCGTGTACGGCGAGGACCTTTCCTACAAGCATCCGAAGTATGGCCGCGACCGCGTCGGATTCACGATCGCGTCCCGCCAGAGCGAGCTGCCCGGCGCCGACTACACGATTGTCATGGTGCTCGTGCGCGGCACGTTCGGCCGCGACGAGTGGATTTCCAACCTCAACATGGCGAACGAATGGGGCAAAGACCCCAAACTCGAAACGGCCAGGATGCCGCAGTTCCACGAGGGCTTTTCCAAAGCGGCCGACGACGTGATGGAAACCCTGGCGGCCTACGTCGCATCGAACAAGATCGACCTCGCCACGGCGAAAATCCTGGTGACGGGCCACAGTCGGGGCGGTTCCGTCGCGAACCTGATCGGCAGCCGTCTCGACAACGCGGCGGACGCGGATGCGCAATCGCCTTTTGCCGCTGTCAAACCGGAGAACGTTTTCGTGTACACGTTCGCTTCGCCGAACGTGACCATCAAGAAGACATTGGAAGTGGACGACGCGAAGTACCACAACATCTTCAACATCGTCAGTCCCGAGGACATCGTGCCGCTGTTGCCGTTTCCCGCGTGGCATGGCGCGCGCTACGGCCGCACGCTGGTGCTCAAGAGCTTCAACTACTTGCCGCTGACGGGGTCCTGGACGCATCCGGGCTACTGCGGCATGAAGAAGCACTTCAAGAAAATCTGCGGCTACGACTACCACCACATGCTGCTGGGCACGAACATCACCGCCAAGGTCCCGGATCTGGCGCTCAAGATCTGCCCCACCGTAAACCACTATTACTGGGTGAAGCCCGAGATGCGCGAGGAGGGCAACACCACGTGCACGCATTCGTATCTCGAGATGGTGCTGTGGAAGGCGCTCGCCAGCGCCGACGACGAGGCGCGCGATTTGTCGCTGGCCGGCGACATCGGGACGCTCGTGTCCTCCTATGACACGCTGACGAACAGCGACATCCTCAACCAGAAGCCCCAGAAGTTGGACCACAAGCTGCGCTTCGCCAAACGATTGCGCGAGGACGACGGCACGTTTCAGCCGGACGGACGCGATTTCTCGCGGCAGCCGGGTTTCTTCGACGTGGGCTGGAAGTTTTCGTGCATGCACGCCACGCAGACGTACATTTCATGGATGAAGTCCGCCTGCGACCACGGACCCGAGTCCGTGTTCGTCAACTGGGACGAACTTTTCGGCGACTGACCCGCGCCTTCACCGCGGCCCGCCGACGTGGTATAATCCCCGTTCTTCACTAAAGGAGCAATCATGAAATTCAAGCAGGCAATCATCTGGACGGCGGCGCTGGTCGTCGGCGCGGTCGTCGGAACGGTCAGCGTCAGGAACGGTTGGACGGAGGTCGACCGGTTCATGGACTTCCTGGCGTCCGCCTACACCAGCTGTTTCAAGTTCGTCGCGGTGCCGACGGTGGCGCTGGCGGTCGTCACCGCGCTTGCCGGACTCGGCAAGGAAGGGTCCGGGCGCATCTTCCGCAAGACGTTCGCCTACACGGTGCTGACGTCCTTCGTCGCCGCGCTCGTGGGGCTCGGCCTCTTCCTGCTCGTCTCGCCGGACGCGCTTTCCCTCGAGGCGATCAAGGAGGGCGCGGAAGTCGGCATGGTGAAGAACCTCGGCGCCAAGCCGCTCACGGTCTACGACCACGTCCTCAATTCCCTGCCGAGCAATCTGATCAAGCCGTTCCTCGAAGGCAACGTCCTGCCCGTCGTGTTCATCGCCGCGGCGTTCGGCGCCTCGCTCGCGTTCCTCGGCAAGGACGAGCACGCGCAGGCGCTCCTGAACTGCCTGACCGGTCTCCAGAAGGTGATGTTCACGATCATCCGCGGTCTCATCTGGGCGCTGCCCCTGGGCATCGTCGCGTTCGCGGAGCAGCTCGCGCGCGACTTCGGCGGCATGGCCGTCGGTTCCATCGGCAAGTACGTGGCGGTCGTTCTGGGCGGAAACCTCATCCAGTTCTTCATCATCCTGCCGCTCATCTGCTTCCTGCGCGGCATCAACGGCTACAAGGTGATGAAGCAGATGACGCCGGCGCTGCTGATGGCGCTCTTCACGAAGTCCTCCGCCGCGACGCTGCCCGTCACGATCGCGACGGCCGAGAAGAACATGGGCGCGAAGCCCGCCGTGGCGCGCTTCATCCTGCCGCTCTGCTGCACGATCAACATGAACGGCTGCGCGGCGTTCATCTTGGTGACGTCGCTCTTCGTGATGAAGTGCGGCGGCATGCTGCCCTCGCTCGGCATGATGTTCGTCTGGTGTGGCATTTCCGTGCTCTGCGCGATCGGCAACGCGGGCGTTCCGATGGGCTGCTACTTCCTCACGCTTTCGCTGATGGCGGGCGTGGGCGGCCCGCTGGGCGTGTTGGGCGTGATCCTGCCGATCTACACGATCATCGACATGATCGAGACGGCCGAGAACGTGTGGAGCGACTGCTGCATCTGCGCGATTGTGGACAAGACGACGGGCGAAGCGTGAGGATTCCGCGAGCATGAAGCATTTCGAACAACCCGTGTGCGGCGCCCAGGCAATCGTCGATTCGCTCGCCAAGGCCGGCACCGAGGTCCTTTTCGGCTATCCCGGCGGCGCGGTGCTGGACATTTTCGACAAACTTCCCGACGCGCCGTTCCGGTTTGTCTTGGGGCGTCACGAACAGGGCAGCGTCCATATGGCGGACGGCTACGCCCGCGCGACGGGCAAGCCAGGCGTGGTGGTGGTGACGAGCGGCCCCGGCGCGACGAACACGATCACCGGCCTCGCCACCGCGAACATGGACGGCGTCCCGCTCGTGTGCATCACGGGCCAGGTGCCGATTTCGCAGATCGGCACGGACGCGTTCCAGGAGGCCGACACGATCGGCATCACGCGGGCGGTGTGCAAGCACAATTTCCTCGTGCAGAACGCGGACGAAATCCCCGAGACGATCGCCGAGGCGTTCTACATCGCGACGCACGGCAAGCCCGGCCCCGTGGTGATCGACGTGCCGAAGAACGTCCAGAAGCAGCTCACCAAGGCGCAGTACCCCGAGCGCGTGTCGCTGCGCGCGTACCATCCCGAGAGCACGGCGACGAGCGCGCAGATGACGCGTCTCGCGAAGATGATCAACGAGGCGCAGCGTCCCGTGATCTACGCGGGCGGCGGCGTGATCGCCTCCGGCGCGACGAAAGACGTCGCCGCGATCGCGCGCAAGGCGGGCATTCCCGTGGCGACGACGCTGATGGGCCTCGGTTCGTTTCCCGAAACGGAACCGCTGGCGCTCGGACTCGCGGGCATGCACGGCAGTGCGGCGGCGAACCGCGCCATCGACAGCGCGGACTTCATCCTCGCACTGGGCGTGCGGTTCAACGACCGCGTCACCGGCAAGCTCACGAAGTACGCGAAGCATGCGAAGATCGTGCATGTCGATTGCGACCCCGCGTCGCTTTCCAAGAACGTGCGCGTGACGATGGGCATCACGGCCGACGTGAAGGACGTGCTCACCACGGTGAACTCGCGCGTCAGGAAAAACGAGCATCCCGACTGGCTCGCGCAGATCGACGCCTGGCGCAAGGAGCATCCGATGGCGTGGAAGCCGATGCATCCGGGCGTGATCATGCCGCAGCAGGTGATCGAGACGATCGACCGCGTCACGGGCGGCGACGCGCTGCTGGTGACGGACGTGGGACAGCACCAGATGTGGACGGCCCAGTTCTTCCGCCACAACCATGCGCGTCACTTCCTTTCGTCCGGCGGCATGGGCACGATGGGTTTCGGCATTCCCGCGGCCATCGGCGCGGCCATCGGCAAGCCGGACCACAAGGTGGTGGCGGTGTGCGGCGACGGCGGCGCGCAGATGACGTTCGAGGAACTCGTGGTCGCTGTGGAGCACAAGATCCCGGCGACCTTCGTGATCATCAACAACGGTTGCCTCGGCATGGTGCGGCAGTGGCAGGAAATCTTCTACAAGAAGAACTACGCCGATTCGATCCTCACGGTGAAGGGCCGTTGCAAGAACGAGCGTCTCGATCAGGATCTCAAATACGATTACTTGCCGGACTTCGTGAAGCTCGCCGAGGCGCACGGCGCCAAGGCGTTGCGCGTCATAGACCCCGCAAAACTCGAACCGACGCTCGCGAAGGCGGTCCGCAGCGATGGCCCCGTACTGGTGGAGGTGATCGTGGAGCCCCGCGCGAACGTGTATCCGATGCAACCGGGCGACACGCCGGTGGAAGGGATGATCTTCCAATGAACGAAACGCTGCACAGGTTGAATTGTTTTGTCGAGAACAAGCCGGGCGTTCTGGCGCGCATCGTGGGGCTCATTTCGGGCCGCGGCTACAACATCCAGACGCTTTCCGTGGGGCCCACGGAAGACGGCACCGTTTCGCGCATGAAAATCGACGTGCTTGGAACGGACCGCGTGATCGAGCAGATCGTGCTCCAGTTGCGCAACCAGGTGAACGTGATCGAAGTCACGGTTCGCCACGCCGCGAAGCGTGGATGATCGCAAGGGCGGCGTCGCCATGGAACCGACGACCTACACCTACGAGCTGGACGACACGCAGCAGAATCTGCTGCTGGCGATGCTGTCCACGGGGAACTACCGTCCGCGCACCGTGCCGTATTCCCTGATGGCGGTGGAAGGGGATGGGTTCAACTGCACGCTCTACCAAAAGGAAAAGCACGGCAAGCGCAAATGCTGCATTCAGGGCGGCAAGGCGCGCGACTTCGTGGAGTTCTTTCTGGAGCCGAACGTGCTCGGCACGGTGGGCGTCGGCTACGAGGCCGTGCTCGATCCCGATCGCGACAAGGCGCACGGCGGTTCCGACGAGTCGGGCAAAGGCGACTATTTCGGTCCGCTCGTGGTGGCGTGCTGCTACGTGGACGAGGGCATCGCGAAGCAGATGCGCGAGATGGGCGTCAAGGACTGCAAGCAGATGAGCGACAAGCAGATTCTCGCCGTCGGCTCGCAGATCCGCACGCTGTTGGGCCCGAACCGCTATGCGTGCGTGAAAATCGGTCCGGCGGCGTACAATCGTCTGTACGCGAAAATCAAGAACATCAATCGTCTTCTCGCTTGGGCGCACGGCACATGCATCGAGGAACTGCTCGAAAAGCAGCCGACGTGTCCGCGCGTGGTGGTGGACCAGTTCGCGCCGACGGAAACGGTGGTGCGCCGCGCGCTCAAGGAGCGCGGCAAGAAGATCGTCGTCGATCAGCACCACAAGGCCGAAAGCGACATCGCCGTAGCGGCTGCGTCCGTGGTGGCGCGCGAAGTGTTTTTGCGCGACTTGGTGACGCTGTTCGCGGCGGCCGGTCGCAAGGGCGCGGACGCGAAGGCGGGCGCCGAGGCGACCACGATCGCGGACGCGCTCAAAGGTTCTTCCGATCCGCGCGTGAGGCAGTTCGCCGAAGAGATGGTGAAGAAGAACGGGCCGAAGTGGCTCATGAACAACTGCAAGGCGCATTTCCAGACGAC
>DCIH01000016.1:1425-8336 GCA_002317575.1 Verrucomicrobia bacterium UBA1731 | reverse complement strand
CGGACAAGGTGCTCGCCGCCTGCGGTTTTTCGCGCGCCGATCTGCCGCCCGAGGGGCAGGTCGTCAGCGCCACCGCGGCGGCCGCTACGGCAGACTCTACGGTTCGGATGCCTTTGCGCGGTGCGGTTTCATGATATAATGGGCGCATGAAACGAATTGTGCTTTTGGCTTGCGCTTGCGTCCTGTCTTGCGCGTGGGGTGTCGACACGAACAGATTCGAGGTCTCCTTTCGGACCTGGCAGACCGCCGCGACGGACATGGGGTCCGTCTTCCTGGCGCCGATGTTCAAGGACGGCGTGGTGTTCGCCAAGAACAAACCGATCCGCGTGTTCGGCACCGCCGTGCAGGATGGCGCGACCGTCGAGGTGGCGATGAACGGCAAGCGTGCGACGGCGAAAACCGCGAACGGACGCTGGATCGTCGAGCTTCCCGCCATGCCCGCGGGCGGACCGTACAAGCTCGAAGTCAAATGCGGACAGCGCGCGTTTGAAATCAAGGACGTGCGTATCGGTTGGGTTGTCATGGCGGCCGGACAGTCCAACATGTCGTTCCGGCTCAAGGAGTCCGACACGGACAAATCCGAATATGCGGACGATCCCGAGCTGCGCTTCTTCTCGCTCCCGCGCGTCGAACGCGGCTCCCGGTGGTCGCTCGCCGACGGCTGGGTGCGCGCCAAGGCGTCGGAAGTCGGCGACTGGAGCGCCATCGGCTATCTCGTGGGGCGCGAACTGCGCCGCCGCACGGGCGAGGCGGTGGGCGTCGTCAACTGCAACCAGGGCGCGTCCATCATCCAGACCTGGATGCCCGAGAAGGTCGCGCGTGAACCGCGTTTCGATTTGAAGCCCGAGGAACGCCACGGCGACTACGCGGCGCCTTCGTACTCCGCCTGGAACAAAGAAGGACTTCTCTACGCGCTCGACGTGGAGCCGTTCGCGCCGTTCGCCGTGTCGCACGTCGCGTGGTACCAGGGCGAGTCGAACACGGGCAAGGGCGAGGCGCGCATTTATCCCGCGCTCTGCGAGGCGCTCGTTTCCAGCTGGCGCGCGGCGTTCAAGGATTCCGAGCTGCCGTTCACGATGGTGCAGATCGCGGACTACGCCTGGCGCAACGACGACGCCTGGCGCGCCATCCAGCAGGCGCAGCTGGAGGTGACCGAACTCGTGAAGGGCGTGCAGGTCGTGAAATGCGCGGACGTTTCGGACGTGTCGCAAATCCATCCGCCGGCGAAGGGCGTCGTGGCGCGCCGCCTCGCGGACGCGATGATCCCGCGCGGTCCGCGGCCGAAGCTCGTGGACGAAGACCCGACTTGGAAAAAGACGGGCAAGACGAAGGTGATGTTCTTCTTCGACACGGAGGACTTCACATGTCAAGAGGCGAACGACGCGCTGCGCGACATCGGCAGGATCTTCACCGAAGAAGGCATCGTGGGCGAATTCAACGTCGCCGGTTATTTGGCGCGGGAAATCGTCCGGAACGGGCGGCAGGATGTGATCGACGCGATGAAGCCGCACGCGATCGGTTCGCAGACGGTGACGCACAGCGTGCACCCCACGGTTTGCGAACTCACCGACATGCCCGACTGGAACGTCGCGTACAACAACGCGCTGCGCACGGAATCCGAAGGCGTGGGCATGCTCAAGGCGGCGTTCGGACTGGACCATGTGGACTACGCGGTGCCGCCCGGGAACAGCTGGTCGTATGCGTCGCTGTACGCCTTCGCGGACATGGGCATGACCTTCTACGGCGGCGGCGGTTTCGCCGACTTCGGCGTGGACGATTCGTGGCCGAAGGACGGTCTCACGCCGGCGGGCGGCCGTCGTTGGGGCATGTGGTACTGCAATCTCCTGCAGATTCCGTATTCGCACATCGTCACGCTCGAGGAGCTCATTCCGTGTTCCCTTTGGAAAGCGCCCGACGTGGACAAGGTCCTCGACGTCGCCGCCAGGCACGACTTCACCACGTTCTTCATGCACCCGCACATCGCGGTGAAGGAAGCTCACTGGGACGGCCCGAACTACAAGGGCTGGAACCGCGTGCCGTACGGGAAGTGGATCCAGGTGAAGGACCGGCCGAAGGCGGACGTCGAGCAGTTTTACAAGAACCTGCGCGCGTTCCTCAAGCGCGTCAAGGCCGACTCGCGTTTCGAAATCACCGACGTCGTCGCCGAAAAGGCGAAGCTCAAGGCGCGCGTGCCCGTGTGCCTGTCGGACGTGCCGGCGATCCGCAAGGCTCTGCTGGCGGACTTCGGCGCGGTGGACGCGCCGGCGTCGTGGTGCGTGGCCGACCTTTTCCAGGCGGCCGTCAAGTTCCTGCGCGGGACGGACTGCCACGTTCCCGGCAAGGTGCACGGATTTCTGGAGCGTCCCGTGGGCGTGGCGCGCGAGACGCGCGTGTCGGCGAAGGATCTGCGCGCGGCGGCGCGGACGATCGACTTGAACGGGTTCATCCCGCCGTCCATCCGCGTGGGCGACGTGACGGTCGGCCCGGCGGACTTCCTGTTGGCGGCCCTGGAGGCGGTCGAGACGGGCGCTGAGACGGTGACGATAAAACCGCGCGACCAGCTGGGGTCGTTCAAGCGGTGTCCGGCGCTCGAACACGTGGACATCAAGGGCGGCTGGTGCATCCACGCGCCGACGCTCGACGGCGCGCTTTTGGACGAGCGGCTGAAGCTGCAGCTCTGGACGTTGCGGTTCGAGTGATGCGGGCGTGCGGCGCGGACGGCGTCCGCGCCCTGCTTGTGGGAATGTTGCTCGCATGGGCGGGAGGGAACAGGTTGAAGAGTTGGCCACGGCGCCCATCGGGCGGCTGATCTTCAGGTATTCGTGGCCGGCGCTCGTGGCGATGGCGCTCAACGCGCTGTATTCCGTCGTCGACCGTTTCTACATCGGCCAGGGGTGCGGCGAGGACGCCATGGCTGCGCTCACGCTCGCCTTTCCGGTGATGATGCTCTTCGGCGCGTTCGGCGTGTTCATCGGCGCGGGCCATGCGGCGCTTCTTTCGATCAAGCTCGGCGAAGGCGACCGGACGGCGTGCGAGAAGATACTGGGCGAACTGGTGGCGTTCAAGCTGCTGTTCTTCCTCGTCCTGCCGCCGCTCGTGTTCTTCAATCTGGACACGGTGCTCGGCTGGTGCGGCGGCGGCAAAGTGACGCCGGCGGCTTTCGCCGGCGCGAAGACGTATCTGCAGATCGTGCTTTTTTCGCATCTCTTCTCGCACTTGGCGTTCGGCCTTTCGGCGGCGATGCGTTCCGAAGGGAGCGCCGTGCCGTCCATGAACTGCATGATCGTGGGGTTCGGCGCGAACATGCTTCTCGATCCGCTGTTCATCTTCGGATTCGGGATGGGTGTCACGGGCGCGGCGATCGCCACGAACGTCGCGATGGTGGCGAGCTGTCTCTGGGCGCTCTCCCATTACTGGCGCGGTAAGAGCGCGGTGCGGCTGCGGTGGGGCATGATCGGGTTCTATCGGGAGTTCGCGTGGCGGGCGTCGAGCATCGGTTTCGCGCCGTTCCTGCAGAATCTTCTGGGCGCGGCGATCAACATGTCGCTCGCGGCGGCGTTCGCGCTGTGGTCGCCGGACGAGCGGACGGCCACGCAGCAAATCGCGTCCCTGGGCGTGTTCCAGAGCGTGCTCATCCTGACCTTGATGCCGATGCTGGGCGCGCAGCAGGGGCTTCAACCGCTCTTCGGGTACAATTGGGGCGCGCGGAATTTCGCGCGCGTGAAGGAGACGCTCGTGCTCGGCTTTTGGGTCACCACGGCGATCTGCGTGGTGGCGACGGTGGTTCAGGTGGTGCCGCCGTTCCCGATGTGGCTCGCGCGGCTTTTCGTGGGCGCCGGCAATCCGGAGCTTCTGGCGGCGGCGGCGCGCGCCTTGCAGATCTCGAACTGCATGATCTGGACCATCGGCATCAACGTGGTGGCGACGACGTACTTCCAGTCCATCGGCCATCCGTGGACGGCGGTGTTCCTCTCGACGCTGCGGCAGGGGGTCTGTTTGCTTCCGTGCATCTGGATTCTGCCGCATTGCATGGAAAACCACGTGGTCGCCATCTGGCTGGCGTTGCCGATCTCGGACGTGGTGTGCCAATTGGCGACGCTGCCGCCGATGTGGGTGCAGTTGCGGTTTCTGGGGAGGGTGCGTCAAAAAAGGCACCTGTGTGCCGCTTCCGTGGCGGTGCATTGAAACGTGGTATAATTTCCAGCATGTGCATGAGATGGAAAATGTCGGCGCTGGCGGTTTTCTGCGCGTGGACCGCATTGGCGCAGGACGGGGACGGGCCGGCGGCGCCGGAGACGGATGGCGAAGTCTGGAACCGCGGTGTGGACGCGTACCGCGCGGGCGATGTCACGAACGCGCTGGAGATCCTGCGGCCGCTGATCCTTTCCAAGACGCACGGTCCGCGCGCAGCCGAAGTGTCGGGTGCGCTTGCGTACGAACAAGGCGATTTGGAGTCGGCCGTGCGCGACATGCAGATCGCGCTCCGGGCGAATCCCGAAGACGCGCGCGCCAACCGCAACTACACGCGTGCGGCGGACAAAGTGCCCGAGGTTCGCGAGCGGAAGCACGTCGAAGAGGTGATGAAAACGTTGGGACAGCAGGGTCCCGATGCGCTCCTCGGGGCGGCGGCGAAGGAGTGCCGTGCGCTTCTGAAGGCGTTTCCCGAGGCGCTTACGAACGACGCGACGCGCGCGGTCGCGTTGTGCGAAGCGCTCGCAAAGCGCGCGGAGAAGGCGGCGGACACGTGGATTCCCGTCAAGACGGCGATTGCGCAGTCCGTCACGAACGAACAACAGGCGATGACGATCACGGCCCAGGTCGAGGAGGGGCGTGCCGCCACGCTCAAGGCGGCCGATGCGCTCGCCGACTTGAATTACGATGGCGCGGCTGACTTGGCGAAAAGCGAAGAGATCTTCACGCGGTTCTGGAAACTGACGGCGATGCCGCCCGCCGCGTGCGCCGAGGACATTGCCTGTCAGACGAACGCCTACGCGAACGCCGAGAACGTGAACGGCCGCGGCTGGCAGCAGGAGGCGCTCGATTTCACGCGCCAGTTCCGGCGCGCGTTCCCGGCCTGGGCGCAGCAGTACGAGCAGCAGGCGCAGGCGGACACGAACAAGCCGCCGTTCACGGCCGAGGCGCAGGCCGAGGTGAGTGCGCTGTCCACGGAAGTGGAGAAGCTTCAGATCGAGTTGACGGAGGATAAGTCCGGCGACGCCGCAGCGCGTGGCGCGAAGCAGCTTGACGTGCTCAAGAAGCTCCACCGCATCCAGGAGCTCCTGCCAAACGACGGCAAGGGCGGCGGTCGAAACCAGCAGCAACAGCAGCAGAATCAACCGAACAAAGACGAGCAGAAGAACGACCCGCAGAAGAACGACCAACAGGACCAACAGGATCAGCAGAAGCCCGAAGACGGGCAGCAGCAGGATCAGCAAGAGGAGCAGGACCAGAAGGAAGAATCTGGCGAAGAAGAGCGGCAGCCGAAAGAAGACCAGGCCGTCGAGGATGTGCTCCGCAAGGCGCAGGAGCGTTCCGACGAGCACGAGAACGCCAAGAAGGCGCGCATGCGCAACGTGCCGCTGCCGCCGAACGAGAGGGACTGGTGAAAAAGGCCCTTTGGTACGCGCTGGCGGCGTTCGCCGTCGCGGGATGCTTTGGCGTCAATTGGTGGCTGTCCGCCCAACGCCACGCGCGCAAGATCGCGGCGCGCAAGGCCGCGTTTGCCGCGTATGGCGTTCATGTGGACGGCAGCAGCGACTATGCCGCATTGCCGTTGTCCGTGCCCGTCCGCGAAAGCGTCAAGGAAATCGGCCTTGACCTGTTCGTGTGCGACCACATCGGCAAACAGAGGCGGTCCTGTGCGGATTGTCATCCGCGCGATCAGGGTGGAACGGACGGACGGCGCCATGGCGCGCATGTCACCTTGCCGGTCGAGAACCTGGCGTTTCAGCGCGTGTTCGGGCATGATGGCGCCGAGACGAACCTGACCGCCGTTGTCGAGCGCATGGTGTTCGGCGCCGATTATCTTGCGTTTCCGACGAATTGGGATTTCCGCAAGCGGATCGGGAACGGGCTGCGCTTTCGGGACCGGTTCGATGCGGCGTTCGGGTCCTCGTGGAGCACGAACGAGGTGGTGCTGGCGTTGAGCGAATACGCCTGGTCACGCATTACGGTCCACACGCCGTTCGACTGGTACATGTTCGGTTCGGGGCATCCCGAGGCGCTCGGTCCCGCCGCGAAGCGCGGTTTCGACGCGTTCAAGGACGCGCGCTGCATCCGTTGTCATTCGGGGATCGCGTTGGGCGGCGAACGGACGGAGAAAAACGTCAAAATGCCGGGACTTCGCGGCTTTTCGCGGCGACCGTTCGCCAGACAGGGTGAAGACGCAGTTGCCGACAAGGCGGCCTCCATGCCCGGTGCGCCAAAATCCGCAGGCGCGTTGTCGGATCTGGCGGCCTTTTTGCGTTGCCTGTAACGCGCAATTTTTTTGACATTCCATACTAGTTTCGCTATAATTTTACGCATCTTTTTCCGGGAGGTTTTATGGCTGACGAACTGCAGAGTTTGCTTGAGAAAATCAATCGCGACGGCGTCGAAAAGGCGAATGCCGAGGCGGCCAGGATCCTGGCCAAGGCGAAGGATTCGGCGGCGGCGGCCGTGAAGAAGGCCAATGAGGAGGCCGCGGCGCTCAGGGCGGCCGCCGAGCAGGACGCGGCCGCCTTCGCCGCCCGTGCGCAGGAGACGATCGCCCAGGCGGCGCGCGACGTGCTCCGCGAAGTCGAAGCCGGCGTGACGAAGCGGCTCGAGGCGCTTCTCGCCAAAGACGTCGACGCGGCGCTCGCCGATCCCGCGGTCGCGGGGCGGCTTGCGGCGGACGCGGTGAAGGCCCTGGCGGCCGATTCCGCCGCCGA
>DCIH01000016.1:484-1364 GCA_002317575.1 Verrucomicrobia bacterium UBA1731 | reverse complement strand
TCCAGGTCGTACTCGACGAAACGCTCGGCACGGGCTTTTCCGTGCGCGTGGACGGCGGTCGCGTGGAGCACGATTTCACGGGATCCGCCGTGGCGGGCGCGCTCGCGAAGCGTTTGCGTCCCGATCTGGCCAGGCTCGTGCAGGCGTAAGCGTTTCGGGTTTCGCCCATGAGCGTCGATTACATCGTTGCGAGTCTGCAGCCGCTGGCGTTCGACGGCCCCGCGCCGTACACGCTCGAGCAGTTCCTCGCGCAGGCGGGCGAGATCGAATTGCCGCCGCGGTGGACGGATCTCGAGGCGCAGCTCAGGAACGCCATCGCCGCCGCGCGCGGCGGCGAAAGGTGGAAACGCCCCGTCGGCGGCTGCGACCTTTATTGGCAGAACCGCATTGCGGCGGCGTTTTCGGAAAAGGATCCGCTCAAGCGCGAAGCGCTGGTGGACCGCGTGTTCTGGGACGCCGCCGGCGAATTGACGCCCGTGGCGTCGCCGCTTTCCAAGGGCGCGCTGCAGACGTATTTCCTGCGGCTCAAAATCGCGCTCAAGCGCAACCGCGTTTCCGCCGAAGCGGGCAACGCCGCGTTCGACCGCCTGACGGCGGCGACCAAACAAGTGGTTTGATCTGCATGTGGAAGGATCGGAAAAATGACGACTAAAGGCAAAATCGCGGCCGTGAACGGCAACATGATCACCGTCGTGTTCGACGGCGCCGTGGCGCAGAACGAAGTGGGCTACGCCGTGTTGGGCGACAAGCGCCTGATGGCGGAAATCGTCCGCGTGCGCGGCACGCGCTGCGACATGCAGGTCTTCGACGCCACCACGGATCTGATGGTGGGCGACGCGGTCGAATTCACGGGCGAACTTCTGGCGGCGGAACTCGGGCC
>DCIH01000016.1:0-343 GCA_002317575.1 Verrucomicrobia bacterium UBA1731 | reverse complement strand
GCGACAAGAAGTGGGACTGGCATCCCACGGCGAAACCGGGCGACCGCGTGTCCGCCGGCGAAGCGCTCGGCTGGGTCACCGAAGGCATTTTCGACAACGCGAAGATGCCCGGCCACAAGATCATGGTTCCGTTCGCGTTCCGCGGTTCCTTTACGGTGAAGTCCCTCGCGCCCGCGGGCGACTACACGGTCACGGACGACGTGGCGGTGCTCACGGACGCGGACGGCAAGGACGTCGCCGTGCAGATGATGCAGCGCTGGCCCGTGAAGGTTCCGATCAAGTGCTTTGTCGAGCGTCTCGAGCCCACGGAGACGCTGGAGACGACGGTGCGCACGATCGACAC
>DCIH01000102.1:7278-15675 GCA_002317575.1 Verrucomicrobia bacterium UBA1731 | reverse complement strand
GCGAAGACGAAGCGGGAGGCGATTCTGAGCCGAAGCGTACGGTTGGTCCGTCGTTTGACGCCGCGCGGACAGGCATACCCATACGGCCGATCGTCACAGGCCCATTTCGGCGCGAATGGCCTTTGCCGCGGCGACGGGATCCGCCGCCGCGAGAATGGGACGCCCGACCACGAGGTGCGTCGCGCCGTCGCCCACCGCCATCGCCGGCGTCGCCACGCGCTTCTGGTCGCCCACCGCCGAGCCGGCGGGGCGCACGCCGGGCGTGACGAACAAGGTGCCGTACGGAAGGGTCTCGTAGAGCGAGCGAACCTCCTTCGGACTGGACACCAGGCCGTCCGCGCCGTTCGCCACGGCGAACTGCCCCATCGCCATCACCTGTTCGGCGGGGAGACGGTCCCTGACGCCGATGTCCGCGAGATCGTTCTGGTCCAAAGACGTGAGAACCGTGACGGCCAGGATCTTCGGGCGGTTCTCGCCGAACTCCATCGCCGCCTCGCGCGCCGCGGTGATCATCATCTTGCCGCCGACGGCGTGGATGGTCATCAGATCGACGCCCAGTTTTCCGCCGCTGCGCACGGAACGCTCGACCGTGCGGGGAATGTCGTGGAACTTCAGGTCCAAGAACACCTTCTTGCCGAGGTCCTTGACGGCTTTGACGACGTCCGGCCCTTCGGCCGTGTAGAGTTCAAGGCCGATTTTGTAGAAATCGACCGCATCGCCGAGCAATTCGACCTTCTCGACCGCTTCCGCGCGCGTTTGGACGTCCAGGGCGACAATCAGTTCCGACATGGGCTTGCTCCTTTTGTCTTGTCAATCTTCCAAATCCAGCGCATCGAGATCGATGTCGCCTTCGAAAACCTTCTTCACGGGACCCTGCAGGATGAAACCCGTTCCCTGGCTCTTCCGGTAGTCGCCTTCCACGACAAGCTCGTAGCCCTGGGAACAGCGGATGCGGATCGGCAGGCACATGCCCTTGGTCTCGACGCCGATGACGGCGGTTGCCACGGACCCCGTGCCGCACGCGCCGGATTCGGCTTCGACGCCGCGCTCGTACGTGCGGATGAGCGCCTTGGACGGGGGGATGAACTGGACGAAATCGACGTTCGTCCCCTCGGGCGCGAAGGCGTCGTCGAGCCGCAACGCGCGGCCGAGGCCGTCGACGTCCACCGTCGCGACGCTCTTGACGGGCACGATGAAGTGCGGCACGCCCGCGACGATGTAATCGCCCGCCGTGCCGTTCACGTTGAGTCCGTAGCGGCGGTTCTTGGGCTCGGGCATCCACACGCGCACGCGGCCCTCGTCCACGATTTCGGCGTCGATGAGCCCCGCGCGCGTCTCGAAGGTCATGGCCTGCGACTTGACCGCGCCGATTTCGCGCGCGAACGCCGCCACGCACCGCGCGCCGTTTCCGCACAAGTCGGCGGCCGTGCCGTCCGGATTGAAGAACAGCATGCGGAAATCGGCCACGTCGGACTCCTGGACCAGGATCACGCCCTCGCAGCCGATGCCGGTACGCGCGCTCGCCATCGCCGCGAGCCGCAGGTGGTCGTCGACCGGAAATCCGCCGGCGCGGTCGTCCACGAGGACGAAATCGTTCCCCGCGCCGTGCATCTTCGTGAAGTGTACCATGCGCATCACTCGCCTCCCAACAACTGCAGCCACGCGGGCTGACGCTCTTCCTTCTCCTCCGGAATCTCGCCGCCGCCGCTCAGGCGCACCAGATCGCCCAGCACCCGGAAGGCCTCCTGAAGCACGATGTCGCCCTTGTCTTCCCCTGCCGGCGCGGCGCCTTCCGCGTCTTCCGGCGGCAGTTCGTCGTCAAGTTCGCCGACCGGCTCCCCGTCCGCATCCATTTCGCGGTCGGCCCGAAGCTGCTTCAGCCGCTTCTCCCGGTTGAGGGACACCGTCGCGCGTTTGGACGAATCCCGGAAATGGGCGACTTTCCGCATGTGCTTGCGCCATTCCGGATCGGCCTCGCGGCGCGCCCGGGAAAGCGCCTGAAGTTCCGGCACGTACTTCCCGACCTCGCCCATCTGCGGGTAACGCACCGCCCCCACGCGCGTCCAGGGAAGCGCGTTCGGAAGCTTGTCCTCGCCGATGTCGAGCTCTTCGAGCACGGACGGAAGGTCCACGTCGCTTGCGACGCCCTTCACCTGCGTGGAGGAGCCGTTCACCCGGTAGAAACGCGCCGTGGTCACCTTCATGGAGCCGTACTTTTCCGCGCCGAGCGGCAGGACGGTCTGCACCGTGCCCTTGCCATGCGACTGCCGGTCGCCCACCACGATGGCGCGGCCCGTGTCCTGCAGCACGGCCGCCACGATCTCGGACGCCGAAGCGGACGCGCGGTCGATCATCACCACGAGCGGCCTGCGGTAGGCGAGGCAGGGCTGGTCCGGGAACGTCGGCAGCACGTAGAGGTTGCGGATTTCACGGATCTGCACCACGGGCGAAGGCCGGATGAACAGCTGGGACAGCAAAACGGCCTCCTTGAGCGATCCGCCGCCGTTCCCGCGCAGGTCGAGGATCATGCCGGCCACGTTCTGCGTGTTGAACTTCGACACGTACTCCGCCACGTCGAGCGAACTCGAACGGTAGCCGTCGTCGCCGGGACGCTTGTCCATCGTGCCGTAGAAGCCCGGCAGCTTCACGTAGCCGAACGCGTTCGTGACGCCGCCGCACGCCACGCGCTCCACGCGCCCCGTCGCCGCGTGGTCCTCGAGCTTGATCTCGTCGCGCACGAGCGGAATGCGCTTGCGCGTTTCGCCCGAAGGGTCGCTGCGGGGGATGATCTCGAGCACGACCGTGGTGCCCTTCGGACCGCGGATCTTCTTGATCGTCTTGCGCATCGGCTTGTACATCACGTCCTCGACGGGACCGTCTCCCTGGCCGACGCCGACGATCTTGTCGTCCTTCTTGATGCGCCCGTCTTTGGCCATCGGCCCGCCCGGCATCACCTCGACGATCTTGAGCGCGCCGTCGTCCATCTGGAGCACGGCCCCCACGCCGCACAGCGTGAGGTTCATGTCCATGTCGAAATCCTCCTTGCGCGTGGGGCACATGTAGTCCGAATGCGGGTCGAACGCCTGCGAAACGGCGGACATGTACCGCTGCATGGGCATCTCCTCGTCGTTTTCCGCCATCACTTCCAGATACTGCCTGTAGCGCCTGACGAGCACTTCCTTCGGCGTCTGCGGAGGCCCCTTCACCGTTTCGGTTTCGTTCGATTCCGCCGGCTTCCCGTCTTTACCCCCGGCGGACTCCTTCTCTTCCCGGGCGGCCTTCTCGGCGTCGAGTTCGCGCCCGAGCACGATGAGCAGGTATTCGTTCTTCACGCGGCGGCGCCACAGCTCGTCCTGTTCGGCGCGCGTCGCGGGCCACGGCGCGTCCTTGCGCTGCCAGCCCCACTCCTCGTCCGCGGAGAAATCGAAGTCCGCCGTCTCCAGCAGGTTCGTCACGAAATCGACGCGTTCGCGGAAACGGTCCGTGAACGTCTTCCACACGTCGTAGCCGAAGGACACGTCCTGGTTCTTCAGCGCCCCGCCGATCTTCGTCTTCATGGACGCGAAGCGGTCGACGTCCTCCTGCAGGAACACCATGTGGTTGAAATCGCACTGGTTCACGAGATTCGACCACGCGCGTTCGCTCATTTCGGCGTCGAACCTGCGCTGCAGCACGTGCTTGCCCTGCAACTGCGCGCCGACCATGGCGGCGACCTTGCCGTAATACGGCTGCGGCTTCAGATCGGCCGCGCCGAGCAGCAGGGGGAACAACAGCGGCAGCGCCGCAAACAAGCGAAACGATTTCATCTGCACGTCTCCATCAGCTGCACGAGGCGCGAGAGCTCCTGCGGCGGCACGGTCTCGGCCGTTTGCGCCAACCGGCGCTCGAACTCGCACGCATTGAGGACCAGAACGCCCCCGACCGTCGCCGAACCCGCGTCGAACGTGTCGCTCGCGAAGCACACGACGGGCGTCACGTCGCCTTCCCATCCCGCGCGCCGAAGCGCCGCCTTCACGGCTTCGGCCTCCTTCACGGCCTGCGCAAGCGGCGGGCGGCTCGGCAATTCGCCGCCCACGAGCAGATGCCCGTCCGCGACCGTGACCGCGCGCGACCAGTTCTTGGTCTCCACCGCGAACACGCCCGCCGGGCCCGCGACGACGTGGTCGACGTGATGCGCGCCGGCGACGAAATCGTGGAACACGTGGTACGGCGCCGGCAGCGCGCCCAGGAGATTCGCCACGCGCTCTTCGCCGCGCGCGCCGCGGAAGAAGCTTTCCACGCGCCGAAGCCCCTTGCGCCAGAGCCACGCCACGGACACGACCGACGTGACGAAGAGCGCCGCGAACAGCCCCGCGTGCCGGCCGATCAGAACCGCCGTCGCGAACGAACCCAGAAGAACGAACGACAGGAAAAGCGGCCACAGCGAAAGCACCATGCCCCGCACGCGGGCCCATTCGCCCGGCACGCCGTGTTGTTCAGCCATTGTCCGACTCCTTTCCGCGCGACGCCGCCGCCAGGACGTCCGCAATCGATTCCGCGTCGAATCCGTACCGCCGCTCCAACGCCGCGACGGAACCGTGTCCGATCACGCGATCCGGCCAGCCGAACCGGAAATCGGCGCCGGCCGCTTCGCCGAAACCGCCCGCCGTCGCACCGTCTTCGAGCGTGGCGAACGGATGCGGCGGCAACGCCGGCAGCGGTTTCACGCGGTTCACGGGCCAAACCGCCGCCGCCACGCCCTTTGCGGCCAGAAGCGCGCGCACGCGTTCGGCCTTCCCGACCTGGTTTCCCACCGCCACCAGATGGAGAAGCGGCGTTCCCGTCGTTTCCGGCGCAGCGTGACGCGGCGACGCCTCCGCCGCTTCCGGCACGCGGCCCCGCGGCCACCGGATCGCCCACGGTCCGCCCTTTTCCAACGCCTCGGCCAGAGCGTCTTCCAGATCCTTGGCGCAGGTCGGCGCGCAGATCGTCATGCCCGGAAGCGCCCGCAGCATCGGCACGTCGTACAGGCCGTGGTGCGTCGCGCCGTCCTCCCCGACGCACCCCGCGCGGTCGACCGCGAAGACGACCGGCAGATGCTGCAGACACACGTCGTGCTGCACCTGGTCGACGGCCCGCTGCAGGAACGTCGAATAGATCGCCACCACGGGGCGCATCCCGGCCGCCGCCAGACCGGCCGCGAAGGAAACGGCCTGGCCTTCGCAGATCCCCACGTCGAAGAACCGCGCCGGGAATTCGTTCGCGAATTCCGTCAGGCCCGTGCCGTCCTTCATCGCCGCCGTCACCGCGCACACGCGCGCGTCCCTGCGCGCCAGCGCGCACAACGCCGCGCCGAAGGCGTCGCTCCAGCCCGCGCCCGCCTTGCGGACCGGCTCGCCCGTCGCGCGGTCGAACGGCCCGACGCCGTGCCACCTGACGGGATTGCGCTCGGCCGGTGCGTATCCCTTGCCCTTCACCGTCACCACGTGCACCACGACGCCGCGCTTGTCCTCCTTCGCCACCTGCAACGCGGCTTCCACGGCCTTGAGGTCGTGACCGTCCACGGGACCGATGTAGCGCAGACCGTACTGCTCGAAGAAGCCGTTCCCGAGCCAGAGCGATTTGAGCCGGCTCTCGAGCTTGTGGTAGATTCCGCGCAGGAACGTGAGCTTCAGCTTGTGGCCCGCGCGCTCCGCCGCCGCCTTCACGCGGTTGTAGCGGACGCCCGAGATCATCCGCCCGAGCAGACGCGCGAACGACCCCACGTTCCGGGAGATCGACATCTCGTTGTCGTTCAGCACCACCACCATCTTCTTCGCGAGCTGCGCGCAGGTGTTGAGCGCCTCGAGGTTCATGCCGTTCGTCAGGGACGCGTCCCCCACCACGGCGACCACGCTTTCATCGCCGCCGCGCAGGTCGCGCGCCGCCGCGAAACCCTCCGCCGCCGCAAGCGCCACGCCCGCATGGCCCGAAATGAAGGCGTCCGCCTTGCTTTCGGACGGATTCTGGAAACCCGTGATGCCGTCCAGCTGGCGCAGCGTGGGAAACGCGTCCTTCCGGCCCGTGAGGATCTTCCAGGCGTACGTCTGATGGCCGACGTCCCACAGCACGCGGTCCTTCTCCGGGTCGAACGCGCGCAAGAGACCGATCACCAGTTCCACCGCGCCGAGGCTGCTCGCGAGGTGCCCGCCCGTGCGGGACGCCGTCTCGAGGATCGCCTCGCGCACGTCGGCCGCCAGCGTCGGAAGCTCGGCGGCCGGAAGCGCCTTGACGTCGGCCGCGGACGAAACGCGTTCGAGCACGCTCATTCCGCCGCCTTTCCCGACACCGCGCCGGCCTTGCGCTTCAGCACCAGCAGCGTGGTGGCGTTCTGCCCGAACCGGGGTTCCCTGAACGCGAGCTCGTAGTTCCGCTTGAGCAGCTCCCAGTAACGCGTCTGCGTCTCGAACGGGACTTCCGTCCCCTTCGGCACGTTCACCGCGAAACCGTAGCCCGAAAACGCCGCCAGCGGACACGGCGCGGATTCGAGAAGCCGCTCCATCGTCCCGGGGTTGAGCACGTGGAGCCTGCGCGCCTCGGCGTCGTCCGCCAGATCGCCGAAATAGCAGAACGGACCCATCGCAAGGCCTTCCGGAACCGTCCGGCCCGTTTCGACGGCCAGATACAGATCCTGCGTGAGCAGCGTTCTGCCGCCGGGGTCGAGCGCTTCGATCGCCGCGCCCACGGCCCGCAGCTTCGCGAGTTCCGTCATTTCCTTCTTGCCGCACCAGAAACGGTCCTGGCCGTACGTCGCCCATTCCTGCAGCAGCGGCGAAGAATACGCGGCGAGACCGGCCAGCAGCACGGCGAGCCAGTTCGCACCCGAGCGGGAGAAAAACGCCGTTCCACGGGCGAAGAAGACGCCCAGCGCGACCGCCAGAAGCGGCATCACCGGAACCTGGTAGTCGTCGTAGGGGAACGGCGCGGACATCTGGAGCGCGAACACCGCGGCGAAACCGGCCACGAGCGCCCACAGCGCCGTGCGGCGCGCGAACAGGCCGTCGGTCTCGCGGCGAACCAATTCCGAAACCGCGCGCTGACGGCCGCACGCGCCCACGAACAGGAATGCGCCGAGCACCCAATAGCCCCGCGCCAGACGGCTCGCGGACCCCACGGCGAAGAACGGGTCGAAACCGCCGCGGCCGGCGTGATAGGCCTGCGCCGCCAGAAGACCGTGCAGGGACGCCGGATCGAACGCGAACGGCCCGTACGTGACCGCCAGCCCCGCAAGACCGGCCACGCCGAAGCAGAGCGCCGGCCGCAACCTGGCGAAACCGCGCGCGGCGAACCAGCCGAACGCCAGCAGCGAAACGCCCGTCGTGCCCAGCAGCAACACGAGCGAAATGCGCGTCCCGCTCGCGAACGCCAGGGCGAAGCCGCAGCCGGCCAACGCCAAGTCCCGCCAAACGCCGGCGCGGCGAAGGCCGACGGACAGCAGCCAGAAGCCGAGCATCGCGAAGAATCCCCCCAACGCGTACGTCTTCGGCATGCAGGTGAAATACGCATGGTAGAGATTGCATCCGAGCGCGGCCACGACGGCGAGCGCCGCCACGTCCTTGCGGTCGCACCCCGCAAGCCGCCGCGCCAGGGACGCCGCCAGCAGCACGGTCCCCACCGAAAAGACGAACGACAGCACGCGCCCGCCCAACAGGCCGTGGAGCGGCGACGCCATGCCCCAGACGGCGGAAAGCGCGCCGTAGACGTACGGAAGCGTGGGTCCCTGCGTGAAGAAGAAGTCCCGGTACGGGACCTTTCCCGCGCGGACGAGCTGGGCGGCGTAGAGATACCACCCCTCGTCCTGGTTCAGCGCGCCGTACCAGATGGCCAGCAAAGCCACCGCCGCGGCCAAAACCGCGGCGAAAGCCCATGCCGCCCGTTCAGGCGAGAAGCGCTTGAGAAACGCGAGCACCGGCGCCCTTTCAGACCGCGCGGCCGAGCGCCTTGCGGTAACGCGCGATGAGCGCGTTGGTGGAGGAGTCGTGCTTCAGCTCCGGCTTCTCCGCGACGAGATCCTTCAGAACGCCCTTCGCGAGCACCTTGCCGAGCTGCACGCCCCACTGGTCGAAGGAGAACACGTTCCAGATCACGCCCTGCACGAACACCTTGTGCTCGTAAAGCGCGATGAGCGCGCCGAGCGTCTCGGGCTTGAGTTCGTCCGCCATGAGCGTGTTCGTGGGGCGGTTGCCCGCGAACGTCTTGAACGGCACGAGTTCCTCGGGGTCGCCGTCGGCGCGGCACTGCTCGGCCGTCTTGCCGAACGCAAGCGCCTCCGTCTGCGCGAAGAAGTTCGCCATCAGCTTGTCGTGGTGGTCGCCCACCGGGTTGTGCGTCTTCGCGAAGCCGATGAAATCGGCCGGGATGAGGTGCGTGCCCTGGTGG
>DCIH01000102.1:6717-7258 GCA_002317575.1 Verrucomicrobia bacterium UBA1731 | reverse complement strand
AGAACGAATGCTGGCCGTTCGTGCCGGGCTCGCCCCATTCGATCGGGCCCGTCGTGTAGGTGACGGGATTCCCGTCGCGGTCGACGCTCTTGCCGTTGGACTCCATGTCCATCTGCTGGAGGTAGGCCGGGAAACGGGAAAGGTACTGGTCGTACGGCAAAACCGCGTAGCTTTCCGCGCCGTAGCCGGTCGAGTAGAGAATGCCGAGGAGCGCCAGCACCACGGGCATGTTCTTGTCGAACTTCGCCGTGCGGAAGTGCTTGTCCATCTTCCAGTAGCCCTTGAGGAGCTTGCGGAAGTTGGCGGGTCCGATGAAGAGCATCAGCGACAGGCCGATCGCGCTCGGCAGCGAGTAGCGGCCGCCCACCCAGTCCCAGAAGCCGAACATGTTCGCGACGTCGATGCCGAACTTGGAGACCTCCTCCGCGTTCGTGGAGACGGCCACGAAGTGGTTCGCCACCGCCTTCTCGTCGCCGAGTTCCTTCACGAGCCAGGCGCGGGCGCTCAGCGCGTTCGTCATCGTCTCCTGCGTGGTGAACGT
>DCIH01000102.1:2649-6686 GCA_002317575.1 Verrucomicrobia bacterium UBA1731 | reverse complement strand
ACGATGAAGAGCGTCTGGTCGGCCTTCACCTCGCGGAGCGTTTCGGCCAGGTGCGTGGAGTCGACGTTGGACACGAAGAAGCACTTGATCGCGCGCTTGCCGAACGGCGCGAGGGCGACGTTCGCCATCGCGGGGCCGAGGTCGGAGCCGCCGATGCCGACGTTGACGACGTACTTGATCTTCTTGCCCGTGAAGCCGCGGTGTTCGCCGGAGCGGACCTTGTTCGCGAACGCGGACATCTTCTCGAGCACCGCGCGCACGTCGGGCATCACGTCCTGCCCGTCCACGAACACCTGTGCCTTTTCGTCGCAGTTGCGGAGCGCCGTGTGGAGAACGGCCCGGTTCTCGGTGCGGTTGATCTTCCCGCCCGTGAACATCTTCTCGATCTCGTTCTCGAGGTCGGCCGCGTGGCACATCTTGAGCAGCGCCAGCTTGGTGAGCCCGTCCACGCGGTTCTTGGACCAGTCGAGCGTCCAGCCGGCCGCTTCGATGGTGTACTTCGACGCGCGATCGGGATCCGCCGCGAACAACTCCGCAATGGTCGCCTTCTTCGATTCGGCGACCGCCTTTTCCAACAGTTCTTTGTTCATGATTTTCGTTCCTTAAATTGAAGCCACCATTATACCACGTCCGACGCCGTTTGCGTCGACGCCTTTTCGCCGCCGCTTCCGCATGTGGAGCAGTTCGTCCCGAACTGCGGATTGGCGCCCGACCGCGGCTCCACCAGGGGGAAGCGCCTCTACGCAGTTCGGGACGAACTGCTCTGCAGAGGGAGCCGCTTGCGGGCGTCTCTGCACGTCAGCGACACGTTCATTTCGCGTCCTCCTTTTCCAGCGTGGAGAGCCAGAGACCCACCGCCACTTCATGGGCGGGACGCCTGAGCTGCTGCTCGTAGGACATGGAGCCGGAGAACACGATCCTGCGGAACTCCCGGGCGACGATGCGCTTCCAGTCTTCGCTCTCGATCTTGAGCGGCCGGCCGAGTATCTTGCGCCGCTCGCACGCCTCGGCCTTCTTGCCGCCGTGCCGGTTCTGGGAAATGGGATCCGCCTCGATCTTCCCGGCGAACAGCTTTTCGAGTTCGGGGATCTTGTCCGCGGGAACGGCGTCGACGAGGAGCTTGCCGCGCCTTTTCACGTCGTCGACGCGGCTCCAGTTCCCGGCGTCGAACGCACCGTTTTCCGTCGCGCGGTACGTGCCCCGTGATATGAGGTAGTCCACGCGGCCGTCGCGGGCGTTGAACACGCGATCCTGGAGCTGGTAGGCGTTGTAGGCGCCGCCAGACTCTTGAGGGCCTCGGCCGGGCATCACGAAGTATCCGGCGGCGGCCTGCGCCTCGTCCCAATGCTCCTTGTCCGTGAGCAGGACTCCGTCCGTCTCCACCACGCGCGACAACGCGCCGGGCAAGGAATCCGCGCCTGCGTCCTTGCGTCCTTCAGGGGCAAGCGCGGCGGGCCAATAGACGAGGTTCCTGCCGCGGTCGGCCGGATGCTGGCCAAGGTAGGCGATCCACGAACGGATTCCCGGACGCCGCGCTTCGCGCGGACAATGCGGATTCATGATGAACGTCGTCCGGACGACCGGCGGGTTCGCCCCGTCGTCCACGATCTCGGGTATTTCCGCCGCGACGTGGCACGGCGCCGCATTGTCGGCGGAGTACGCGAGATCGGCAAGCGGTTTCAACGCCCCGAAATCGACCCGGTAAAGCACGATCCGCTTCTCCTCGGCGCGCTTGCGTATCTTGTCCCAGGCGTAAAGATCGCACGCGATTCTCAGGTTTCCGCGGGAGCGCTCTCCGCCCTCGCTTTCGAAACGGAATGCGGGAATGGGCACCGACTTCTCGTTCGCGGGATCGAAATGCAAGTCGCGGCCGTGCATCATCATCACGTACTGCGGAAAAGCCATGACGTAATACGTCTCGCCGTCCCGGAGAACGCGCACGCTGCCGGCGGCGATTCCCCCGATCCGGAATCCGGACCAGCATTTGACCGCCGCGAATTCGCCCGAACGGGACCAGCGGAAAGCGTTCGAAGCTTCCGGCAGCGGGCGGATGGGAGACGCCTGCGTGAAAAGAGCCGCGCTTCCGGGCGAACGGGAAACGGGAGCGCCCTTCAGTTCCGCGGCGATCGCAAGCGAAAGATCCGGAAGCTTGAGAATTCCGGCCTGTTCGACGGGCTTGAAGAGGTTGAGCGGATTGCCTTCGAGCATGCCGAGCTTCCGGCAGGCGACCTCGAGCATGCCGCGGAGTTCACCGTAGATCGGTGCGTCCCGCACCGCCGCGGATGCCGTCTCGGCGTCAATCCCGGCGGCGCGCACAAGGCGGCGGAGCATCGTGTCGACCACGAGCTCACGCTTCTTCGCAAGGGCGTCGACCGCTTGTTTCTGGCGATGCCGTACGATCGTCTCGCCAGTGTCGCCGCGAATCTTCCCGGCGGCGTGCCGGAGCATTCGCCCGACGAGCATGTAGCCGTTCAACAAACCGCCGGGCGCCGTTGGCGAACGGTCGGGGAACGTCACGAACATGAGCGCACGGCCAAGCGCAAGCCGCAACTCGTCCGAAGCGTCGACAGGCATGACCGCGCAGCCGTTCGCCAGCGCGACCTTCCGCGCGACCTCGGCCACGTCCTCGACGCGCGAAACCTCCACGGGGCGCTTCGTCCAGGGGATCTTCCGTTCCCGCAGAACCTCGAATTCGCGCGGGGTGTCCTTGCTCATGTTTTCGCAATGCGTCCGCCCGGGATTGTATTCGACGGAATACGCAAGATGATAGTGGCGTACTTCTCCGCCGCCGCGCTCGAGGTTCACCGCGAACGTGCGGACAAGGCGCGCCGTCTTTTCGGCCCCCGGTTCGTCCATCACCGCGTCAAGGACGGGATCCTCCGCGATTTTGAAGAGGCACATCTGATGCGCCTTGACGAGTTCGAAGACGACGCCCGCGTCGAAGTTCCGCCACGTCACGGCGCCGGATTTCAGAAGCGCCGCGCGCGGCGCGACGTTGTTTCCGATTTCCGTGAACTTCTGGATGATTTCCCAGCCCCACCATCCTTCCTTGAGCATCACGGCCAGGTGCTTGACGCCGTTCAGCTTCAAGAAGAACATGCGCCCTTTTCGGATCGTCTCCTCGCCGCACACGAATCCAGCATGTCCGCATCCGAACATGAGCCGCACGTCCTCGGGGCGTCTCTGCGTCTTCACGCTCGGAACCAACTGCCCGTACCGACGCCAGGCCCTGAGCCACATGGGCGTGCGCAGCCACGATTCGTTTCCGGCCTCGTCGACCACCTCGCCGCGGCACTGCGCCTCGTATTCGGCGAGCTTGCGCGACGCCGACTTTTCCCATCCCTTGGCCGCCATGGCCGCCTGCATTTCGGGCCACGTCTGCCAGCGGACCAGATCCTCGGGAAGAAACCGCGCCAGCGCAAGCTCCGTCTCGCCGACGGGCTCTATCCGCACCGTGCGGGACTGCACGAAACTCCACAATCCGGTCGAATGCTCGACGGTCTCGACCTTGTGGTACCGGCTCGTTTTTGACTTGATTTTGGCCATGCGGAAATGGGAAGTGAAATGCCGCCAGGAATTTTACCACATCGCCAAGCGCCCCACAACCGCGGGTCAGTTTGAAGTTTGAAGTTTGAAGTTTGAAGTTTTGGGATGCGGTCAGCGCGATGGGGGCGCTGCCCCCACACCCCCGTGAGCACGAATCGGTGCGGGCGGGCCAATCGGCTCCGCCGATTCGAGCCGCACGGACGGGGCGGCGTTTGAAGCAAGCTTCACGCCGCCCGTCCGATGCGCCTCGACCCTTCGGGTCTGGCCCGCCGCCCCGCCACGAATCCCGCTCCGCGGGACACGAATGGAGGCAGCGGAATGACGTGCCGTTCGCGCTGAAATGCCGCCGGAATGTCGCAGGGCATTGGCAGAGAGTGATCGCGGCACCTCGTTGTGTACCCGGGCGCGGCACCTCAAGGGGGTGGCGTCGTACGGGCGCGACACCTCAAGGGGGTGGCGTCGTACGGGCGCGGCTCCTCAAGGGGGTCACG
>DCIH01000102.1:2203-2619 GCA_002317575.1 Verrucomicrobia bacterium UBA1731 | reverse complement strand
CCGGCGTGACCAAGTTCGTGACATTCACGATCTTGTTCCGTCCTTGGTCACGCCGACGTGATGCGCCGAAGCGAAGCGGAGGGAAGGTCGCCGAAGGCGACGGCCGAGCCGCGCCCAAGCGCCCGCGCGGCGTGACCCCCTGGGGAAGCGCCTCTGCGGCGGCGAGGGACTCGCCGCCCTACCAGTTCGGACGCCGCTTGCGGCGGGCGCGGCGCACCCGCACCAACTTCGGCAGACCGCGTGGTGGACGGTGCGGGGCATTCATGTGCGGAGCGATTCATTCGTGGATGCCGCATTCGTGTCCGCCGAAGGCGGATTCGTGGCCCGCGGCGGGGCGTTCGCCGTCAGGCGAACAGGCATGGCGGCGGGACGCGTTCAAGCTTGCTTGAACACGCGGCCCGACGCCGTGCCGTCCA
>DCIH01000102.1:0-1984 GCA_002317575.1 Verrucomicrobia bacterium UBA1731 | reverse complement strand
AGAAAGGATCGGCCAAATGGCTACGATCAACTACTCGCTGACGCCGGTCAGCACCGAAATCACCGGCGGCGACAAGCTCTGGCGCGCGAACGTCCAGACGAACGGAACGGTCGACGCGGACGCCCTCGCGCAGAAGCTCGCCGACAAGACGAAACAGGACAAGTCCCTCGCGGTCTACTTCCTGAACGCGCTCAACGAAGAGCTCGAAAAGCAGATTCTCGCGGGCTACCGCGTCAATCTCGGACAGCTCTCCACGGGCTTCGCGATCAAGGGCGCCTTCCTCAGCGCCGACGACCGCTTCGACCCGGCGCGCCACCAGCTCGTGGCCACCATCCGGACGCTCGACCCGCTCAAGAGCGCGCTCGACAACGTCTCGCCCGAGAACGTGCTCGTGGCGCTGGCCTGCTCCGTGTACTCGCTCATGGACAACGTCACCAAGGAGCTCAACTGCGTCACCGGCACGAACGAGATCCACGTGCAGGGCGTCAACCTGGGCATCGACACGGGCAACGCCGACGAACACGTGCGCTTCCTCGACGCGCAGGGATTCGTCAAGGCGACGGCCGCGGTCACCGCGTCCGACGCGCAGACGATCACCTGCCATCTGGAGACGGCGCTGGAAGCGGGCGTCTACACCCTGGAAGTGAGCTGCCGCAACGGCAACCGCGAGTCCCTCGCGCCCGCCGTGGCCACGCTCAAGAACGTCGTCGTGAAGGCGGCGTAAGGAAAGGAGAACCGACATGGCCAAGAACATCGGATACAAGCTCGTCGCGAACGCGACGCCCACCGCGGAGGCGGCCCCGTACACGGGCATGGCGATCCCCGTGGGGTCCCTCGCCTACGACAACATCCTCACGGCGATGCTCGCTTCGGGCACGCGCCTGACGAAGGCGACCGCGAAGTTCTTCCTCGACGCGTTCTTCGAATACGCCGCGGAAGCGTGCGCCAACGACACGATGCGCGTCTCCACGGGCACGGTGAGCGTCTACCCGGCGATCTCCGGTTCGTTCCCGTCCGAGGACGCGCCCTTCGACCCGCTGGTGAACGCGCTGTACGTGGGCGCTTCGTTCTCGCAGGCGCTGCGCGACAAGGTCGCGGGCGTCGAGCCGGGCTATTCCGGCGACGAGGACGCGGTCGGCTCCGTGCGCGTGGACAGCGAGATGGACATCGAATCCTCGCGCTTCAAGACGATCGACGGCGTGAAGGCGTTCCGCCTGGCGGGCCGCAACCTCACGGTGCCGGACGGCGAGGACGAATCCATCGCGCTGTACTCCAAGGACGGCCTCGTGAAGAAGAGCGACGTGATCGTCACGGAGAACGACGGCGGCCAGCGCATCACGTGCAAGCTCAAGGGCGACGTGGCGGTGCCCAAGGGCACGTACAAGCTGCGCATCGCCTCCCACGGCATCGACCCGACGGACCCGCTCACGGTGACGACGGTGACGGTGACGCTGGTGACGGCGGTGACGCCCACGATCGAGCCGTACGCGGAGTCGAGCGACCACCTCGTGAAGATCACCTCGATCAAGAACGAGACGGACGGCGTCGAAGGACAGGTGACGGGCCAGCTCGGCACGCCGAAGCGCTGGACGATCGGCGGCCTGGGCTTCACGCGCCTGTCGCTCGGCGGCTACGCGAAAATCAGCATCACCGAATCGCACACGGCCGAAATGCAGGTGACGGTCGACAGCGACACGAAGATGACGTACACGTTCAACACGGCGGGCGAAGGCCTCTCGGCCGGCCTCTATCCGGACGCGTTCATCATGTTCCCGTACAACGGCGAGTTCCTCGACGTGCACGCGCCGCTCACGATCCTCCCCGAGGCGTGAGGGGTTAGGGGGTGTTTGGGTTGGTGGGTTGGTGGGTGTTTGGGTTGGAAGACAACTCAAACACGCAATAACGCAATAACCCATAACAAGGTTGGTGGGTTAGGGACGGGATGCGCAAGCGTGCGTACGCGGGCGCATCCCGCGCCCGACCC
>DCIH01000071.1:14296-22300 GCA_002317575.1 Verrucomicrobia bacterium UBA1731 | reverse complement strand
TTCTACACGTCCGCGTCGCAGATGCTCTCGCTCATGGCCGGCTCGCTCTTCGCGGGTTCGCAGAACATCCTGTTCTACTGTCTGCAGTATCTCGACGATCCGCTCGAGGATCCCGGCTACGTGGACGCCTACCGCGCGGCGAAGCCGCGGCTGGACGCCGTGCTCGATTTCATCGAAACGCGCAAGGCGCGTCTGGCGGGCGTCCGGAACGTGTGGCGGTCCGAGGACTTCTCGCTCACGCGCGGCGTCGGGTACGGGCACTGCTCCCAGCTCGCGGACGGCGCGTTCATGCTGTCCAAATTCGGCATCCCGTACACGACGCGCAAGGACGCGAAAGGCCCCGCGCTGGTGATCGGCAACGTCACGGAAACGATGCCGGACGAGGAAATCCGCGCGCTTCTCGCGGGCGGCGTCCTGCTGGACGCGACGGCCGCGGCGCAGCTCGCGGGACGCGGTTTCGGCGATTTTCTGGGCGCAGACGTGACGCTTGCGGAGGGCCGTCTGCCGGTGGTCGGCGAGCGCATCCTGCCGGCCGCCGGACTCTCGCGCAAAGGGCGCACCGTGAACGCGTTCTACATCCTGTGCGCCGGCACGGAAGGGACGGTGGAACAGTTCGCCACGCTCAAGCCGCGCGCCGGCACGGAGACGTGGTGCGAATTCACGGGCGTGGGCGGCCAAGTCGTGACGCCGTCCGTCACGTTCGCGACGAACGCGCTCGGCGGCCGCGTCGCGCTCCTGGCGACGTCGCTCACGCGCAACCGCTCGTCCGGGCTTTACAACTTGCGCAAGCAGGAGCTGGTGCGGAATCTGTTCGCGCGGTTGGGTGGCGAAGCGCCGCCCGTGTGCGCGCTGGACGTGCCCGGAATCTGGACGCTCGCGAACGTCTCCGCCGACGGCGACGAGATGCTGGTGATGGTGAACAACCTGTCCGGCGACGTGCGCGACGATTTGGCGTTCGCGGTGGACGGAGCGTGGCGCAGCGCGCGGATTTCGCGTTTGGCGGAGGACGGGCGGTATGTGGGATGCGGAACGGCGGGTGCGCGCTGGACGCCGCATTGGACGTTCGGACAGATGCAGCCCGAGTGGTTCCTGTTTTCGAAGAAGGCGCGTGCCGTTCCCGAGCCGCAGTGGATTTGGACCGATACCGATCCGCAGACGAACACATACGCGCGCTTCACGGCGCCGCTGCCGGAGTCCGCCGCCACGCTGCGCATCTCCGTGGCGGGGAACTTCGTCGCATACGTGGACGGCGAACCCGTCGGGTTCGGACAGTACACGGACCATCCGTGGCGGAAGACGTATTCGGAAATCGCGCTCCCGATGGGGCGCAAGGACCGCGCGTTGCAGGTGGACGTGTGGTACGGTAACGGGGTCTTTACGTCGCACAACGACGGGCTGCCGGGCGTGTGGGCGGAGGTGTTGGACGCGCGTGGCGCGCGCGTGGACGGTTCGGGAACGCACTGGCGCGGGGAGCGCATTGCGGGCTACGCGACTGGCGCGCGCACGAAGTCGTTCGTGTCGTTGAATTGGACGTGGGCGTATGACGCGCGCGGGGATGCGGGGGACGCCAATCCGCAGTTCGGGACGAACTGCTCTACTGCGGGAAACGCCTCTGCGCGAGGGGCCGTGCTGGCGGCGACGCGGGCGGCGCCCGTCAAGCGGCCTTTGCCGCCGTGTCCGCGCGGCGCGTTCGTGCCGGGCAAGGTGGTGACATCGGGAGACGGTTTCCGCGTGTACGATCTGGGCGAAGAACGCACGGGACTCCTGCGGTTCAAATTGAAAACGGCGAAGGCGGGCGCGACGGTCGAAATCGTCAACGGCGAATACCTGCAGCCGAACGGTCGGTTGTCCGATTGCACCGACAGGAAGAACGGGCGCGAGGTGCTCGACCGCTACGTGACGCGGGCGGGCGCGCAGGAATACCGCCATTGGTTCCGTCGGTACGGGTGCCGCTATTTCGAGCTGCGCTATCCGGTGGACGCGGACGTCGAAGTCGCCGAATGCGGACTCGAGGAGGTGAACGTGCCGGGCATGGACAAGCCGGCGTTCGCGTGCTCCAATCCGTTTTGGGAGAAGGCGTGGGACATTTCCTGGCGGACGCTCCGCTGCTGCCGCCACGAGAAGTACGAAAACTGCCCCGGACGCGAGCAGTCGATCTGTCCGTACGACGCGCGCAACCAGCAGCTCTTTTCCTACGGCATGTTCGGCGACTACGAACACGCGGCGGCGATGATCGAACTCTACGCGGCCGGCGCGAAGTCGAACGGTTTCATCAAGGCGGCCGAACCGTACGGCGGCGAACTGTTCATTCCGATGTTCACATTCCCGTGGATGACGTCCATTGCGGAATACGGGTGGTACTCGGGCGACGCGTCGCTCTTCCGCCGTCTGGCGCCGCAGCTCAAGGACATGCTCGGGAAGATTCTCGCCGTGCGCAAGGACGGTCTCTATCTGCCGCCGGACGACAAGCCGCGCTGGGACTACTGCGAAGCGCCGCAGATGGAGTACAACGCCTTTCCGCCGAACGCGTTCTACAACCTGTACCTGCACGAGGCGCTTTTGGCGCTGGCGCCGCTCTTCCGCGCGGAAGGGGACGGTGCGTTCGCGGATCGCCTCGAAGCGACTGCGCGCGAACTCGGTGTGCGGGCCGAGGCGTACTACTGGGACGAAGCGAAGGGCGGTTACGCCGACTGCATCAACGACCGCGGCGAAAAGGAACAGTACCACGCACTCATCCAGTCGCTGTTCCTGGAGCGAGGACTCGTGCCGGCGGCGAAACGCCGCCGCGTGCTGGATGCGCTGAAGACGGACAAATTCGGCGTGCAGTCGCTCGCGACGCTGCGGTATCTCGTGAAGGGCGTGTGGGAAAACGGCACGGACGCGGACCGTCCATGGGCGCACGAGAAGATCGTGTCGCTTTACCGTGCGCAGATCGACGCCGGAACGACGACCTGGTGGGAGACGTCGCAGGGCCCTAAATATGCGGGCGGCAGCGGTTCGCTGTGCCACGGGTGGAGTGCGATGATCGCCTGGTACATCACCGAATACGTGATGGGCGTTCGTCCGACGGCGCCCGGCTACGCGACGTACGAGGTGAAACCGCGCGTGCCAGGATTGTCCGTGAAAGGCAGCGTCGCCACGCCCCGCGGGCGGATTCCCGTCGACATCCGATAGTGCCACGGACACATGCGCTTTCGCATCACATCCGGTTACGTGCATTGGGGGGCGGCGCTTGCGAGCGTCGCGGGTTTCCACGTCGCGTGGCGCGAGGTGACGCACAAGATCGCCGATCAGGTGCTGGTGCGCGCGGATTGGCCGGGTTTCCTCGACTGCGCACGCGCGCATCCCTGGGGTGCCGTCGATTGGTGCGCGCGGATGCTGTCCGCAGCGGATCTCGTTTGGTGGGGCGTGCTCGCGCAACTCACGGCCGTGGCGGCCGTCGCGGCTATGGCCCAGTGGGCGTTGCGCCGTCGGCGGTCGTCGTTCGCGCCGTTCGCGCCGTGGCTCGTCGCCGCCCTGTACGCGCTGCCGACGTTGTCGTTGGGCGTCCACGTCTGGCTCTTGCCGCATCCGCCGTTCGCGCAGCTGCAGCTCGTCTGGTTCGCGGTTTTCGCGGGGTTTCTCGCGTGGGGCTGGCGCGGACTCGTCGGATTCGCGGCGCTGCAGGGCGCGCTCGTGCTGCTCGGAAACGCCGCATGGGGCGATCTGCCCGCGGGCGAGACGCTCGAAAGCGCGTGGGCGCTGCCGCTGCAGCTTGCGTGGGATGCGCGGTCCGCCGCCGCGTTGCTGCCGTTCGCGTTGCTCGCCGCGGCGGCGTTCGCGAAGCGTCCTGCCGTTTTGCCGCCGTGGGCGCATGTCGTGCCGCCCGCGCTGTTCGCCGTGCTGTTTGTTCTTGTGCTGCCGCGGCGCGATTGCCGCGACCAGTTGGAAATGGAACGGGCCGTGCGCGAGAACCGGTTCGACGACGCGCTCGCCGTCGCGCCCGGAAAAGCGCATCCGGAGCGCATGGAGACCGCGTGGCGGATTCTCGCACTATTCCGCGCGGACCGGCTCGACCGCGATCTGTTCCGTTATCCGATGCCCGCCGAGTATGCGGACAACCCCGAGGACGAGATGGTCATGGCCGGTCCGCTCATGCTTTTCCAGTACGGATTCGTTCTCCCCGCGCGCCGTTGGATTTACGAGGCGGCGGCGGTGAAGGGGTGGCAGCCGCAGTATTTCCGGCTTCTCGGCGACGCCGCGCTCGTGACGGGCGAAGTCGAACTCGCCCGCAAATATTTTGCGGAGTGCGCGCGATTCCCGTTTCGGGGCGATTTCGCGAAACGGCGTCTCGCCGCGCTGGAGACGGTTCCGCTCACGACGGCGGCGTTCCCGGACCTTGAAGAACCGTTCGGCATGCACGGCGTGTGGCAGGGTCTCGTGGGCGCGCCGGGGGCGTCGCCGTATTTCGGCAACGAGTGCGTCGTGGACCGTTTCGTCTACGCTCATTTCCGGCAACTGTCGAACTGTCCGCCGGCGATGCTCAAGATGCTCTTCGCCGTGGCGCTGCTCGACGGCAAGCCGGACGTCCTGAAGAACAACCCGAACGCGATGCGCGCGCTGTATCCCGACGGACGGATCGGACCCGTGTTCCTGGAGGCGCTGAAATGACGGGCCTTCTTTTCGCCGCCGCGCTCGTTTCGATGACGCCCGACTATGCGGGAATCGCCGTTCCGCCGAACGTCGCGCCGCTCAATTTCGATCTCGACCGCGACGCCGAGGTCGTGCTCGCGGGGCCGGACGGCGCGTCGCTCGCGAAGCGCGGACGGAACATCCGGTTCGGACTTTCCGAATGGCGCGGTTTTCTCGGCGCGTGCCGCGGCAAGGAGTATGTCATTTCCGTGAAGCCGCTCGACGGCGGCGCGCCGCTCGTCGCCACGAACGCGGTGTCCGAAACGGCGATCGACGGCTACCTCACCTACCGCCTCATTCCGCCGAGCTACACCGCGTTCGACGAAATGGGCATCTACCAGCGCGACCTTTCCTCGTTTTCGGAGCGGGCGCTGTACCGCAACGTCCAGACGTCCCGCAAGCAGTGCGTCAACTGCCACACCTACCGCCAAGGCGATCCCGAAACGTTCCTCTTCCACAAGCGTGCCAACGACGCGGGGACGGTGATCGCGCATCCCAAGTACGGACTTGGCAAGCACGTCGTCCAGTCGCAATTCGGCTACGCCGGCCGCGGCGCGTACCCCGCGTGGCATCCTTCGGGGGAATTCATCGCGTTCTCGGTGAACGAGACGCGTCAGGCGTTTCATCTCGCGTCGCCGCAGAAAATCGAAGTCGTCGATCTGCAGAGCGATCTCGTGCTGTATTCGCTCGCCGACCGCAAGACGACGACCGTGGAATCGGAACGGAAGGTGTTCGAGTGCTTCCCGACGTGGAGCCCGGACGGCAAACTGCTTTACACATCGCGCGCGGTCGTCGACTACGACGTCGCGCCGTCGAACGAAACCGTGCGCAGCGAAAACGCCTTCAAGAACGTCGAACGGCTGCGCTACGGCGTCGTGGTGCGTTCCTTCGACGCGGCGACGCGCGCGTTTTCGGAGCCGCGGACGATTCTCGATCCGGAACGGTTCAAGGTGAGTTTCCTCTTCCCGCGCGTTTCGCCGGACGGACGGTGGCTTGTCGTGACGGCGGCTGCCTGGGGCGGATTCCCGATCTGGCACAACGAGGCGGACCTGTATCTTTGCGACCTCGCGACCGGCACGATCCGCGCGATCGACGAAATCAACGCGCCGGGATCCGATTCGTACCACGGTTTCTCCTCGGACGGCCGGTGGATGGTGTTCTCCTCGCGACGTACGGACGGCGTTCACACGCATCCGTACATCACGCGGTTCGATGCCGCGACGGGGGTCTTCTCGAAGCCGTTCCTGTTGCCCGTCGAAGACCCCGTGGCGCACCAGCGGCGCTTCCTCTCCTACAACATCCCCGAGTTTTCGACGGGCCCCGTCACGCATTCGCCGCGCGAACTGCGCAAGGTGCGTTAGCAGGGCAGGCGCGCCGCGCCCGACCCCGTCCCCTCGCTGCGTACCCGGGCGCGTCCCGTGCCCGCGCAGAGCCGCGTCTGAACAGCGGAAAATATACGGTAGGATGTTGCGCTGGAAAAAGATGAGTCAGGGCCGGTCGGCTTTGACGGACTTGTCAGGTGCTATCTCCACGACAGTATGTTGCGGTTGTGAACTTGGTCACGCCGGAGGATCGGCGTGACCCCCTTGTGGAGCCGCGTCCGTACGCCAATCCGCAGTGCGGGACGCACTGCTACAAGGGGAGTCGTCGCCAGGGGCCGCGTCGGGCGCGGGACGCGCCCGGGTACGCAAGGGGAGGCGACGGTTCAGCCGCTCGACTTGCACCACATGAATCCGCTCTGCCACCGTGCGCGCCAGACGGGGCACTCGCGGGCGCATTTGACAAATCATGCGAACATGTGATATCTTTCGCGCGCTTTTCGCCGGCATAGCGTAGTGGTAGCGCAGCGGTTTTGTAAACCGCTGGTCGGGGGTTCGAATCCCTCTGCCGGCTCCATCTTTCGATAGTCAAGAGCACCCTCCATGTGCTATAATTCCCCAAATTTTTTGGAGGAATAGCGACATGGCTTGGTTGGAGGAAAAAACCGTCGCGGCGAATGTGCCGCCGGCGAAGGAATTGTGGCAGGTCTGCCCGCGTTGCGGCGCGTATGTGCCGAAGGCGGAATGGAACGCCGCGAGTCCCGTCTGTCCGCGTTGCAACTACCACGGGCGCATGAAGGCGCGCGCGCGCATCGCGTTGCTGGCGGACGAAGGATCGTTCACCGAGCTTTACACGGAGGTGTCATATTCCGACCATCTTTCCTTCCACGACGCCACGGGTGCCTACAAGGAGAAGGTCGAAGCCACCATCAAGAAGATGGGCGAGGGCGAATCCGTGACGATCGGCACGGCCACGATGGACAAAATCCCCGTGATGCTTGGCGCGATGGACTTCTTCTTCATGGGCGGCAGCTTGGGCACCGGCACGGGCGAGCGCATCTGCCGCGCGTGCGAGCAGGCGATCGCCGAACGCCGTCCGCTCGTCCTTTGCTCCGCCTCGGGCGGCGCGCGCATGCACGAGGGCATTCTCTCGCTCATGCAGATGGCCCGCACCTCTGCGGCGATCGGTAAGCTCAAGGCCGCCGGTTTGCCGTTCATCTCGATTCTCACGGACCCCACCACGGGCGGCGTTTCGGCGTCCTACGCGATGCTCGGCGACGTGAACGTCACGGAGCCCGGCGTCCTCATCGGTTTCGCCGGCCGGCGCGTGATCGAGAACACGATTCACCAGAAGCTGCCGGACGATTTCCAGACGGCCGAATACCTGAAGGCGCACGGGTTCATCGACAAGATCGTCGAACGCAAGGACCTCAAGGCGTTCGTGGTGAAAACGCTCCATTACATGGGCTTCTGAGAGGATTCGAGATGAAGGCGATTGAGATTGTGACGTTGGCGCGCGACCCGAAGCGTCCGCATTTCTTCGACTACGTGCAGGGCATGTGCTCCGATTTCGAGGAGCTTCACGGCGACCGGCTCGTGAGCGACGACCGCGGCCTCGTGGGCGGGTTCGCCACGATCGGCGGCGTGAAGTGCGTGCTTCTGGGACACAACAAGGGCGCCACGGTGGAGGAGAACATGGCCTCCAACTTCGGCATGGCGAATCCCGACGGTTACCGCAAGGCGATGCGTCTGATGACGCTCGCGGAGAAGTTCGACCTGCCCGTGGTGACGCTCGTGGACACCCCCGGCGCGTATCCGGGGCGTGAAGCGGAAGAGCGCGGCCAGGCCGAGGCGATCGCGAAGTCGCTCGAGTTCTGCGCGGCTTTGAAGACGCCGATCGTGGTGGTGATCACCGGCGAAGGCGGTTCGGGCGGTGCGCTCGCAATCGCCGTGGGTGACCGCATCCTGATGCTCGAGAACGCCGTGTATTCCGTCATTTCCCCCGAGGGCTGCG
>DCIH01000071.1:4986-14285 GCA_002317575.1 Verrucomicrobia bacterium UBA1731 | reverse complement strand
GGCATCCTGTGGCGCGACGGCGCCAAGGCGGCCGAGGCCGCGGAAGCGTTGAAGATCACGGCGAAGGACCTGAAGAAACTCGGCGTCGTGGACGAAATCGTCCCCGAAGGCGCGAAGGGCGCCGCGAAGACGCCGAAGACGGCGATCGCGAACGTGAAGAAGGCCGTTCTGGCCGCGCTCAAGGAACTGAAGAAATTGAACAAGGACGAACTCGTGGCGCAGCGCTACGAGAAGTTCCGCGCGATGGGGCGGTTCAACTGATGCAGGCGCCTCGAGCCAGTCGCGGGAATGTCGAGATGTTCACCGTCGCGAAGTCCGAAGCCGGCAAGTCGCTGCAGGATCTGCTCGCCGCCCGGTGCGGACTTTCCCGCCGCGCGGCCAAGGCGATCATCGACGGCCGAAGCGCCTGGGTGAACCGCAATTGCACGTGGATCGCACACCACGCGCTCCGCACGGGCGATGTGGTGGAAGTGCCGCGCGCCGTGGTGAGCGCTGCGAAGCGCCAGCCGGGCAGCGCCAAGCCCGCCGCCGCCGCCGCGCCAAAGGGCGCCGCCGCGCCGTCGCTCGAACTCCGGCATGTGCGCGTCCTGGCGGAGACGCCCGATTTCGTGATCGCCGACAAGCCGGCCGGCGTCGTGAGCTGCGCGGATCCGAAGAGCGTCGAGATGATTCTGCGCCTGCAGCTCAAGATCCCCACCTTGGAGGCGGTGCACCGTCTTGACCGCGATACCACGGGCTGCCTGCTCCTGGCCAAGACGCACGCGGCGTTCCTCGCCGCGGTGGAGGTGTTCAAGACGCGTCGCGTCAAGAAGACGTACGCGGCCATCTGCGCCGGCAAGTTTCCGTTTCCGCACCAGACGATTAACCAGGAGCTGGACGGCAAGCCCGCCGTGTCGCACGTGACGCGCGAGACGACCTCGCCGGATGCGTCGTTTTTGAAGGTGCGCATCGAGACGGGCCGCACGAACCAGATCCGCCGCCATCTGGCGTCCGTCCGCTTCCCGATCCTGGGCGATCGCACGTTCGGCCTCAAGTCCGTGCGCGATCCGCGCCTCATGCAGGTGCCGCGCCAGATGCTGCACGCGGCGTCGCTCGAGCTGCCCGATCCAATGGTGAAGGGCGGCACGCTCAAGGGGCACAGTCCGCTCCCCGCCGATTTCCGGTCTTGTCTGAAGTTGTTTGGAATGGGAAAGTGAAAATCATGGAACTGAATCGCAGAACGTTTCTCGTTGGCGCCGCCGCTTTCGGAGGCCTTCACGCATTCGCCGCGCCCGCGGGCGCCGCCCGCTTCGGCGAGGCCCGGCTCAAGGTCGGCATCCTGAGCGACATCCACATCAACCGCGACCGGCTGGCCGACACGTGCGCGACGCTGAAGCGCGCGTTCGAATACTTCCGCGACAACGGCGCGGACGCCGTGCTGATCGCGGGCGACATGGCCGACACCGGCCGCGTCGTGGAGCTCGAGGCCGTCGCCAAGACGTGGTTCGAGGTGTTCCCCGGCGACAAGGCGCCGGACGGGCGGCATGTCGAGCGCGTGTTCATGTACGGAAACCACTGCGTGAACGAATGGGGCTGGGGAAGCAAGAGCGCGGAGGAGGTTGAGAAGCTTTCGAAGGAGTGCCTTTCCCGTCAGCGCGAAGCCGTGTGGGAACGGCTCTTCCACGAGAAGTACGAGCGCCTCACGCTGAAGAAGGTGAAGGGATACACCTTCATTTCCAGCCACTGGACGAACGGCAACACGGACGAGCTCGGCGCGTTCCTCGCCGCGCACGCCGCGGACCTCGATCCGAAGAAGCCGTTCTTCTACGCGCAGCACGCGCATCCCGCGAACACATGCTTCAACGACTGGGCGTGGGGGCGCGACAACGGCGAAACCACCAAGGCGCTTTCCAAGTATCCGAACGCTGTGGCGTTTTCGGGCCATTCGCACTATTCCTTCACGGACGAGCGCGACATCTGGCAGGGCGCGTTCACCTCGATCGGCACGAGCTCCTTGTCGTACTCCTCCTGCGACTATAACTACCGCGAAAACCAGCTCATGGGTTCGCGCAAGGACCGCCGTCCGCTGCGGATGAACACGCTCGGCACGGGCGAGGGCCGCCAGGGGCTCTTCATGACGGTGTACGACGACGCGCTCGTGTTCCGCCGCCGCGAATTCACGTACGGCGAATCGCTGGGCGACGACTGGGTGGTGCCCATGAACAAGAAGGCGTTCGACTACGCGTCCCGCGCCGCGAAGCGCGTCGCGCCCGAATTCGCCGCCGGCGCGAAGCCCGAGGTGAAGATCGACGCCGAGAAGAAGACGCTCGACGTGACGTTCCCCGCCGCCGAGACGCGCGAGAAGTGCCGCGTCTTCGAGTACGAGGTTACCGCGATCATGTGCGAAGAGGACGTGGAACTCGTCCAGGCGCAGCGCCGCGTGATCGCACCCGACTTCCATCTGCCGCAGTCGAAGACGGGCCGTCCCGGCAGCTGCACCTTCGGTCTCGACGACTTCCCGAAGAACGCGCGCTTCCGCTTCGAGGTGCGTCCGCTCGAATGCTTCGGCAAGAAGGGCGCGGCCATCTGCACCGATTTCGTCACCACGCCCGCGTGACGCGGTCCGCGGAAAGGCGTTCCCGATGAGGCGGCTTTTTCTGCTGGCGTGCGCATGGGCGGCGTGCAACGCGCTTGGCGCGATGCCGGCGCAGACGCCCGAAGAGGCGTTGGATCTCGCCCTGCGCACCTACGACTATGTGGCGAAGGCCGTGCCCGCCGAGCGGCTTGCGCGGCTCAAGCGGGAACTCGACGCGGATGCGAAGTGGCTCAAGAACGCGCGCACCGACGTGGAACGCCGCGTGGTGGAAAAGCAGATCCGGAGCGTGCGCCGCCGGATCCTCTTTTCGCATCCGGACCTCGCGTTCGACAAGATCCTCGCCGTTCAGCGCGGCATACCCTACAGCAGCGAGACGGGCATGACGGACCAGTACACCGGGCGTTTCGCGCGCCCCGGCCCGGGACTCGTCGTGTTGAGCAACTGGAAGCTCGCACCCCACAAGGAGGTGCTGCTCCAGGGCGGGAACCGTCTGCCGGAGGGATGCGTCCTCAATCCCACGCTCCACTGGGACGCGAAGCGCGTCGTGTTCGCGTTCAACAACTTCGAGGCGCCGAAGCCGTGCGCTGACCCGAAGCCCCTGGACGTGCCGACCCTGTTCTGGCGCGGGAAGGAAAACCCCATGCAGCGGTGCATCTACGAATGGATCGGCGAAATGGATCCGACCCATCCGGTGTACGGCAAAAACGCGCCCGGCGAGGCGGAGACGATCCACCACCGGTACTTCATCTGGGAGGCGGCGACGGACGGCAGCTGGGTGCGGCAGCTCACGGGCACGAAGGACGATCCGCTCGCCACGGCGGACGGCCGGCAGACCGTTCCCGTGGAGGACGCGGATCCGTGCTACCTGCCGGGCGGCAAGGGCATCGTGTTCAACTCCACGCGCACGCAGACGTTCGGCCGCTGCCACTGGGGCCGCTTCAATCCGTCCTTTCTCCTCTACGCCGCCGACGCCGACGGACGGAACGTGCGGCCTTTTTCCTTCGGCGAGGCGAACGAGTGGTCGCCCGCGGTTCTGCTCGACGGACGCATCGTCTACACGCGCTGGGACTACATCCACCGTAACGCCGTCACGACCACGGGCCTTTGGGCCGTCCGTCCCGACGGCACGGGCGTGTCGCACTACTACGGCAGCTACGATCTCGAGACGTACACGCTCGCGCAGGCGAAGCCAATTCCCGGCACGCGCAAGGTCGTGGCGGTGGGTTGTCCGCACCATCTCTACACGGCGGGTTCGCTCGTTGTGATCGACGCGGATGTCGCCGAGGACGGCGAGAAGGGCATGACGCGCCTCACGCCCGAAATCGAATTCCCCGAGGCGAAGCGTCCCCAGGCAGACCGTTTCCGCGTTCCCGGGACCTGGACGTCGCCGATGCCGGTGAACGACGTGCTGTTCTTCGCGTCGTATTCGGACGATCCGCTGTGGTATCCCGAAGACCATCCGCATCGCGCCACGCCCGGCTGGCAGGCGGCCTGGCAGACGCCGCGCAGCTATGGCGTCTGGCTCGTCGACACGCTCGGCGGCCGCGAGCTGATCTACCAGGATCCCGAATTCTCCACTTTCGACCCCATGCCGCTCGTGGCGCGTCCCGAGCCGCCCGCGATCGCCTCCTTGCTGCCGCCGGCCGACAAGGCGCCGCCGACGGGCGAATGCTATGTGTCCGACGTGTACGACTGCCGCCATCCGATTCCGCGCGGCAGCGTGAAGGCGCTCCGGCTGAACCGCATCATCGGCCAGCCGACCGCGGCGCACGCCAACATGGGCGCGATCGACGTGAAGAAGGTCTCGCTCGGCACGGTTCCCGTGTCCGAGGACGGCTCGTGCGCGTTCCGCATGCCCGCCGGCGTGCCGATCCAGCTGCAGGCCGTCGACGGGGACGGCATGGCGGTGATGACGATGCGTTCGTTCATCTACGCGCAGAAGGGCGAGCGTCAGAGCTGCACGGGCTGCCATGAGAACAAGTACGGCGGCGTCCACCCGGCCCGTCCGCCGAAGAACCTCGTGCCCGCCGATCCGAAGCCGGAGACCGATCTCGGCTACGCCGGACCGCTCAGCTACGCGCGGAGCATCCAGCCGATCTTCGACCGCAAGTGCATCTCGTGCCACGGACTCGGCGACGCGCCGTTCTCGCTCGTCGGCGCGAAGAAGGCGTTCGCGTCCCTGCGCGGCCGCAAGCTTCTCGGCGAGGCCGTCGCCTACGAGGAGACGCAGGAGTCGACGCCGCGCGACTACTACGCGGCGGCGAGCGGTCTCGTGAAGAAGCTCAAGTCGGGGCACGGGCCCACGCTCGCGCGCGAGGAGTGGACGCGCCTCGTCCTCTGGCTCGACCTCAACGTCTGCGCGGACGACATCGGCGGCGACTATTCTTGGAAGCGGCCCGAACTGCGCGAGATCGACGCGGCGGGCGAGAAGGCGCTCCGCGAAGCCGTGCGCGCGACGCTCGGCGCGAAGGTCGCCGAACAGCCCCTGGACGCGCTCGTGAACCGCGGCGACGAGCGCCTCTCGCGCGTTCTCTGGCTCGTGGAGAAGGCCGACGAACCGCGCTTCCTCGCGCTCGCGAAGGGCGTGTTCAAGCCGTTCACGCGGCCGGACGTCGACGGCACCTGCGATTTCGAGGACTATTGCCGCTGCTACAGCTGCTGGGTTCGCCGCGGCGGATACAACACGAACGTGAACGCCCAGGAGGATGGGAAGTGAAGCGCGAAACGCTGATGGTCTGTTGCGCCGTCCTCGGCGCGGCGTTCGGCGGCGCGGCGGCGCCGGACGTGGCGTTCGACCTGCGGGCGAAGCCGCACGCGGACGGCACGCGGTCGGCGGAGGTCGTGGTTGGCGGCGTGCGCTCCGCCCTGCCGGACGGTTCGTCGGCCGTGCGCGGCGCGGCGGCGACGGGCGACGGCGCGCACGTGTTCGTCGTGCACGGCTTCGGACGCTACAACCTCCCGGCGACGCAGCTCGAGCGCGGGTGGATCAATTCGTCCGCGATGAGCGTGTTCGACGGCGCGACGGGGCGGCGGATCAACACCGTTCTCCTGGACGATCCGCAGGCGGGCGCCGCGAATCCGTGGGGCGTCGCCGTGAACGCCGACTGGATCGCCGTGACGCACGCCGGCACGCACGAACTTTCGCTCATTCCGCGCCAGGCGTTCCTGGACGCCGTTCTCGCGGCGAAGGACGACCTTTCCGCCGACCTCGGATTGATGACGCGCGTCGGCCGCCGCCGCATTCCGTTCAAGGGAAAGGGGCCGCGCGCGGTGCGTTTCCGCGCGGACGGCACGATCGAGGTCCGTCTCCATTTCGCCGAAGCGACGGCCGTGGTCGATCCCGCGACCGGCGTGGTCGTGGAGCCGGATCTCCCCGGCGGCGTTTCCGCCGCCGTCGCGGCGGACCCCGTCCGTCTCGGCGAGGCGTGGTTCCACGATGCGTCCGTCTGCTACCAGGGGTGGCAGTCGTGCGCGAGCTGCCATCTGGACGGCCGAAACGACGGCCTCCGCTGGGACTTTCCAGACTCGGGTGGCGGTATCGGCCATCCCGAGGAGACGGTCGATCTGTCGCAGCTGAAGGCGCTTTCGCCCATGTGCGTGAAGAATTCGTTCCGCGTCGATTGTCTGTACGAGGCGCCGACCGGCGTCGTCGCCGCGGTGGAAGCATACGTTCGGAACATGATTCGGAGGAAATGACGTGAAACGCGTGATGATGGTTTTGTTGGTTTGCGTTGGTGCGCTCGCGGCTTTCGCCGCCGCGGAAGGGAGCCGCACGGGCGTCGTGGAATGGACGTTTCCGCGCCTGGGCGGTTGCCATGAAGGTCTCGCGTTCGCGGACGGCGTCACGGGCGTTCTCGTGTGGGGCGGCGGCGACGCGATCAACCTCACCGTCGGCCGCGCCGACATGTGGGACCACCGCGGCGGCTATCCATGGACGGTCGAGCAAAGCTACACGAACATTGTCGCGGCCGTCCGCTCCGAGGACACGGAACGGCTCCTGGGCCTCTTCAAGAAGACGACGCCGAAGGGTGAGCCGCGCAATCCGTACATGCTACCGCTGGGGCGCGTTGTCGTGAAGGTTCCGGGCAAGACGCTCAAGCGCGGCTCGCTCGATCCGTTCACGGGTCTCGGCGAAATCGAATTTGCCGAGGGCGGCAAAGTGGAACTTGCGATGAGCAAGAAGGACCATGCGTTCGCGATGCGGTTCCCGGAGGGCGTCGCGTACACGGTTAAGTCCGTGCCGGCGACGGATCATCCCGTGTACGAGCGCGAGCTCAAGCCTGTCGGATTCGAGAAGGCCGTCGTTGCGGACGGCGCGGACGCCGGCGGGTTCCGGTGGAAGCTGCCCGCGGACGCGCCCGTGTGGCTCTCCTGGCGCAAGACGGGTCGCGAAATCGCGCTTGCGTCCGGGCGCGACGACAAGGTTGCGTCCGACCGTCCGGCGTTCGACGCCGTGGCCGCGGCGTCCGTCGCCTATTGGAAGGCGTTCTGGAACGAAGGCGCGCGCGTCACGGTGCCCGATCCCGTCGTGCAGCGCGCGTTCGCCTACGGCATGTACCGCTTCGGCGCGATGACGGATCCGGATGGCGTCGCGGCGGGATTGCAGGGGCCGTGGCTCGAGGACGACAAACTCGTGCCGTGGAACGGCGACTACCACTTCAACATCAACGTGCAGGAGTGCTACTCGCCCGCGTACCGCGGCGGACATTTCGCGAACCTGATGCCGCTGTTCAAGATGGTGCTGTCGTGGCGTCCGCTGTTGAAGGACAACGCGCGCAAGTTCGTCGGCGTCGACCACGGCTACGTGCTGCCGCATTCCGTGGACGACCGCGGCGTGTGCATCGGCGGGTTCTGGACGGGCACGATCGACCACGCCTCCACCGCGTGGGTGGCGGCGATGATGTTCCGCTACGTGAAGTATTCGCGCGACGTCGCGTTCCTCAGAAACGGCGGCTACGATTTCATGAAGGGCGCGATGAACGTGTACCGCGCGATGATGGAGGAGAAGGACGGCCGGCTCTCGCTGCCGATCGGGCCGTCGCCCGAATGGTCGGGCGCGCTGGCGAAGGGGTCCGTCGGCCGCGACCCGAGCTTCCAGCTCGCGGCGGCGCACCGTCTCGCCCGCGACCTCGTCGCGGCGGCGAAGCTGTTGGGCGAAGCGCCCGACCCGATGTGGCTCGACGTCGAAAAGCGTCTGCCGCTCTACACCGTGGCGCCGAGCGCGTGCTGGGCGGGCGGCGACGAAATCGCGCTCTTCGGGGGACAGACCCTCACCGAGTCGCACCGCCACCATTCGCACATGGCGGGGCTCTATCCGTTCGACGTGATCGACGTCGAGGACCCGAAGACGCGTCCGGTGATCGACGCCACCTACTTCAACTGGCAGTGGCGCGGCACGGGCGGGTGGTCCGGCTGGTGCGTGCCGTGGGCTTCGATCCTCAACACGCACCTCGGCAATCCCGTGGCGGCGGTGCACATGCTGCGCACCTGGGATGCGTTCTACACGAACCCGGGGCACGGTTCGCGCCACGACGTGTACCATCCGGGCGTCTCCACGATGCGCCGCGGCGGCCACTGGAACAAAGCGGGCGTCGCGGGCGATCCGCCAGGCGAGGAGATCATGCAGATGGACGGCGCGTGCGCGGCGGCGACGGCCGTGATGGAGTTGATGGTCCACGAAGTGAACGGCAAGGTGGAATATTTCCGCGGCTGTCCCGAGGAATGGCGGGACGTTTCCTTCGAAAACGTCGCACTTTCGGACGGTCGCCGCGTCAGCGGCCGCCGCGTGGACGGCAAGACCGAAATCAAGGTCGTTCCCTGAACGCCGCCGGACGCGGTCTGTGGTATAATGAAGCGCAAATTTTGAAAGAACGGCGTCGACATGTCTGCGTTTCTTGAATTTGCCATGCTTTTCGCGTTCGGCTTCTCCTGGCCGTTCGCGATCGCCAAGACGTATCGCGCCAAGCGCGTGGACGGGAAGAGCCCGCTCTTCATGATCATCGTGATCTTCGGTTATTTCTGCGGCATCGCGGCGCATCTCGTGGAAGGATCCAAGCTGTGGCTCTGCTGGGTGTACCTGGCCGACGTCGCGCTCGTTTCCACGGATCTCACGTTGTATTTCCATTATGCGCGGCGCCAGAAGATCGCCGCGGAGGAGCGGACGAAATGAAGGTGGACATCAAAACGAAGGCGGAGATCGACCGCATGCGCGTCGCGTGCCGCATGAGCGCGGAAGTGCGCGACCTCGCGGCGGCGGCGTGCCGGCCGGGCGCCACGACGCTCGACATCGACCGCGTGGTGCGCGACTACTGCCTCAAGAACAAGGTGAAGGCGAGCTTCCTCGGTTACGGCGGTTTCCCGGGCGCGCTGTGCGTAAGCGTGAACGACGAAGTCATCCACGGCATTCCCTCGAACCGCATGATCATGCCCGGCGACATCGTGAAGACGGACGTGGGCGTGAACACGCTCGGGTTCAACGGCGACACGAGCCGCACGGTGATGGTGGGCGTCACCGATCCCGAGGTGATCCGCCTCGTGGAGACCACGAAGAAGTGTCTCGCCGCCGGCATCGCGGCGTGCGGTCCGGGCGTCCATCTGGGCGACGTCGGATACGCCATCCAGAAGGTGGCGGAAGACGCCGGGTTCGGCGTGGTGCGCGACTGGATCGGCCACGGCGTCGGGCGCGACGTGCACGAAGACCCCGAGGTGCCGAACTACGGCAAGC
>DCIH01000071.1:0-4930 GCA_002317575.1 Verrucomicrobia bacterium UBA1731 | reverse complement strand
TCGCCATCGAGCCGATGATCACGATGGGCGACCAGAAGACGTACGTCGACCGTTCCAACGGCTGGACGGTCATCACGCGCGACCACGGCTACGCCGCGCATTTCGAACACACCGTGGCCATCACGGACGACGGTTGCGAAGTCCTCACCGTGCCGGCCGACTATCCCTGATGCAACGCGATTTTCCCGAATACGCCTGCGCCTACGCGCGCGCTCTCGCCGAGAAAAGCGCGGCGTTCCGCCGTCAGGCCGTCTTCGATCCGCGCGAGCTCGACGCGGACGACGGGTTCGGTCCGGATCCCTTCGGGGAGGAAAATGCCGCGGCCGGCTGCTGGGGGCTGAAGCAACGCTTCCCGGACCGCGTGCTGGTCATGACGAGCGACAGCTGTTTCATGAACTGCCGCCACTGCACGCGCAAGGGGCTTCTGGGTTCGGCGCAGGTGGTGCGCACGGACGAGCAGCTCCGCGATTGCGTGGACTGGGTGAAGGGCCGTCCCGAGGTGCGCGATGTGCTTTTGTCGGGCGGCGATCCGCTGGTGCTGCCGGACGAGGAAGTGATGCGTTTCGTCCGCGCGTTCGCGGATCTCGCGCAGGTGGACGTGGTGCGGCTCTGCACGCGCGCACCGTGCACGAATCCGGAGCGCGTCACGCGCGAGCTGGCGCAGATGCTGGGCCGTTCCGGGAAAGTGTGGGTGAACACGCAGTTCAACCACGCGGACGAATTGACGCCCGAGGCGATCGAGGCGTGCGGGAACCTCGTGCGCAGCGGCGTTCCCGTGTCGTGTCAGACGGTGTTGCTGGCGGGCGTGAACGACTCGGAGGAGGCGCTTTTGGATTTGTTCCGGGCACTGCAGCGCGCGCGCGTGCGGCCGTACTACGTCTTCCAGTGCGACCCCGTCGCCGGCGTTTCGCATTTCCGCGTGCCGCTCGAACGGGCGCAGGTGCTGGCGGCGGCGTGCGCCGAGAGGATCGGCGGATTGGGGTTGCCGCGTTTCGTGGCCGATCTCCCCGGCGCCAAACGCAAAACGCCGATTGAATTGCTGTGAAGGGAATGGAGCCATGATGAAGAAAAAGACGCTGGTCCTGGCGGCGGTTTTCGCCGGGGGTGCGGCATTCGCCGCGGAATCGCACGACTACCCGTTTCGCGCGGCGCCGCTCACGCAGGTGAAGACGACGCACGGGTTCTGGTTCGACCGCATCGAGACGAACCGCACCGCGACGCTCCGGTCGAATTTCGCGAAGTGCAACGAAACGCCGCGCATCGCGAACTTCACCAACGCCGCGAACCGCACGATCGGCACGTTCGGCGGCATCCGATTCGACGACTCCGACGTCTTCAAGGTGATGGAGGGCGCTGCCTACGTCTACGCCCAGTCGAAGGATGCGGAGCTGAAGAAGTACGTGGACTGGCTGATCGGCGAGGTCGCGAAGGCCCAGGAGCTTGACGGCTATCTCTACACCGCCCGTACGCTCGGTTTCTACTTCCAGCACTTCAACGACAAGAACCGCTCGCCGAGCATCACGGGAATCGGTCCGACGCGCTGGAGCAATCTCGTCAGCAGCCACGAGCTCTACAACCAGGGCCACATGATCGAAGCGGCCGTCGCGTGGTTCAAGGCGACGGGCGAGCGGAACTTCCTCGAGGTCGCGATCAGGTCCGCCGATCTCATGTGCCGCACGTTCGGCTGGGAGAAGACGCAGATCAAGGACACCTCCGGCCATCAGGAAATCGAGCTCGCGCTCTGCAAGCTCTATCGCGCGACGGGCGAGAAGAAGTATCTTGACCTTGCCAAGTTCTTCCTCGACATGCGCGGCCGCAAGGATCTGCGCACGATCTGGGGTGCGGGCTGTCAGGACCATCAGCCCGTCGTCGAGCAGGACGAGGCGATCGGCCATGCCGTGCGCGCGGGCTATCTCTACACGGGCATGGCGGACGTCTCGGCGCTCACGGGTGACAAGTCGTACGAGAAGGCCGTGCTGCGTCTGTGGTCCGACGTCGTCGGCAAGAAGCTGTACCTAACGGGCGGCATCGGCGCGCGTCAGCAGTTCCAGCATCCGAAGTGGGGGCTTCTGTGGGAGGCGTTCAACGGTCCCTACGATCTCCCGAACGACTGGGGCGAGGCGTATCTCGAGACGTGCGCGGCGATCGCGAACATCCTCTGGAACCAGCGCATGTTCCTCACTTACGGCGAAACGAAGTACGTGGACGTGATGGAACTCGGACTCCACAACGGGTTCGTTTCGGGCATTTCCCTTTCGGGCGACGAGTACTTCTATCCGAATCCGCTCGCGGCCAAGGAGGGCTACAAGCGCAGCAAGTGGTTCGGCTGCAGCTGCTGTCCCGTGAACGACGTGCGCATGATCCCGCAGGTGCCGTCCATGGCGTACGCGACGAACGGCAAGGGCGACCTCTACTGGAACCTCTTCATGGCCAGCACGGCGAAGGTCGGCGGGTGGGAATTCACGGTGGAGACCGACTATCCCTGGAACGGCAAGGCGACGTTGACTGTTCTTTCCGCGCCTTCAGCCTCCGAACTTCAACCGTCAACTTTGTTCATCCGCATCCCGGGTTGGGCGGTGGGCAAGCCGGTGCCGAGCGATCTCTACGCGCAGACGGCGCCCGCGGGCTTCATGGACGTTTCCGTCGCGGTGAACGGTGCGGCGCTCAATGGTTGTCCGGGCAAGGACGGCTACGTGGCGATTGGCCGCGCGTGGAAGAAAGGCGACATGGTGACGGTCGATTTGCCGATGCCGGTGAAGCGCGTCAAGACGCATCCGGCCGTGAAGCAGGACGTCGGACGTCTTGCGGTGATGCGCGGCCCGATCCTCTATTGCGCCGAAGGCGTTGACAACGGCGGCAAGGCGCTCGAGGCGCAGCTTCCTGCGGACGCGACGTTCGCGGACGCGACGGTCGCAATCGGCGACAAGACGTATCCCGCGCTCAAGGCGTCCAACGGGCTGGTGCTGATTCCGTACTGCCTGTGGGACAATCGCGAGCCTGGCAACGAAATGCAGGTCTGGTTCAAGGAGTGACGCGATGGTGAAGCGTGGTTTGTGGTGCGCCGTCTTGGCTGCGGCGATTGCGTTGGCGGGCGGTTGCGCAACGTGGCGGTTCGACGTCAAGCGCAGCGCCGAGTTCGTGAACGAAGAAGGCGGCAAGCTCGTCGTCGACTACGGCACCGAGCGCCGCGAATCGGAATGCGTGGCGCCGAACGGACTGCACCTGAAATTCGTCGGAAACCTGAAGGTGCGCGTCAGCGTGCCGGACGGGCCGCGGTTCGTCGCCTACCAGACGATGTCCGAGACGGGCGTGTTGTACGAATCGGACGACGGCCGCTGGCGTTATTTCGAGAAGGGTACGGCGTGCGCGCTGGCCGAGAGGATTTCCGACGAGCGCGGTTTCGCGCTCCGTTTCGAGGGTGTCTTGTGCGCGCGCAGACGCGCGCCGGACGAAGACGGCGAGAAGGGCGCCTGGCGCAAGGTGAGAAAATGACGGACAATCCGCTGGATAACATCCGGATCGTGCTCGTGGGCACGTTGTATTCGGGCAATGTGGGGAGCGCCTGCCGCGCGATGGCCAACATGGGCATCAGGCATCTGCGCCTGGCGGCGCCGAACATCCAGGACAAGAACTGGATCGAGGGCCAGAAGATGGCGGTGCACGCGGATGACGTGCTGAACAACCGCGAGGAGTTCGCGACCTTCGAGGAGGCGATCGCCGACTGCGTGGCCGTGGTGGGCACGACCGCGCGCGGCGGACTCTACCGTCAGCACGTGCGCGCGCCGCGCGACTGCGCCGCGGAAATCCTCGAGCGCGCGGCGACGGGTCCGGTGGCCGTCGTGTTCGGCCGCGAAGACAAGGGGCTTCTCAACGAAGAAATCGCGCAGTGCACGCATCTGATCCGCATCCCCGTGGACGAAGGGTACACCTCGATCAACCTCGCCCAGGCCGTTCTCGTGACGAGCTACGAGCTCTTCACGGCGTCGGGTCATTACCAGCCGCCGCACGAGAAGGCGCCGGCCGCGCCGCAGGCGCAGAAGGCGCAGCTCATGAAGATGTGGCGCGAGATGCTCGAGGAAATCGGCTACATGGACGAGACGAAGGCCGACCACATGATGCAGGGCATTCACCGCGTCTTCTCGCGCGGCGTGGTCACCAAGGATGACGCCGCGCTGCTCCTGGGCGTCGCGCGCCAGACGATGTGGGCGTGGCGGGAGAAGGGGCTGGGGAAAAGGGGTTAGGGGTTAGGGGTTAGGAGTTAGGGGTTAGGGTGAACGAATACCGATACATTCCAGTGGTGGCGCTGATCCTGGCGGCGATCTGGCTTGCGCACAAGCCGGGCGATGTGCCGTTGGCGCTCAAGGGCATCTGCAAGATGCTCGGCAGACCCCCGCCCGAATCCGCCATGAAGCGCAACCCCGTCTGGAAACGCCTGTTGGCGTTCCTGTGCGTTGTTCTGGCCTTTGCCTTGTGCGTCGTCCGCATGCCGTAATGCGGCTTATTCCCCTTTGACGCGGCGGCCGCCGGGTTTAGGAAACGGACGAAAGGGCTGGACAGACGTCGGTCGAATCCGCGTTCGTCCATTCGAACGGGAAGGTGCGGCATTTATCGGGCTTCACGGGATTGATGCGGCAGAGATTGTCCGGCGTGAGCCAGGCGCAGGCGCCGTCCGGACGGCTTTTGAGCATCAGGCCGCGGCGATCCGGCGCGACATCCGTTTCCTGGGCAATGAAGTCGCTTTCGCGCATGCCGAGATGCGCGGCGATGCGCGTGATTTCCGCGTCGGAAACGCGGACGATGCCGTTCGGGATGCGGCAGCACGCGCCGCAACAGCGGCATTGGAAACGCGAAAGGTCCATGGCGCGCATTATACGCGAAGCGGTCCGCATGCGCAACGGATTCGCAGCCTGGAGTTTACCCATTTTCTGGT
>DCIH01000117.1:379-7167 GCA_002317575.1 Verrucomicrobia bacterium UBA1731 | reverse complement strand
TTCATCGGCTGGTACGACGGCTGCACGAACGGCGCGCAGGTCGTCACGAACGGGCAACCGCTCGTCGCGCTCGCGGAGCATGTCCTCTACGCGAAATGGCGTTCGGATGTGTTCGAGCCCGCGGCGGAGGAGGTCATCAAGACGGACGGCGCGGGCACGATCGTCGCGCAGGCGGTGAAGCCGACGGGTGCGTTGATTCTCCCCGAGACGAATCTCGGCGGCTCGAACGGCGTCGCGAACGTGGCGATCGCCACGAAGGCGTTCCTCAAGTGCACGGGGTTGACGTCCGTCGCGCTGTCGACGTTCGTCACCAACATCGGTGATTATGCGTTCGCCAATGCATCGAGTGTCTCTTCGCTGACGTTCGTGCAGCCGCGCGATTCGGTGACGGGCGCGAAGACGGCGCTGACCATCGGCAAGGGCGCCTTCGCGGGCATGTCGCTCACGGATCTCGTGATTCCCGCCTATGTCGCGTCAATCGGCGAAAAGGCGTTCATGGGCAACACCGCGCTTCGCGAGATCACGCTCATGGGCCCGACGGAAATCAACTGGGCCGGCCGTCCGTTCCTAAACTGCGGAACAAAGGCGCCGGGCGGTAAGGTGACGATCCATCTTGCCTACGATGTCGCGACGAACAAGACATATGCGACGGCGTTGTGGCACTACGTGACGAACTGCGCGAACAATGTGACGGTCGACCGCAATCCCTATGGGTCGGTGACGACGCTCGAATCGGACGCTGATTCCGTCACCTTCTACGCGAAGATCGACACGCCGTGGCCGACGGTCTGCAAGGACAGCGTGAAGGTCCTCATGGCGACGGATATTTCCGGCGGCGAATTGTCCGCGACATGGACCACGCTGAAAGTCCTGAGCGTCGAGCCGGTTGCGGGAGAAGAAGACACGTACCGCGCGACCTTCACGGATCCTGATCCGGGCGGCGGCAGCGAGCGCTACTACCAGGTGTCGATCGTGGTGCCGGAGTGATCGGAACGTCGCATATTGGGAGGACATTGACATGAAGCGTTTTATCTTTGCGGTGGCGGTTGTGGCGACGTGCGCGGCGTTGGCGGACGGATGGAAGGTATCGGCGGGGCCCGCGTGGCGCGCGCGGACGAAGACCTCGTTCTCGGGCGGATCGACGCCGCCGGACGGCGTCTACCAGACGGGGTCCTTTTCGGCGGACGGTTCGGAATGGTCGGGCGACATCGACGAGCTTCCGGTTCGTTCCGGCGGCATCGACACGGGCACGAAGGTTTCCGATGTGTCGGATTACGCGCTGCGCGTGGGTCGCACCGAAAGCATCGCGCAGGGCGGCGCCGATGACGACGAGCGGATGGGGTTGAGCGTCTCGATCGACCGCGCTTTCGCGGAAGCCGGGCCGTTTTCCTTCAGCGCGAATCTCCGTTTCGCCGGCTATTGGGGAATGGAGAACGGCGTGCGCGGCGGCTATTGCTCCTACAACGACTACTATCGTTTCGACAGTGTGCTCGGCGATTCGCCGGATCCGGTTCTTGACAGTGTGAATCCAGATCTCGCCGACGGCCGCCGCGACTACCTCGCGGGCGGCGCGGTCGACACGATGCGCACGGCGCTCAAGTCGGATCTCTACCAGATCGGCCTCGGGCCCAGGGTGTCCGCGGAGGCGTTCCGGTGGTGTCGTCCGCTGTGCTGGATCGACGTCTACGCCGGCGCGGAGGCGCTGTGCAACATAATCGACAACGACTTCGACGTCGGCGGCGCCAGGATGTCGGACGTGAACTGCCGGCTCGGTTTCGGCGGCTATGTGGGCCTGACGGGCAATCTCGTTCCCCACGTGAGCGTGTTCGCGCAGGTCGGTTACGAATGGGTCGACGAAGACACGGTTTCCGCGCACGGCATCAAGGCCGAGACGGACTATTCTTCGCTCGTCCTGTCGGCGGGTCTGATGTTCCGGTTCTGAACGGTCAAGGAGGCAACATGAAGGCAGCATTGGCGTTGGGGGCGGCCGTGGCCGCGTTGGCGTGCGGGGCGACCGAGGTGAAGTACATGGTGCAGACCGCCACGCACCCGGATGATTTCAAGCATTTCGAAACGCAGAAGATACGCGACCGTTTCGTGATGGAGAAGGTGATGGTTCCCGATGAAATCCACGTCACCTATTCAATGTACGACCGGCTCGTCTACGGCGGCGCGATGCCGGTGAAGGACGTTCTCGCGCTCGACGCGTTCCTGGAACTCAAGGCCGAGCATTTTCTCGACCGCCGCGAACTGGGCGTGATCAACGTGGGCGGTCCTGGCGTGGTGACCGTGGACGGCGCGGACTGGGCGCTCGATTTCAAGGAAGCGCTGTACGTGGGCTGCGGCAAGAAGACGGTTCTTTTCAAGTCGCTCGACGCGAAGAATCCCGCCAAGTTCTACCTCAACTCCGCGCCGGCGTACAAGGAATATGTGACGCAGCGCATCACCGCGGACCAGAACTGCAAGAAGCCCGGTTACACCATCGGCAAGTTTATCAAGGCCGGATCGCTCAAGGAGTCGAACGCGCGTTGCATCAACCAGCTCATCGTGTGGCCCGTGTTGTCCCAGGTGAAGGGCGGCGGTTGCTGCCAGCTCCAGGTGGGCCTCACCGAACTCCAGGAAGGCAGCGTGTGGAACACGATGCCGCAGCACGTGCACAACCGCCGCATGGAGGCGTACTTCTACTTCAATGTGCCCGAGGGACAGGCGATCTGTCATCAAATGGGCCGTCCCGAGGAGCAGCGCCTCGTGTGGCTCCACAACGAGCAGGCGATCACGAGTCCCGAGTGGAGCGTCCATTCCGCCGCCGGCACCAGCAACTACATGTTCATCTGGGGCATGGCCGGCGAAAATCTCAATTACGGCGACATGGACAAGGTCGCGATTGGGGAGATGAGGTGAGGTTTGGTGTTTGGGTGTTTGGGTTTTGGGTGAACAACTCAAACACTCAATAACGCAATAACTCATAACTTGGGTGTTTGGGTTTTTGGGTTTTTGGGGTGTTTGGGTTTTTGGGTGAACAACTCAAACACTCAATAACGCAATAACCCATAACTTGGGTGTTTGGGTTGGTGGGTTTTTGGGTGTTTGGGTTTTTGGGTGTTGGGGTGTTTGAATGACTAACGCAGAATTTAGAACAATGCTGGAACGGCGGACGATGGACTTTTCCGTTGCCGTATTCAGGGTTCTGGATGCCTTGCCCAAAAAAACATCAACACGAGTCGTTGCTTTTCAGCTTGGAAAATCGGCATCCTCTATTGGTGCGAACTATCGAGAGTCCACACGCGCAGAATCTCGTGCTGACTTCGGGCACAAGCTGCAGATAGCTCTCAAAGAAGCCGCGGAGAGTTGCTATTGGTTGGAAATACTCCTTGAACTTTATCCCATGCACGCAACCATTCGGGAACTGAATGATGAATGTGTTGCCCTGCGCAATCTGTTTCAGTCAGTTGCCAAGTCGGCACGTGGCAGGTCAAAGCGATGCACCGCCAACCCAAACACCCAATAACCCAACAACCCAAACACCACCATTATGATTGCAACATTGTTTTCAGCGCTCTTTTTCTCGTCTGCAGTGAATACTGCCCCCGAAGCCGAACTGGCGGCGAAATTGCCGGAAATCTTCGCCAAGTCGGCGGCGCACTACAAGGCGCTTGACGCGGCGGCGACGCCGCAGATGAAGGGCGCCGTGTCGGCCCGCCCGGATCGCGCGAACGGCGACCTCTACACGCCGCACGGCTGGAAGAAGTGGCAGACCGGCAAGGACGAGCTTGACATGCGCTCCATCTTCTGGTGGACCTCCGGCCACTATCCGGGCTCGCTCTGGTACCTCTACGAGGCGACGGGCGACGCGTTCTTCAAGGACCGCGCGACCGCCTGGACCGAAATCCTCGCCCCGAACAGCAAAGTGACGGACAACCACGACGTCGGCTTCATCATGTACTGTTCGTTCGGCAACGCGCGTCGCCTCCTGAAAACGGACAAATACGACGCGCTGCTCGTGGAGACGGCCGAATCGCTCTGCAAGCGCTACAACGACAAGCTCGGCCTCATCCGCAGCTGGGGCGCTTTGGACGAGAAGAAGGACTTCCTCGTCATCCCCGACAACCTCATGAACCTCGAGCTCCTCGAGTTCGCGGCGAGTTTGCCGAAACCGGCGGGCGAGAAGCGCGTCGACTTCAACGCCATCGCCTGTTCGCACGCGGACGCGACGATGAAACACCACTTCCGCGCCGACGGCGGCTGCTTCCACGTGCTCGACTACGACCAGACGACGGGGCGCGTCAAGGGCGTCATGCGCGGCCAGGGCGCGAGCTGCGAAACGGCGTGGAGCCGCGGCGAAAGCTGGGCGATCTACGGCTACACGATGATGTACCGCACCACGGGCTACGTGCGCTACCTGGACTTCGCGAAGAAGCTGGCCGACTACGCGATCAACCATCCGAACATGCCGGCGGACGGCATCCCCTGTTGGGACTACGGCGCGCCCGGCGAGGAGCGCGACACGTCCGCGGGCGCGATCATGGCGTCCGCGCTCGTCGAGCTCTCGCAGTACGTCGGCGCGGCCGATCGCGACCGCTACCGCGCGTTCGCGGTGAAGCAGCTTTTGGCGCTTTCGTCCGACGCATACTTCTCCAAGGGCGGCGAGGTCGGGCATTTCCTCCTCAAGCACGGTGTCGGCCACAAGCCGGGCGAGAGCGAAGTCGACACGCCGCTCGACTACGGCGACTACTATTTCCTCGAGGCGCTGCTCCGCTTCCGCGCGCTTCTGAAGCGCGAGGCGGCGATCGCGGCGAAGCCGGGCATCGCCGCGCTGCCGCCGAAGGCCGCCCTGGCGGCGGACGAATTGGCGATGCGGTCGCGGACCGTTTCGTCGGACGTCCTTCCGGTCGCCCGGCGGGCGCTCGCCGAGCCGATTCCGGACACCTCGGACGCGCTCTACGGCGAGTTCTGGGAGAACGGCAACCGTTCGCGCTACCAGGACCGCTTCTTCGCGCGGCTGCAGCGCCTCGACGCGCTGACGGCGGTCGCCGCCGGCATGGCGCGGATGCCGGACGCGCCGCCCGCCGAGAAACTCCTCGCCCGGATCGAGGAATTCGTGGCGGCGATTTGCGACATGAAGTCGTGGGTGCTGCCGGCGCACGACTGGCCGGACGGCGGCAAGGGCACGTGGCGCGGCGAATGGATCACCGCCGATCTCTTTTCCACCGAAGTCGCCGCGCATCTCGCGTGCGTCGTCCAGGCGCTTGGGAACAAGCTGCGCCCCGAAACGGTCGCGCGCGTCAAGGAAAACGCCGAGCGCCGCGTGTTCGCGCCGGTGCGGCGCGAAACGCCGATGCGGCTCTACGGCGAGACGGCCGTCGGCGGGGTGCGCGCGACGTGCCTCTGGTGGATCGACTGCGGCAATAACTGGAATTCCGTCTGCTGGGACAACGTCGTCTGCGCCGCCTGCGGTCTGATCGACGACCCCGCCGACCGCGCGTTCTTCGTCGCCTCCGCCGACACGGCGGCGGACCGCTACGTCGCCGACGGTTTCGCCGCGGACGGCTACTGCTCGGAGGGCATGGGCTACTGGAACTACGGCTTCGGCCACCATCTGCTGACGGGCCGTCTCCTGGACCGCATCACCGGCGGCAAGCTGAATTTCTTCTGGCGTCCGAAGCAGCGCCTCGCGGCGGCGTACGCCCGCGCGTACACGCTGCGCGAAGGGGCGTCGCCCGCGTTCGCGGACGGCAACGGCGCGGCGTCTCCGCGTTTGCTCGCGCTCGTCGACGAATTCTGGCCGGACCTTCCGAAGGCGCTTCCGCCCGCGAGCGAATTCGCGGACGGCCAGGTGTGGCTCCTGCGCGATCCCGAACACCTTTCCGTCGCGTTCAAGGGCGGACACAACGACGAGCTCCACAACCACAACGACCTCGGTTCGTACTACGTGATGGCGAAAGACCTTTTCGTGGCGGGCGATCCCGGCGCGGAGGAATACACGCGCCGCACGTTCAGCGGCCAGCGCTACGAGTCGAAGGTGCTCAACTCCTACGGACACCCCGTGCCGGTCGTCGGCGGCAAACTGCAGTCCACGGGACGCGCGGTGGCGGCGAAGGTGCTTTCGAAGAAGCTGGACGGCGACGTCGCGACGGTCGTGCTCGACCTCAAGGCCGCATACGACGTGAAGACGCTCAAGGAACTCACGCGCACGTTCGTCTACGACCGCAAGGCGAAGACGTTCACCGTGCGCGACCACGTCGCGTTCTCCGCGCCGACGGCGTTCGAGTCGCCGTTCAACACGTATCTCGAAGCGGCCCAGGCGGATCGCCGCGGCGATTGCCGCACGCTGAAGATGGGGTGGGGCGTCCGGCCTGAAATCACGGTGACGGGCGGTGCCTATTCGCTCGTTGAAGAGGATGTCGCAAATCCCGGCCACGTCGCGCCGCGTCGCGTGGCCGTGCGTTTCGACAAGCCGGTGGCGGCGGCCGACGTTTCCGTCACCTACCGCGCCCCTAACCCCTAACCCCTAACCCCTAACCCCCAACCCCTAACTCCTAACTCCTAACCCCTAACTCCTAACCCCTGACTCCCATGATCACCTACGACCTTACTGGAAAAACGGCTCTTGTGACCGGATCCAACCGCGGCATCGGCAAGGCGATGGCGGACGCCCTTGAAGAAGCGGGCGCGAACGTGATCCGCACGTCCTCGAAGGAATGCGACCTTTCCGACCGCGAGGCGGTCTACGCGTTCATCGCGAAGATCAAAAAGGAGCACCAGATCGACATCCTCGTGAACAACGCGGG
>DCIH01000117.1:230-357 GCA_002317575.1 Verrucomicrobia bacterium UBA1731 | reverse complement strand
TGGGACAAGGTGATGAACGTGAACGCGAATTCGCAGTTCATTCTCGCGCGCGAGTTCGGCAAGGACATGGTCGCGCGCGGTTGGGGCAAGATCGTGTTCACGTGCTCGCTCCTGACGTTCCAGGGCG
>DCIH01000117.1:0-183 GCA_002317575.1 Verrucomicrobia bacterium UBA1731 | reverse complement strand
GCTATGCGGCGTCGAAGGGCGCGGTGGGGCAGCTCGTGAAGGCCCTCGCGAACGAGTGGGCGGGCAAGGGCGTGAACGTGAACGGCATCGCGCCCGGCTACATCGCCACGGACAACACGGCCGCCTTGCGTGCGGATCCGACGCGCAGTCGCCAGATTCTCGAGCGCATTCCGGCGGGACGCT
>DCIH01000128.1 GCA_002317575.1 Verrucomicrobia bacterium UBA1731 | reverse complement strand
TTCTGCCACTCACCGAAGAAAAGTCAGGCTTATCCCGGTTTTTTATAAACGCCTGCAAATACGGCCTCAAATTAATTTTCCGCACCGTCTGAAATCTCCCGAGACTTTTCCAATGGCACGTCCGCCTCGGTCTCTGGGTCATTCGGGGACTGTCCCCGAGGTTTAAAGCGGCAGGGCGCTCCGCTCGGTCAGCACGCAGGGCGAATCGTAGACCGGCACGTTGAAGTACGTGATGACCGTCTTGCCGACGACCTGGCTCTCCTTCGGGAACGCGTACACGCGACCCGTGAGAAGATCGACCCACACGGGCTCCTTGAATGCCTTCATGTGCTCGCCCGTCAGCGTGAAGACGCCGGGGCGCGTCGCGAAGCAGTCGCTCGGACGCTCGTACTTCAGGTTCATCGCGCCGTTTTGCGTGAGCGTGCCATCGGCCGAGCGGCCGTCCTTCACATCCTTGGCGACCTTGGCCTTCTCCTCCTTCTTGAGGTACGTGTAGTCCTTGCCATGCGTCCAGAAGACGAACAGGTTGGATCCGTCATTCTTGACGTAGTGGTAGGTGGAGAGCGAACCGTCGTCGGTGCCGAAGCCGTCACGATGGCGCGAGCCCTTCACGCGCGTGAGCGTGTCGTCGAAGACGCTGACGACGTTCTGCACGGCGTAGTAGGAGCGCTTGATGCCGATGACTTCCTTGTCCTCGTTAGCGCGGATCAGGCCCTTGTTGTTCATGCCGCGGTCCTTGCCCTTGCCTTCGTGGCGGAAGTCGCAGATCGTGTAGACGCTCGACGGCACGTCATGGCCGAGGTCGCCCAGCATGCGGCGCATGTCCCACTTCGCCTGCGAATACTCGCTCCAGGCGATGTTGTTGAGCGCGAAGGAGTCCGTGCGCATCTCGCTCGGGCAGCCGTTCTCACCCTGCCACATCGTGGCGTGCGGCGCGTACTTCGCCACCGCTTCCTTGAGCTTCTCGACATTGGCGTAGGACTGCTCTGGCGCCGGCGCGTAGCCGTGGTAGATGAAGTTCTTGAAGAGACCGACCTCTTTGCCGAGGCCCTTGAGGCAGTCCTCGAAGAGAACAGGACTCGAGGACGCGAGCGAGAGGCCCGTGATCTCGGCGTCGGGGATGTTCTTCTTCACGATCTTCGCCGTACGGATGTTGAAGACGGCGATCTGCTCGGGCGTCTTCTTGGGCGAACCGTCATAGGGACGGATGTCCGGCTCGTTCCACATCAGCCACTTGTTCACGCGGCCGGCGAAATGCTTCGTGATCGCGTCCACCCAGGCGTCCCAGCCCGCAAGGCCCTCCTCGCTCGTCGGGAAGCCGCCGGCGAGGTCCTGCGAGCCGCCGCCGTTGTAGATCGGATTGCCGTAGGAGGTCTCAATCGCGCAATCGATGCCGTCGGCCCGCAGCGTGTCGACGATGTGGTCGAGCCACGCAAAGTCGTACTGGCCCTTCTCCTTTTCGCACTTCGCCCAGCCGCCCTGCAGGCGCACGAGCTTGATGCCGAGCGGCGCGACATGCTCCTTGTACTCGTCGAAGTTCATGTAGTCACGGTCGAGGATCTCGCAGCCGAGACGCCAGTTCTGGCCGCGGATCTCGGAAACGCCGCGCGGACGGATCGTGCCGACGCGCGTGAGGTCGACCGAGAGCGGGGTTTTGACGCGGTCCGGGGAGGTGTCGCGCTGGATGTTATGGACGCCGGCGAAGCTCGTGGCTGCCAACGCGGCGGAGAGGGAGGTGAGGAGGAGTTTCATGGTTTCGGGTTCCTGTTTTCTGGTTTCGGGTTTCGATCACACACCTGCAGAGGTGAGGAAGCCGCCGTCGACGGGCACGGTGATGCCGGTGACGAAGCTGGCCTTCTCGTCGTCCAGCAGCCACTCGACGCAGCCGAGGAGCTCCGGCGCCTCGCCGAAGCGGCCCATCGGAGAATGCGCGATCACCTGCTGGCCGCGCGGCGAGAAGCCGCCGTCCGGTGTCATCAGGTATTGCTTGGAGCGCTCGTTGACGAAGAAGCCCGGCGCGACGGCGTTGACGCGCACCTTTGCCGGCGCCATGTACTGCGCGAAGAACATCGTCCAGTTCGCGATCGCCGCCTTCGACATCGCGTACGGCGCGACGCGCGTGAGCGGACGGTAGGTGTTCATCGAGCCGAAGTTGAGGATCGAGCCGCCGCCCGACTTCGCCATCTGCATGCCGTAGATCTTCGAGGGGATGACCGTGCCGATCGTGTTGATCTCGAGCACGCTCTTGAACGCCGCCATGTCGATGTCCCAGAAGCCGCGGTCCTTGTCGAAGTCCGTCGTCGGCGTCTGGTCCGCCTCGCTGTAACGCAGTCGCGAGGGCATGGCCTTGACGTTGTTGCCGCCCGCCCCGTTGATCAGGAACTTGCACGGACCCCACTCCGCGGCGACACGGTCGGCGATCTCCTGCATGGCCTTTTCGTCCGTCACGTCGCCCGCCTCGATGCGGCAGATGCCGCCCGCGGCGTCGATTTCGGACTTCGTCTTCTCGAGCTTCGAGGCCGTGCGTCCGATCAGCACGACCTTGGCTCCCTTCTTCGCGAGATCAATCGCGATGCAGCTGCAGAGCGTGCCGCCAGCACCCGTGACGACCGCTACTTTGCCTTCACAATAACTTTTCATTTTGTTTTTCCTTTCTGAAGTTCGTTTCTGCATGTCCGGAGGTTCTCCGTCAGTTGCGTATACGGATAGATGAGATCGCGATCGTACCACCGCGCCCAGACGCCGGACGCATAGCGGCGGTCGAGCGCCTCGCGCGCCTCGCTCGCCGCGATGGCCGCGTCGAGATGTCTCAGCGCCGCAGCCTTCGCACCGCCGCGCCCGGCGTCCCGCGCCAGCGAGAGCTCGCTCAGGCACCGACAGGCCAGCTGCGAGAACGCGGCCTGGTAGCCGAAGCGTTCGAAGAGGATCTCCCGTTCTCCGGACGGCATCCCCTCGGACGCCGCCTCCAGCGCGTCGAGACAGCGCTGCATGCCGGCGACCTGCGCGGCGGCGCGCGGACCGATGCGCGAACGCTGCGCGAAGAACGTGCGCATGTCCTGACAGGTCTGGCTGTGCTGATCGGGCGGCACCGGCGCCAGCGCGTCAGGATCGGCCGCATAGGGCGAAAGCGGATCCGCATCGCCGCTTTCGGTCACGCCGTCGAAAACACGCCGATGCGACCGATTCGCGAGCCGGCGCAACTCGTCGCAGACGATGCCGTCATTGAAGACGGGCAACTGCGCCCGCGGCAGCGGAGAACCGTAGGACGACACCCCGTCGCGCGAAAAGACGCATTCGAGTCCGGCGAAATAGAGGTCGATGGCCCGCCGCACCTTCGCGGCACGATCGCCGAAGCGCGCCTCGGTCCAGCGCCGCGCGTACTCCGGCGTTGCGAACGTCTCGAGCCGACACGCCATCTCGCAGGTGGCGCCGAGCGTATAGAGGAACGGACGCACGTTCGAGACGTTCACGAGCAGGAATTCGCGCGCCCCCTTGCGATACGCGTCGGAGACGATCTCGTGCGTCCGCTCGGGCGGGACGATTTCCGTGCGGTGGTTGCCCTGCACGATGGCCAGGTGATAGTAGAGTCCGTACGCACGGCCGGACGGCAGCTTCTCCACCGCGCCGATGTCGGGCTGGAACTTCAGGCCGGGACAGTTGTCGGACAGGATGACGATCACCCCGTCGGGAACGTCGAGCAGACCCTTGTGATAGAAATCGGCCCCTTCCATCCACAGCTGGGTCGCAAGGCGATAAGGATGTTTCGCCGTCCGCTCGATCATCGCCTTCTGTTCCGCCATGGCCCGCGAAATGAGTCCCGCACGGCGTTTCGTCTCGGCCGCATCGACGACCTTCCGCGCATCCGCCCAGTTTCCTGGACGCGTCCAGAACGGCAGGTCCTTGCGTCCGCGCAGCCCAAGCTGGAAGATCACGTCGGGATATTCGCACCAGGCGGCGACGTATTTCTGCCAGGCGGCCCGCCACAGGTCGGGATGCGAGGCATAGCTCGTGCCCTTCACCTCGGGAAAGTGCACATCAAGCTGCAAGGCGCCGGCGCCGACCGGCTCCTGATGATGCATGGTGATGTAGAACCCACGCGACGAGGCGATGTCGACCAGGCGCTTCTCATCGGGATTGAGGATGTCGACGTAGCTCGCGCAGACCATCGTGTTGAAGCCGGCGCGCGCGGCCGCCTCGTAGAGACGGTCGGCGACGGTCGGCCCGAAACAGACGTGATAGCGCGGATAGTCAATTGCGCGCACGCCGTTCTCCTCGGGCAGAAAGCCGTTGAGGAAGTCCTCGTCGTTGATGAACCAGCCACGATATCGGAACGAGGGATCGCCCTGTTGAAGAGAGATCGACTCCCACCGCATCTCCGTACGCGGTGCGTGCGACGGCGAGGTGCCGTCGGCCGTACGCGCGAACCACCAGAAGGGATCGACCTTGAGAAAGTCGGACGCAAAGCGATAGAGACCGAACATCACGCCGCGGTCGTCGCTGCCGGTGATTTCGAGACGGTTTCCGTCCAGCGACTCCAGCTGATAGTTCTCGAAGCCGGTTCCGCCCTTCTTCAGCACGATCTGCGACGCGGATACGGCGGCCCCGCGCGAACGGACCGTCGGCCGCACGCCGAAGATCCGCTCCAGGTCGCCGGCGACATCCGTCGCGGCCTTCATGACGAACGGACGCAGCCCGTCGTCAACGACGATCTCCGGCATCTTCTCGCCGGAAAT
>DCIH01000030.1 GCA_002317575.1 Verrucomicrobia bacterium UBA1731 | reverse complement strand
TCCGAACGAAGGGCGCCACGGCACGACTCTAGCCAATTGCGCGTGGCCTCCGCGGCGGCCTCATCGAGGCCGCCCTACCAATCGCGCGTGGCCTCCGCGGCGGTCGATTGTCCAATCGTGTCGCGAACGCATGGTAGGGCGGCCGCGCCGCGGACGCCGCCATGCTTCTTACGCCTGCCTCCTTCTTGAAAAGGCCATGTGCCTTTTCTCTGCGGCAGGCCGAGAAACGTCCAGATGATGGTCCGGGCTCAAGCGCAAGGCGGGGACGCGTCGACGTTTTGCGCAGCGTCCGCAGGCATACCCATACGGCGGCGGGTAAAAAATGTGTAATCTCCAGTCGTGAAACACATCCCGTCATTTGGTACAATTCTTCACATGAAAAGAATATTGTTTTTCGTTTTCGCGGCGGCGCTTTTCGGCGCGGCGTCGGCGGGGGTGAAGTGTTTCAATATCCGCGACTTCGGCGCGCGCGAGGACGCCACGCCCGCGGAAAACGCGAAGGCGATCCAGAAGGCGATCGACGCCGCCGGCGGCGGACGGGTGATCGTGCCGAAGGGCACGTGGGTCTCGGGCACCATCTGGCTCAAGAGCCAGGTCGATCTGCATCTTGAGAAGGGCGCCGTCCTGAAGGCGAGCCCCGATCTCGCCGACTACAATGCCGAGGACGCGTATCCCGAGAACTTCGGATGTCCCAAAGAAGAGTACTGGCGCGGGCTCCACTTCATCATCTGCCACCGCCAGGAATATGTCGCCATCACGGGCGAGGGCGAAATCAACGGCAACGGCGACGTCTTCTTTGACGACGAACCGAAGCCGTACTACGACTGGATGAAGCCCGGCGCCGAATGCTGGTGGAACGGCATCCGCTGGGCCAAGGACAAAAAGAACTTGCGCCCCGGCCAACTCGTCGTGTTCGTGAAGACGAACGGCATCACCGTCAAAGGCATCACCATCCGCAATTCGCCGTGCTGGTCGCTCTTCTTCCACGGCTGCTCGAATGTCGAGGTCTTCGACTACACCGTCCGCAACGGCATGAACGACGGCAATACGGACGGCGTGGACGTCGACTGCTGCCAGAATGTCACGATGCGCAATCTCGACATCGACACGGGCGACGACGCGATCGCCATCCGCGCCTCCGGCGCGCGTCTCGGGCTCGATCCGCAGCCCGCGTGCGAAAACGTCCGCATCTCGAAGGCCAAGCTCCGCTCCACATCCAGCGTCTTCCGCATCGGCGTCGGCCAGGGCGAAATCAAGAACGTGGTCGTCGAGGACATCCAGTCCGACCGCGGCGGCACCGCGATCAACATGAACACGCTCTACGGTCCCGCCGACAAGTACGGCGTGGACATGAGCGACGTCACGTTCCGCAACTGCACGTTCGACAACTGCCGCTCGGCCTACGCCCTCGTCACGGCAGGCAAGGCCCTCAAATACGGCATCCGCAACGTCACGTTCGACGGCGTCCGCTTCACGGGGCCGGACGGCAAACCGCAGAAGCTGCACTACCGGATCGAGGGCGAGAAGCCGATCGAGAATGTCGTGATCGTCGACCCCGACCTCAAGGACGCCGTCGCGGCCGACATGAAAACGCCGGTCCGTCCGCCCGAGGCGAACGGCGGCGCGTTCTGGAACGGCCACGCCGAATGGTTCATGTATCCGCCCGAATTCGACTTCAAGCCCGTGAAGGGCGCGGTGAAATACCGCTTCCGTTTCGTGTTGGACGGCCACGAAGAACTCGCGTGGGAAACGGTCCGGCCCACGGACTGCATCGCGCCCGTGTGGGAGAAGATTCCCGAATGCGGTTTCGTGACCGTGTTCGCCTTCGGCCTCGACGCATCGGGCGCGGTGTGCGGTCTCGCGGGCGAGCGCACGTTCTTCAAGACGGCGCGCTACAAACCCGGCATGTACCCGAAGGCGCCGCGCTCCTACGCGCAGGCCGCCGCGATGACGTTCGACTACCTCTTCGACTTTCCGAACGTGAAGCACTTCCTGAAGACGGGCAAGCCCGATCCCGCGTACAAGCTCAACTGCTATCCCTCGAAGATGCACGCTTCGCTCATCCGCGCGATGGTCGCCTGCGCGAAGCGCAACCCCGCGCGCGCGGCGGACGCCATCAAGGTCGCGCGCGCGGCGGCGGACTTCCTGCTTGCCGGCGCCGAACCCGCGGACGCGCCGCTCGCGCATTTCACGCAGACGTACGCAGGCCGTGATCTCACCAGCGGCGCGTTCGCGGGACAGCACATGCTGCTCTATCCCATGACGGCGGCGAGCGCGTTCCTGAAGCTGTACGACGTCACGCAGGAGAAGAAATATCTCGACGGCGCGCTTGCGATCGCCGAGACGTACCTGAAGCTCCAGGGCGAAGACGGCACGTGGTACCTCAAGGCGTACGCGAAGGACGGCAAGCCCGTCGCCAAGAACCGCATGTTCCCCATCGACATGTGCTCGTTCTTCGAAGGACTGTACGACCGCACCAAGGACGCGCGCTACCGCGCGGCGGCGGACCGCGCGTTCGCGTACGTGGAGAAGGGGCCGCTCTCCGATTGGAACTGGGAAGGCCAGTTCGAGGACGTCAATCCCACCGACAAGTACGTGAACCTCACGAAGCACCCCGCCTGTTCCACGGCGATGTATCTCCTCAAGCGCTTCCCCGGCGACGCGAAGCGCGTCGCGCAGGCGCGCGAACTGCTGCGCTGGAGCGAGGACCAGTTCGTCGCCTGGGAGCCGGCGTGCCGCAAGGACGGCACGGGCTTCCGCATGACGGGCAAACGCCCCGGCCATTTCAACGGCGGCGGCTGGGACTGGGGCTACGCCCAGTGGCTGTATCCTTCCGTGATGGAGCAGTACTACTGCTACGTGCCGATCGACGCGTCGGCCGCGAAGATGATCCGCACATATCTCGCGCTGTACAAGGCCACGGGCAGCCAGCTCGACCTCGCGAAAGCGCGCACGCTGGGCGACAGCGCCTGTCGCATCCAGACGGACAAGGGGCGCATCGCGACGTTCTGGCACGGCGGCGATCTGCTCGCGCCCGAGCGCGACTGGTACAATTGCATGGTGTCGATCGCGGAGGCGCTCGAGCAGCTCGCCGCGGCCGAATGAAGAAAAGGAAACGTCATGACGAAAGCAGAACTTGAACGGACGGTCGAGGCGCTGAAGAGGCGCGGGTTCGACGCGCAGTACTGCGCCACGGGCGAAGACGCCAAGGCGATCGTGATGAAGGCCGCCGCGGAGGCGGCCGTGGTGGGCATGGGCGGCAGCGAGACGATGAAAGAAATCGGCGTGACGGGCGCGCTCGCGGCGGCCGGCCGTGAAATCGTCCGAAACGCGAATTGCGATCTGTTCCTCTTGAGCGCGAACGCCGTCACGGCGGACGGCCGGCTCGTCAACATAGACGGCCGCGGCAACCGCGTCGCGGCGTCCATTTCGGGCCCGGGCCGCGTGATGTTCGTGGTGGGCCGCAACAAGGTTGTGGCGGGCGGCTTGGACGCCGCCGTCGCGCGCATCAAGCGCGACGCGTGTCCGCCGAACTGCCGCCGTTTGGGCAAGAAGACGCCGTGCGCCGCCACGGGCGTCTGCGCCGACTGCGACTCGCCGGACCGCATCTGCAAGGTGCTGGTGGTGATGGAGCGCCGTCCCACCCAGACGCCCACCACGGTGCTCGTGGTGGACGCCGACCTCGGCTATTGATTCCGCGGCACGGCGGCGAAACGTGAACGACGTCCTGCGAGAGTGCCTCAAGACCGTGCCGAACAAGCCCGGTTGCTATCTGATGCGCGACCGCGCGGGCGCGATCATCTACGTGGGCAAGGCGAAGAACCTGCGCCGCCGCGTGCTCAGTTATTTCCGTCCGAACGCCGACCTCGCGCCGAAGGTGCGGTCGATGGTCCACACCGTCGCGGACCTCGAGTTCATGACGGTGAAGAACGAAGCCGAGGCGCTGCTCACCGAAGCGAACCTCATCAAGAAGTACAAACCGCATTTCAACATCCTGATGCGCGACGACAAGCGTTACCTCGCGTTGCGGGCGGATCCCGCGCCCGACTTCCCGTACTTCGCCACCTGCCGCATCGTGCGGGACGACGGCGCGCGCTACTTTGGTCCGTTTCCCTCCGCGCCCGTGGTGCGCACGGCGAAGGACTTCGTCGAAAAGCATTACGGTTTGCGCGGCTGCACGTGCCTGGCGCCGGACGAAGAGGCGCATACGCATTGCCTCGCGGACACGATCCGCTTCTGTTCGGCGCCGTGTTTGGGGCGCATTTCGTCCGAAGAATACAAGGCGCGCTTCGACGAGGCGTGCGCGTTCCTGCGCGGGGAACGTCCCCAGGTGATCGCCGACGTGCAGGCGCAGATGCAGGCCGCCGCCGCGAAGAACGATTTCGAGAAGGCCGCCAAGCTGCGCGATGTGTATCTCGCGCTCAAGGAAATGACGAAGCAGCACTTCGTCCGTAAGCGTCCCGAGGAGACGCGCGCGGACGCGCTGCGCGGGCTGGAGGAACTCGCGGCGGCGCTTCGGCTCAAGGCGCCGCCGCACGTGATCGAATGCGCCGACATCTCGAATCTTTTCGGCACGCATTCGGTGGCGTCCTTGGTGGTGGCCGTGGACGGACTGCCGGACCGCCGGTATTACCGTCATTTCAAGATCCAGACCGTGGAAGGGGCGGACGATCCGCGGTCCATGGCCGAAGTCGTGCGCCGCCGGTACGGACCCGAATCGTCGCTCACGGTGAAAAGTCCGAAGGCGGACCTTTTCGTGTGCGACGGCGGCATCACGCAGCTCAGGGCGGCGCGGGTTGCCTTCCGGGAAATCGGCGTCACCGACATTCCCGTGGTGGGGCTCGCCGAGAAGATGGAAATCATCGTCACGGACGACGAACGCGGCGACGTGGTGCTGCCGCGCGACAGTCCGGGACTCTTCGTTGCGACACGGCTTCGGGACGAAGCGCACCGGTTCGCGATCACCTACCACCGGAATCTGCGCGAGCGGGCGATCCGCGAGTCGGTTCTCGACGAGGTGCCTGGGATTGGTCCCGCGAAGAAGACGGCGCTTTTGCGTGCGTTCAAATCGACCTACGGAATCGCCCGTGCGTCGGCGGAGGACATCGCGTCCGCGGCCGGCGTGAGCGCGGCCGTCGCATCGGCGGTGCGGGCGGCGTGTTCGCGTGGCGGCGTGCGCGGCGCGCCCGCCCTAACCCCTAACCCCTAACCCCTAACCCCTATCCCCTATCCCCTAACCCCTCTCTTGCTATGAAAAAAACGACAATCGAATACCGCGTGCCGTATGCGGACACGGACCAGATGGGCGTCGTGTACTACGGCAACTACCTGACCTTCTTCGAGCGCGCGCGCAACGAACTGATGCGCGCGTGCGGGTACACCTACCGCGAATGCGAGGCGGATGGCGTGATGCTGCCCGTCGTCCACGCGGAAGTGGACTACAAGCGTCCCGCCAAGTACGACGATCTGCTGGAGATCACGGCGTGGGCGGAGCCGCCGAAAGGCGTTCGGCTGGAAATCGCGTGCGAGGTGCGCCGCAAGGGCGATCCGGAGATTCTGGTGAAGGGCTTCACGCGCCACTGTTTCGTTTCAACGGAAACATTCCGTCCCGTGCCGCCACCCGAGCGGTTTTTGTCCGTTTTCGGGTGAGGGCTTGTTCCTGCGGCGGCGAGGGTGCGTTGGTAGACAGGGCGGGCGCGGGACGATGATGGCGTCCCCAAGGGGGTGGCGTCGCGCGGGCGCGGCTTCTCCTGACGATGCGGCCGGCGCGTGCATGATC
>DCIH01000017.1:8115-9026 GCA_002317575.1 Verrucomicrobia bacterium UBA1731 | reverse complement strand
CGGGCCGAGCCACATGTCCCAGCCCCAGCAACCGAGCTTCTCGTTCGGCGCGCCTTCCTTCTCGGCGTTCTCGGGAACGTCGAAGAAACGCACGGGATGGGAGGGACCTCCGAGCTTCTTGCCGCCGATGCCGTAGTTGGCGTCGACATACTTGAGGTCGCCGATCAGGCCGTTGCGCACGATCATCACGGCGGTGCGGAATTCGGAAACCGCCTTCCACGAACGCTGCATGGAGCCCGTCTGGAAGACGCGCCCGTACTTCTTCTGCGCGGCGATGACCTTCTTGGCCTCGTCGATCGAGAACGTGAGCGGCTTTTCGCAGTAGACATCCTTGCCGTGCTTCATGGCCTCGACGGACATGTAGGCGTGCCAGTGGTCGGGCGTGGCGATGCACACGCCGTCGATGGACGGATCCTTCAGGACGTCGCGGAAGTCACAAAAGGCCTTGCAGACCTCGTTCTTGTAGTACTTGTTGACGCGCACGCGGGCGTCTTCCATGCGCTCGGGATCGCAGTCGCACACCACGGTGACGACGGCGTTCTTCTGCTCGAGGAACTGCGGCAGCAGGGCCGTGCGGCCCTGGATGCCGAGACCGATCATCGCGATGCGGTACTTTTCGCCCGGCTTGAGCGTACGCGCCCCGACCTTGGCGGTGGAACAGCCGGCGAGGGCGGCCGCGGCCGCGCTGCCGAACAGGAAGCTTCTGCGGTTGACGTCGAACATCAGTTGAGTCCTTTCGCCTTGAGGAACTTGTAGGAAGGCGTCACGGCTTCGAGCGTGTCGAAGTGGCGTTCGCACTCGACGACCCACCACTGGACGCCGTCCGCCTCGGCGACGGGGAGAAGCGCGTCCCACGCGACCGGCGTCGCGCCGGGCTTTCCGGGCTGGCCGAGGATGGCGTCGAACTCCTT
>DCIH01000017.1:5269-7991 GCA_002317575.1 Verrucomicrobia bacterium UBA1731 | reverse complement strand
TCCATGCAGACGTTCTCGTTCGTGTTCGTGAAGAAGTAATCCCAGAACGACGTGCCGTCCATCATGTGGATAGCGTGTTCCCACGTGTGGTTGTGGAGGCCGATCTTGCAGCCCATCTTCGCCGCGTCCACGGCGACCTTGTTGTAGTAGTCGGCGAGCTTCTTCGTGAACTCGTCGATCTCCTTCGAGGGCGCGCAGGCCTCGCCGCCGCGGCCCGTCGACCAGGTCGCTCCGGGCGGGAAGTTGCCGCCGCCGGGGCAGATGATGAGGTTGTTGCCGTAGCCGAGCTCGAATTCGCACGTCTTCTTGAGGACGTCGGGATCGTACTTCCACTCCTTCGTGTTGAGGCCGTAGGCGTCCGTCGAGACATGCGTGCCCGCCGCGGCGAGGCCGTTGTCCGCCAGCATCTTCTTGAGTTCGGCCGACGTGGCGCCGTAGTAGCCCGCGAATTCGACGCCCTTGAAGCCGATCTTGGCGACATCGGCGAGCGCCTTCTCGAGGCCGAGCTTTCCTTCGCCCTGCTTGCCGATGTACGCGCCGATCGAGTAGAGCTGGAGCGCGATCTTGCCCTTGATGGCGCCGGCCGCCGCCGCGGGAGCGTCACACTTGTCGCAGCAGCCGGGAAGCGTGGCCGCGACACCCGTCGCCGCCAGCGCTTCGAGGAAGTTCTTTCTTGTCAGCATGGTTCTTTTCCTTGTTGGTTGTTGTACGTTACTGTCCTGTTGAAAAAATCAGACGAGCTTGTCCATCGTCATGAGCGGAAGGTCCTTCTTCGCGACCATGGCGAGCGGCTTCGCCTTCGACGCGTCGTAGGCGTAGCCGTCCGGACCGAGCGGCCACACGACCGGCGCCGTGTTGAGGATCGTCGCGCGGAAGCCCTGCATCGTCGCGCCCATGTTGCCCGTGTGGGACGAGTTGCAGCCCTCGTTCTCGATGACGAACGGCTTGTCGTAGCCCTTGGCCATGAGGTTCAGGAGGAACTTCGTCCAGTCGATCGAATCGGATCCGCCGAAGCCGGGCAGGCGCGGCTCGTAGTTCATACGGTCCCACTCGTTCGCCGGCTGCGGCACGCCCGCCTTCGCGGCGAGCGCGGCATCCACCTTCTGCGTGGGATAGAGCCGGCCCCAGTGCGTGGCGGCCTCGGAGCGCGGGAAGTTGCGCGTGCCCTTGATGTGGACGCGGCGCAGACGCTTGAAGTCCATCGCGTTGATCACGTCCGAGGGGTCGACGTGCTGCCAGGCGTCGTGCGACGGATCGTACGTCTCCTGCAGCGCCATCGACGGAACGAGCGCGTACATGAGCTTGCGCGCCGCGAGGCAGCCGGGCAGGTTGTTGTACGCGTCGGACGCGGTGACGGGCTGCCAGCCCTCCATCGGGCAGTTCTCGAAGCAGACCGTGACGCCGAGCGATTCGGCGTACTTGACGATGGGCGTGAAGATCTTCTGGAACTTGAGGAGGTTCTTCTCGAAGCCGCCGTCTTCCTTCGCGAGCGTTGTGTCGTAACCCACGAACGTGCCGCACGTGACGTCGTTCGCGTCGCCGCCCAACAGGGCCGCCATTCGGATGAGGCGGAGGATGTGGTTCTGGTTCACGACCTGGTTCGCGGGAGCGCCGCCGATCAGGTTGTCGTACGCGCCCACGGAGCACCGGAGCCCCGCCTTGTTCAGCTTCTCGATCGCGCGCTTCGCGTCGTCGAGCTTGAAGTCCTCGTAATCGAGGTGCGTCGCCGTGTGGTCCTTGCGGTCGGAATCGCGGCGGAACACGCACAGCTCGAGGCCCTGCGCGCCCACGGACTTCGCGCGCTCGATAACCTTGTCCAGCGTCTCGCCCGGAAAGGCGCTCGTCATGAGCCAGATGGGGTTGTTGCCCGGCTTCGCCACGGAAGCGCCTTCGCCCGGCGCATCGGCGCCGAAGAGGGTACGGCCGGCGGCCGCGGCGGCAATGGCGGCGGCGCCCTTGAAGAAATCGCGTCTGTTCATCGTTCTTTTCCCCGGATGTTTGCTTTAGAATTCGAAACCCTTGCGGATGTAGGGCTTGAGGAGCGCGTTCGCCGCGTCCTGGCCGAAGGTCTGCTTCGCGGAATCCCACGTGAGCACGCCCGGAACCTGCTGCGCGACGCAGCCGACGAGGATGCCCTCCATGATCGGAATGGAGAATTCAACGTCGGAATAGCAGCGGGAGTTGGTGTAGCTGTATTTGACGCCGTCGCCGTTGATGGCGCGGAGGAACTCCACGTAATGCGGATCGGCCGTCACGGACGCCGCGCCGTCGCTCTTGTCCATGCCGCCCGCCGAGCCGGCCTCGTACGTGAAGGTCTTGGACGGAACCGCCTTGCACGCCGGATGGGTATCGACGTTCTGGACGACCTTCTCGTCCGCCAGCGCGACGAACGAACCGCCGCCGTAGTCGTTGGTGGAGCAGAGGATGCCCTTCGTGCCGATGATGAGGCAGCCCGTCTCGGGAACGACCGCCTTGCCAGCCTTGTCCTTGGCGACGCCCGCCGCGAGCACCTGCGGCATGAGCTCGGCCTTCGGCAGCTGGCAGCCGTCGTACCAGTAGAGCTGGACCTCGGGGAGCTTCACGCCGGGACGCGCCTTCGATTCGCGCGCCGCGTAGGTGAGGCACACCGTGGACTTCATCGGGAACGCGACGTCGTTCTTGTCCTCGATCATCTTGCATTCGGCCTTGGAGACGATGCCGAGCTCGAGCCCGCGGAACGGCA
>DCIH01000017.1:0-5234 GCA_002317575.1 Verrucomicrobia bacterium UBA1731 | reverse complement strand
CCGAACGCGCCGCAGCCGAAGTCGAGGAAGCCGCGCCAGCTGAACGGATGGTACACATTCGCGCAGATGTTCCACGGATCGTAGCCCTTCTTGCCCGGCTTGTACGCGCCCTTGAAGTTGCGGTACTTCGCCGTGCCGAGCCATGCGTCCCAGTTGAGGTTGGACGGAATCGGATCGGCCGGGCCGAGCGTGGCCTCCTTCGCGCCGAGGCCCTGCGGCCACACCGGGCGGTTCGTCCACACGTGGACTTCCTTCGCGTCGCCGAGGATGCCGCTCTGCAGCACATCCACCGCGCGGCGGAGGCCGCCCAGCGCGGAACCCTGGTTGCCCATCTGCGTCACGACGCCGTTGGCCTTGGCCGTGTCGTTGAAATACTTGAGTTCCCACAGCGTGCGGACGAGCGGCTTCTGCACGTAGCAGTGGATGCCCATCTTCATCGCCTGGATCGCGATCGGCGCGTGCATGTGGTCCGTGGTGGAGACCGTCATCGCCTCGACGCCGAGCTTCGGCGCGTCCTCGAGGAGCTTGCGGTAGTCCGTGTACTTCGGCACGGCGGCGTACGCGTCGACGAAGCCCTCGGGCAGGCCCTTCTCCTTCTTCACGTTCGCGAACGCGCGATTGAACTGGTTGGAATCCGCGTCGCAGAACGCGACGATCTCGACGAGCCCGCTCTTGAGCATCGGCATCCAGTCGGAATAGCCCTTGCCCATCACACCCACGACCGCCAGGCGGATCTTGCCGCCGCGACGGCCGGCCAGTCCGCAGCAACCGCCGAAACCGGCGAGCGCCGCGGCGCCCGCGCAACCCTTGATGAACCCTCTTCTGTTCGCCTTCATCGCCTCATGTCTCCCTGTTGGTTTGAAATCGAATCCCCGCCTGCAAAGTATTGAGGGAGATGATACCATCTGACGCGCGAAAAAGCAAGCGCGCCCGCGGGAAGGAAAGCGAACAAAAAAAAGAACCGGCGCTTGCGCGCCGGCCTTCCGCTGCCACATGAGTGGCGGGCTCAGGGAGAATCGAACTCCCCTCTTCGGATCGACAGTCCGAGGTCCTAACCGATGAACGATGAGCCCTTGGATTCGTAAAACGCCGCGTATGATACCACGTGCCGAAAGACGATGCAAGCAAAAATTTCAAAAAAATCAAAACGAAAAAACGGCGCCGGTTTCGCCGGCGCCGTTCTCCGTTTGCGGACGCGTCCGCGCGTCACATCACCGCGAGAAACTCCTTCGCCACGGCGTCGACGCCCGTGAGGCCGTTGACGACCTTCAGCAGGCCCTTTTCCTTGTAATAGGCGATCAGCGGCTCGGTCTGCTGATGGTACACCACAAGACGGTCCTTGACCGTGTCGGGGTTGTCGTCCTTGCGGATCACGAGCTTCTCGCCGCATATGTCGCAGACGCCTTCCACCTTCGGCGGCAGGTTCTTCACGTGGTAGCCAGCCTTGCACTTCGGGCACGTGCGACGGCCCGCGATGCGGTCCTGGATGATTTCGTCCGGCACGTCGATGAGGACCGCGCTCTTCACGGGCGCACCCATTTTCGCGAGAATCTCGGCCTGCGCGAGGTTGCGCGGAAAGCCGTCCAACAGCATCGTCACATCGCCCGTCGTTTCGGCGACCACGTCCTTGATCATCGTGGCGATGAGGTCGTCGGAAACGAGTTTGCCCGCCTCCATGAACGCCTTCGCCTGAAGCCCGGCCGGCGTGCCCTTCGCGACGGCGCCGCGGAGCAGATCACCCGACGACACATGCTTGAGGTTCGCGTTGTCGCTCGCGAGCTTGCCCGCGACCGTTCCCTTCCCCGACCCCGGGGCGCCCAACAGAATCACAATGTTCATTTCATTTCCCTTTCGAAAAAGTCCGCATATTGTACCACAAACTCACTTCATCATGAGCGCGGTGAGCAATTTCGTGAAGCGGCCGGGGTCCGGCACCGTACTGCCTTCCGCGATGAGCGCCTGGTCGTACAGGAGCTCCACCGCGTCCTTCAGCGCGTCGCCCTCGAGACCCTTCATCTTCGCAATGAGCGGATGCTGCGCGTTCACCTCAAGCGTGCGCTTCTCGTGCGGCACCTCCTGGTTCATCGCGCGGAGCATGCGCTCCATCGACGCGGACATCGCGTTCGCGCCCGCCACGAGACAGCACGGGCTCTCCGCAAGGCGCGTCGAGACGCGCACATCGGCGACCTGCTCCTTGAGCTGTTCCTTGACGGCGCCGAGGAAGTCCTTCAACTCGCCGGCGGCCTTTTCGGCCGTTTCCTTCTCGGCCTTCTGCTCCTCCTCGGTGCCGAACGAAACCTCGCCCTTGGCGAGATCCACCAGCTTCTTGCCGTCGTATTCCCGGAAGTCGTCCACGAGCCATTCGTCCACGGGATCGGCGAAGAACACCACGTCACAGCCGTGCTTGAGCGCCTGCTCGATCTGCGGCGAATGGCGCGCGTCCTCGAGCTTGTCCGCGCAGATGTAGTAGATGTCCTTCTGGTCCTTCGCCATCGCCTTGACATAATCGTCCAGCGAAACGAGCTTGCCCGCGGGCGTCTTCGCCGTGGGATACAGGAGCAGCTTCTTGATGCGGTCGGCGTTGGACCAGTCGGTGTGGACGCCTTCCTTGAGCACGCGCCCGAAGACGTTCCAAAACGCGAGGTATCCCTCGTCGGCCTTCTCGCCGCCCTTCTTCTTGAGATCCTCGAGTGCGGACAGGATCTTCGACGTGACGGCCGACTTGATCTTCTTGATGACCGCCTCGTCCTGCAGCATTTCGCGCGAGACGTTGAGCGGCAGGTCGGCGGAATCGACGACGCCCTTCACAAAGCGCAGATAGTCGGGCAACAGCAGGTCGAAGTCGTTGCCGATGAACACGTTGCGGACATAGAGGGAAAGGCCCTTCTTCGCGTTCGGCATGTAGATGTCCATGCCGGCGTGTTTCGGGATGAACAGAAGCGACTTGAATTCGACCTGGCCCTCGCCGGAGAAGTGGATCGTCTCAAGCGGGTCTTCGTAGTCGTGCGCGAGATGACAGTAGAACTCCGTGTACTCCTCGGGCTTCACGTCCTTCTTCGCGCGCTTCCACAGCGCCGTCATCGTGTTGAGCGGCTTCGGCTCTTCGGGCTTTTCGTCCTTCTTGTCGTCCTTCTTCTCTTCGGGAAGGCCCTTGAAGAAGATCGGATAGGCGATGAAGTCGGAATAGCTCTTCACGAGCTCGCGGATGCGCCACTCGTCGAGATATTCCTGCTGGTCGTCGCGCAGGTGCAGCGTGATCGTGGTGCCGAACGCATCGCGCTCCGCGTCGTCCACTTCGTACGAACCGAGCCCGTCCGACGTCCAGGAGAACGCCTTTTCTTCGCCGCGCTTCTTGGAGACGACGGTCACCTTATCCGCCACCATGAACGCCGCGTAGAAGCCGACGCCGAACTTGCCGATCAATTCGGGAATCGTGCTTTCGCCTTTGGCCTTGACGGCCTCGGTGAACGCCTTCGTGCCGGAGGACGCGATCGTGCCGAGGTTCTTCTCGAGGTCATCCGCGTCCATGCCGTAGCCATTGTCCGAAATGGCGAGCGTGTGCGCGTCCTTGTCGGCGACGAGATCGATGCGGAACGCGGGCGCGTCGGACAGGAGGTCCTTGTCCATCAACCCCAGGTACTTCGCGCGGTCGATGGCGTCCGACGCGTTGGACACGAGCTCGCGCAGGAAGATTTCCTTTTTCGAGTAGAGCGAATTGACCACGAGATCGAGCATCTGGCCGATCTCGGCCTTGAACAGATGATTCTTCTTCATTTTCCTTTTGCTTCTTTCAACTTTCAAACTCAAAACTTCAAACTTCAAACCTTCACTTCCGCATCGCGGAGAACTCCAGCGGCGGAATCACCACCGGCACCCACTTCGGCACGAGCGGCGCGCCGAGCGGCACCGGCGTGAACGACTTGACGATGGCGGCCGCGACGGCCACGCTGCGCAGCCCCTCCTCCACGGACATGCCGAGGATGCGGTCGTCCTTCGCGCGGGATCTCTTGCGCGTTCCCGCAACTTCGTCGGCAAAATCCTTGTAGACGCGCGACAGCGCCTCGACATACGCGGGATTGCACCCGTAGGGCTCCTCCATGGGACGCGTCGGATCGAACCCGGACGCGCTCTTGTCCTCAAGCACTTCTTCCTTCCCGTCCACATGATACAGCCAGATCTTCGACGGCTCGCTCTGTTTCCAGAACATCGTCGCCTTGTCGCCCGAGATCTCGATCGTGAGGCCCTCGCGGCGGCCCGTCGCGACCTGCGACAGCAGGAACGTGCCGGAGACCTTCTGCTTGGTGCGCACCAGCACGGTCGCGTCGTCCGGAATCAACCGCCCGGGCACGCAGGCGTGCGCGCCCGCGCACACCTCCGAGATCTCCAGCCCCGTGAGCCACTCGAGCACGAACTGGCAGTTGCCGACGCAGTCGTCCACCACGCCGCCCAAACCGTTGTAGCGCGCGTCCGTGCGCCACAGCGCATGCCGGTTGCCGTTGTTCTCGACGCGCTTCGCCATCCAGCCGCTCTGGTACGTGCACACGAACCGGCGGAGCGTTCCGAGGTCGCCCTGCAGGATGTGCTTGCGCGCCTTCACCAGCTGGGAATAGGCCGGATACACCATCGCGATGCGGTACGGCACCTTCTTCGCGTGCTGCTTGCGCACGAGATTGGTCGCCTCGTCGAGGTTCATCGTGAACGGCTTTTCGCCCAACACGGGAATGCCGCAGTCCATCGCCAGCATCGCCACGGGATAATGCATCGTATTCGGCAGAACGGCCGAAAGGAACTTCACGCGGTCGGCCGGCGCCTTCTTCGCCTCGCGGCGGATGAGTTCGCGGTAGGTACCGGAGACGTCGTCGAGCTGCAGGCCGTAGGGCTTGATGAAGTCATAGGACGCCTGCTTGGAGGTGCCGAAGACGCCGCAGGCGATCTGAAACGTCCCCGCCTTTTCGATCGCCGCGCGGTGCACGGAGCCCATGAACGACTTCATGCCGCCGCCGACCATGCCGATTTTCGTCTTGTCCGCCATGTATACCTCCTGTCACGAATGCCTTCGCATTCTATCAAACGGGAGGACGGATTGTCAAATGCAAGACAGCTGCTGGAGTCTACCCATTTTTTACCCGCCGCCGTATGGGTATGCCTGCGGACGCTGCGTAAAACGTCGGCGTGGCGTCCTTCCCCACGCCAATCCTGCCGTTCCGCGCGCGTCGGCACCGCTCGCCAATCAG
>DCIH01000019.1:22377-52739 GCA_002317575.1 Verrucomicrobia bacterium UBA1731 | reverse complement strand
TTCGGCGGAGCCAACGGTTCGGCGCCGCTCGCGCCGAAGAAGTACATCGGCTGCGACCCGACGAAGGTCGACACCGACGACGACGGCATGGACGACTACTACGAACTCTTCCACGGCCTCAACCCGATCCTCGGCCGCGACGGCGGCTGGGAGAAGGGTGAGACGCCGCTCGACTGCATCTACGTCGCCTACGGCGGTTCGTCCACGCCCAGCTGCTGGAACAACGCGATCACGGCGGGCATGAACGCCGTGCCGGCGAAGTCCAAGAACAACTTCTGGACGAAATACCGCGCGCACGTCGGCGAATTCGACAGCATCGCGGGCAGCACGATGGACTTCACGACGTATCCGTGGATGAACGGCTACGCCGACGCCGACCCCGACGGCGACAACCTCCGCAACCAGGAAGAGGCGATCATGCCCGGGCTGCAGGCGGCGTCCACCTGGCACCACACCGACCCGACGCCGTTGTGGATGACGGACGCCAATTACAGCGACAGCTTGACCGCGCGCTACTACGTCATCATGGACAACAAGTCGAGCCAGCTGTCCGGGCGTCCGGTCCGGTACGGTCCGTGGACATACCAGGGCGAACTGCCCGAGCTCACGTTCGAGATGGACGGCAAGACCTACAATCTCGCGGACTTCCCCGGCTTCCAGTGGACGTACGACGCCAAGGCCCAGGAGGGCGAACTCGAGTTCGGCTACGGTTCCGGCTTCTCGGGCCCCTACTCGCTGAACGAAAACTGGCAGATGGCGAACTACTGGTGGTCCTTTGAAATGAACGAGGGCTACGACTCCGACCACGACTACCTGAGCGACTTCGAAGAGGCGCAGGGCAAGACGAAGAGCGCGTCCGACCCGCAGCAGCACGAAAGCCCGCTGCGCCGTCAGGCGATGTGGTTCGGCGGCGCGGCGCAGCCGTCCTTCCTCGAAACGCCCGTTCCGAACAGCGAACTGTTCGAGAAACAGGATCCGACCGACATCCAGGAACGCTTCCTCTACTACTCCGTGGAAGCGTGGGTCAAGCCCGAGGATCCGTCGGCCGGCGACCAGACGGTCATCGAGCGCACCATCCACACCGCTGAAGCGAACATGGGCGACGCCGAGTATCTGCGCCGCAACTTCTACGTGGGCATCAAGGGCGGCAAGTGGTACACGAAGTTCGATTCGCGCGGCACGGACGACAACCAGCCGGTCGAGCTTTCCGGCGGCGAGGTCACGACGAACTGGCAGCACGTGGCGGCCACCTACGACGGCACGGCGCTCCGGCTCTACGTGAACGGCGTCTCCGTGGGCAACAAGGCCACGAGCATCCAGCCCGAGCGCGGCACGTCCGCCTCGATGCTGAACGACGACTACCACCTGACCCACACCGTCGGCTTCAGCGGCACGTTCCCGCCCGCCATCCTCGTGGGCGCGAGCGCGGCGAACTTCTACGGCCTCCAGTTCGACTACGTGTCGACCATCCACCACACGAACATCGGCGACTACGACCGGTTCTTCAAGGGCTGGATCGACGAAGTGCGCGTGTGGGACGGCGTGCGCAGCGACGTGGAGATCCAGGAGAACTTCAAGAAGCGCTTCACCACGCAGGACGTCGCGGACAACCGCGCCAACTTCTACGCGGTGTGGTCCGCGGGCCGCAACCGCGCCGACGAGCCGGCGCTGATGGCGGAACTGCGCTACCACTTCACGTTCGACCACCTCGCCGGCGCCGAGTCGATCGAGAACGTTTCGCCCACGCCGTCCGGCTTCACCTACGAAGGCGCCAACGGCAAGGCGTGGCGTTCGCGTCCGCTCAACTGGGTCGACCCGTGGTGGGCGAACACGGTCCACGCGTCGCTGCGCCCCGTCGCCTATCCCGACCGCGCGTGGATTCCGTGGATCAACAACACGCTCGCGCACCTGCCGCGCTTCGACGGCACGACGCTCGACTCGCAGTACTGGAGCGAGAGCTACGCCGGCGACCGTCCGGCCGCGGCGCTCGGCTACACGCTCTTCGGCTTCCCGCGCACGGCGGAGGTGTACAGCTGGTGGAAGCAGATCAAGACGCTCGGCAATCCGCGCACATACAGTCTGCGCGAGACGATCAACAACGATTCCTACTACAGGTTCACGCTCCTCGGCAGCAAGACGTACGGACGCGACATGCTGCCGTTCGGCTACGCGTTCCCGAAGCGCTGCACCGAGATGTGGGACGACCAGGGCGCGGCCGACGCCTGGTCGCAGACGGGCAAGGACGTCAACTGGAACTCGCTCCCCGACTGGTGGGAGAAGTACGCGCGCAAGAACTACGCCACGTCGCTCGGCATCTTCGACGCCATTGACTGGGACACGCCGGTCGACTACTACGGCGCGAACCTCCTGGCGTGGCAGGCGTATCTGCGCGACCTGGCGCGCGGCATGCTGCCCGACATGCAGTACCATCCCGAGTACGTGAGCGCGTCCGACATCGACGGCGACGGTCTCCCGGACTGGTGGGAGGACTACTGGATGATCTCCGAGTACGACGGCGAGGACGACCCCGACCGCGACGGCCTCTCGAACTACGCGGAATGGCTCGCCTCCGAAGGCGACGCGCCGTACGGCACGGGCTGCGGCTTCCCGATGCTCAACCCGACGCTCATGCACTCCAACGGCGACCAGGTCACGGACTACTTCCTCTCCGGCCCGACGGACGCGAAGGCGATCGCGGGCAACGCGTCGAACCGCTTCTTCTACGCCAACGAGTACCTCGGCGAAATCCTCACCGACCACGACATGATGGAGGATTGGTGGGAGCGCCGCTACCCGAAGAGCTTCATCTCCACGGGTGTGTACGATCCGCTGGACGACACGGACGACGACGGCTGGAGCAACTTCGCGGAATGCCGCTACTCGCTGTGGCGCGCCCTGTACCAGGCCGACCAGGTGGACAACTGGCTGGACGACACGCGCAACGTCGCGTGCTACCCGCAGCCCGCCATCGGCGTGCGCCTGACCTACTACGGCACGCAGGACGTGCTCGGCAAGTCGATCGTGGTGCGCACGCACACGGGCATCGCCCAGCGCACGGACGCGACGTTCGTCATTTCCGGCGACTCCGCCGATCTCGAGAGCTTCATCGGGCCGTACCGCGAAGGCACGGTGATGCGCGGCTTCCTGCATCCGGGCGCGCTCATCGCCGGCACGGTCGAGTTCCAGATGGCGCTCATGTCCAGCTCCGACGCGGTGGTGCTCGACTGGTCCGGCGAGCAGAATCCGCCGCCGAATCCGCCGGCCACGTGCCAGCGCAGCGAACTCGAATCGTACCTTGCGACATATCCCGGCCTCCAGGTCGTGACGGGCGCGCTGCAGTTCAACAAGTTCGCCACGATGCTCGCGAACGCCAACGACGGCGCGCACTCCGACATCGTGCTTGCGGACGACAACGGCATGACGGGCCAGAAGGTCGGCACGATCAACCAGCTCACGGGCGAATACGCGCTCGACACGACGCTCCTCGCCACGTACCTCGGCGTGGACAAGCTCGAGAACTCCGTGCTGCTCGCCGTCTACACGGCGCATCCGGGCCAGGCGTTCCCGAAGACGGTGCACGCGAGCCAGGCCACGACGGGCCGCGTGAAGGAAGGCAAGAACACGGTGGTCGCGTTCATCGACCTCGACGGCAGCGGCGACTACACCGTGGGCGAGCCCTTCGGCATGAAGCAGAACGTGGACGTCGGCTGGCACAAGGTGCCCGAGATCCTCATCGAGCTCACCGACACGTGCTCCGTCGTGCCGCGCATGGGCGTCAACGGCGACAGCGACCGCGAGATCGTGCTGGGCATCAACTCCGGCGTGTCGAAGACGGGCGCCGCCGACACCTCGGGCTACACGGCGACGATCCAGATCCGCCGCAAGCTCATCAACGGATCGAGCCGCATCAACGGTATCGCCGTGCCGATGCGCACGCTCGCCTCGCGTTCGTTCGTGCTGGACGACCGCAACTACCTGCACGAAGGCGACGTCCTCTCCTCGGACAAGTTCGACCTCGACTGGAAGTGGCTCGTGAAGGACGCCACCGACAAGCTCGGCCTCAACGTCAACGAGATCAAGAGCGTCGGCTACGACCTCGAGCAGGTCACGGCGAATGTGGACGGCACGTCCACCGCGAATGTGATCGCGAGCTTCGTGAACCAGTACAGCACGCGCGAAGTGCCCGTGCCCGTGTCCCCGAAGGACAGCGAGCCCGTATACGCCGCGCAGCCGACCTTCGCGTTCTCCGTGCCCGGCACGACGATGACCGCGTTCCAGCTGCAGGTGCGCGACGCGGCGACGAGCCAGATCGTGTACGACTCCGGCATCACGCGCCTGCCCGGCCGCACGGCCACGTCGGCGGGCGTCTATGTGCACGCGTTCACGCCGGCGTTGTACGCCGACGCGCCCGCCACGACGAACGGTTCGCCGATCTTCGCGAACGGCGCGACCTACCAGTGGCGCGTCGCGCTCTTCAACGCGAAGTACAATTCGCTTGCGGACGACGCCTGGAGCGACTGGTCCAAGGCGAAGTTCCAGATGGACGTGCACAACTCCAACCGCTATCCGCTCACGCAGACGGGTTACGGCAGCTGCGCGGCGGCGGTGCGCTACTACGGTCCCGCGACGAACCTCGTCGCCGGCACGATCGTCGTGGAGGCGTTCAACAACGCCGACTTCACGGGCAATCCCGTGTCCTCCACGCGTTTGAGCTCCACGGCCGACCTGCGCCGCACGGACGACATCGCTTCGACGAACGCGCTTCTCTCCGGCATTGCGCCCGGCGAGGTGTTCCTGCGCGCGTACGTCGACGCGAACAACAACGGCAAGCGCGACAACTGGGAGTCCTGGGGCTACGCGAACGAGATCGGCAGCGGCAAGCTCGCGATCTACAACCCGAAGGCCGTCACGGTGGTGGAGGACACGCCGGCGGCGACGCGCATGCCGCCGACGGCCGCGATCTTCATCGAAGACTGCGACGTCAACAAGAACGAGATTCCCGACTGCATCGACCCGAGCGTCGTGACGACGGAGGAATCCGAAGAGGAAACCGCGTCCTCGACGGACGGCGACAAGGACGGCATTTCGGACGACGACGAGTCCAACTACGGCACGCAGTCCGCCAAGTGGGACACCGACGGCGACGGCATGCCCGACGGCTGGGAAGCGATCTTCGCCGACCTCGACGCCAACTACTACGACGCCGACGAAGTCGCTACGGGCGATGTGATGGCGTTCGCATACGTCGACGCGACGATCCTCACGGTGAAGAGCACCGATCCCGCGAACGACAAGGCCGTCTCCTACATCCTCAAGAAGGGCCAGACGCTGCCGCTCGTGGGCGAGACCGCCGCCGGCCTCGAAGTGTACACGACCTACAAGTACCAGGTGCCGGGCACGGTGTCGAGCACGGTGGACAAGGTCGATCCCACCACGGGCGCCACCACGCAGGAAGAGGTGCTCGAGAGCGTTATCAACGAATACCTCGGCCGCGGCCAGGAAATCACGTTGCCGCCGGACGGCGCGTTCCAGAACCGCGTCGTGAAGATCGAGTCCGGCAAGGTCGTGCTCGTCCACGCGCAGGTCTACCAGGAGTTCGGGTTCAATCCCAACACGGCGAACGGCGCGCTGCCCGCGTCCGAGCGCGTCAACACCAAGGCGTTCCTCGCGCTCGACAAGTACCTCGTGAGCCGCTACCTCGAGGCGTTTGGCATCTGCTCCGAAGAGCAGATGAACCTGAAGAACGCGTGGAGCAAGTACACGCTCAAGCCCTACGATCCCGACTGCGACGCCGACGGCGTGCCGGACGGGTGGGAACTTTACGTGATGTTCGGCACGAACGAGCTCTCGAACCTCAACTTCACGAACGGCGTCGCCATCTCGCCGTGGAGCTTCGCGGACCGCGTGAGCGACCGCGACGGCGAAGCGCTGCCGCTCGTCAACGAATGGGATCTTGGCAATTCGCCGACGGATCCGTGGGACGCCCACACCTGCAACGACGAGTACGACGACCGCATCGCGTGGAAGTACAACGTGAAGACGCCGGCCGACCAGCTCGCCGACGACGACAACGACGGCCTCTCCAATTGGGCCGAGTACCTCGCGACCGAAGTGTACGCCAACGGCGACTTCAACGTCGCCAAGGCCTACACCCACGGCAACGTGCTCGACTACTTCCTCAAGTTCGGCGACTGGGTGACGGACCAGCGCTTCCGCGGCCTGTACGCCGGCGAAGTCGTCACCGACCACGACATGATGGAGGACTGGTGGGAAGACCAGTTCGACGTGAACCTCCTGAGCCGCTGGATCTACGACGCCAACGGCGACCGCGACAACGACGGCTGGAGCAACTACGCCGAAGCGCGCGCGGGCACGGATCCGACGAGCACGGCGACGCCCGGCCTGAACGGCCTGACGCTCGCGGAGTATCCGGTGCCGATGGTGAAGGTGACGGTCAACTGTACGAGCGACAAGGCGCGCGGCGCGGCGATCGTGGTCCAGGCGTTCTCCGATTCCGCGATGAACTCGATTCCGGACGCCACGTGGTCGACGCAGCTCTCCTCGGGCGGCACGCAGTCCGACTCGACGCGCTATGTGGGCCGCTGGCAGAACCGCGCGATGAAGTTCTACCTCGCGCCCGGATCGATCATGCCGAACTCGGTTCAGGTGCAGTACTACGACGCGCTCACCGGCAGCAGCGACTGGGTCACCGCTGCGAAGGACGCGGCCGACGCCTCCGACCAGACGCGCGGCCAGCTGATCGCCGTGAACGGCAACACCAACGACGGCAACGTCGTGGGCCAGATCGACTACGCGAGCGGCGAAGTCACCATCGACTTCCCGGGCATCAACGAAGACGTGCTCGCGAACAGCATCTACGCGACGCCCGCGAATTCGTACGTCCAGATCGTCTACTCGAGCGCCATTCCCGAGCAGAGCTTCCCGGTGACCTTCTACCTCACGGAGGCCGCGGCCGCCTCGTCGACGTCGAAGGGCCACGTGCGCGAAGGCAAGAACACGTTCGTCGTGTTCGCCGACGCCGACGGCGACGGCAAGTTCACGCCCGGCGAACCGTTCGGCATCCGCCGCGGCGTCGACATGGGCTGGGACAAGGTTCCCGAGCTCGTCGTGTCGCTCACCGACACGTCGCCGGTTATGCCGCGCCTGCGCCTCGACGAGTACTCGCTCAAGGGCGACCGCGACTGGGGCAACGTCTCGTCGTCTACGATCATCACGGACGACAGCGGCAACGTCGTGACGCAGTCCGTCACCTGGGCGGCCGACCAGACGGCCCAGCGCGTCCGCATCGTGCGCACGTCGATCAACGGCACGTCGGCGAAGAACCGCACGCTCTTCGGTTCGAACGGGAAGATGAACCTCGTCGCCCGCAACTATCTGATGGAGGGCGACATCCTCAAGGGCAGCGTCTACGACCTCGACTGGACGTACCTCGTGGGCGACGCCGACGCGCTCGGCATCAAGCCCGAGGACATCGTCTCGTCCGAATACCGCGTGGTGCTGGGCGACGGTTCCGTGGCCGCCGACGAATGGAACAACACGGTGCTCGTGTTCTCCAACCACTACGACACCGCGCGCATCGCGCCGGCGCCCGTGTCGCCCACGACGAACAGCTACTACCAGCTCCTGACGGCGCAGCCGACCTTCCGCTGGACCGGCTCCGAGAACTACACCGCGTTCCGTCTGCAGCTGGCCGAAACGGCCGGCGGCACGGTGGTGTGGGACTCGGGCCTGCAGATCATGCCGCCCAAGGGCGTCCTGGGCTACGAGTACGTGGCGCCGATCTGGGTCGGCAGCGAATTCACCGCCACCAACGGCATGCCGTCCGGCGTCTTCTTCAAGGACAACCGCAGCTACTTCTGGCGCGTGGCGCAGTACAACGCGAAGTTCAGCGGCGAAACGGTCTACTCCACATCCGATCGCGTGTGGAGCGACTGGCAGGGCTTCGTGACGGCCGTCGACGTGTCGAACGCGAACACGGGCTACGGCAAGCTTGCGGCGGAAGTGCGCTACTACGGTCCCGCGGCGGCGACGCTCCACGACGTGGTCGTGGAAGTGTTCGCGAACGCGGACTTCCGCGGCACGCCCGTGGCGCGCAAGCGCCTCGCGGGCGCGGATCTCGTGGAGACGCTCGCCGTCAAGCGCGCGGAAGACGTCTTCATGACGCCCGTTCCGAACGTGTCCTTCGAAGGCCTCAAGCCGGGCGACTACTACGTGCGCGCGTTCGTGGACCAGAACACGAACGGCGTGCGCGAGGTCTACGAATCGTGGGGCTACGCGAACCGCGTGGGCACGGACTACACCGACCTCTACACGCCCGTTTCGCTCACGGTCGTCTCCACGAAGGACAAGACGCCCGCGGCGATCGTGTTCGTGGAAGACACGGACGTGAACCAGAACGGCTTCCCGGACTGCTCCGAGGACATGAGCAACTACATCGCCGCCGAGGGCGGCGAGTCGGGCGAAGGCGGCGGCGGCTCGGGCGGCGGCGGCGGCTCGGGCGGCGGCGGCAGCGTCGGCACCGACCTCGACAAGGACGGCCTCAACACGACGCAGGAATCCGACGCGTCGACGGACGCCTACAAGTGGGACTCGGACGGCGACGGCATGCCCGACGGCTACGAAGTCAAGTTCGGCGTGCCCTACCTCGACCCGAACTTCCTCGACGCCGACGAGTGCGTCACGAACGACGTGATGGCCTACGCCGAGGTGCCCGGCCTCTTGATCACCGTGAAGTACACGGCCGACGGCTCCGCCGGTTCGCAATACCTGTACGTCGGCGACGACGCGAAGGCGCCGCGCAACGGCGACGACTTCAACGGCCGCACGATCAACCGCGCGTTCGACTACGGCGCGGTGAAGGGCCTGGGCGGCCTCGAGACGATCACGAACGTGATGAAGCGCACGCGCGTCCACGTCCAGACGATCACGAACGACGTCCTCGTGGCCGAGGGCGACTACCTGCTCGATCCGAGCGCGGGCGAACTCGTGGCGGGCGACAAGGTCAACAACATGACGCTGTGGACGTACTCCGGCGTCGAACCCTTCACGCTCGGCGCGAAGACGAACTTCGCCGTCACGGCCGAAGAGGAGATGTTCGTGTCCAACATGGTCACGGCCGTGGAAGCGGATATCGCCGTTTCCGCCGGCGACGTGCTGGTCGCGAACACGGAGAAGATCAACGTCGCGCTCATCCACGCGCAGGTGTTCGAGCGCTTCGGCTTCGAGCCGCTGTGCTGCTCGACGCTCACGAACGCGGTGCACACGAAGCCCTTCACGGCGCTGGACAAGTATCTCACGGTGCGCTACTTCGAATCGCTCGGCATGGGCGTGGGCGAAGTCGCGATGAACGTGAGCAACCTCTGGGGCCAGGCCTGGACGTGCCTCAAGGCCGGCTCGACCGACTTCGACGAGGACGGTCTGCCGGACGGCTGGGAACTCTACGTGATGTTCGGCGACCAGGCGGATTGGAACGAATCCACGGCGGCGTTCAGCCCGTGGGTGCGCGCCGACGCGCGTACGGGCGACGCCGACGGCGACGGCCTCATGGCGATCGACGAATACGATTACGGCACGATGCCGTCCAACCCGTGGGACGCGCACACCTACTCGACGCGCTTCACGGACGCGGACGCCGTGACGTACAACCTCAAGGCCGGCAACGACCAGCTTGACGAGGACAACGACGGCCTCACGAACCTCGAAGAATTCCAGGCCGCGTCCGAAGACGCCGCGCTCGCCGATTTCGACGTCGCGAAGATGGCCTCCGACGGCGCCGTGATCGACTACTTCCGCACGACGGGCCTCGGCCAGTACGCCGGCTTCCGCTACACGGGCCACGACTTCATCTCGCTCGCCGAAAAGAACGAATACGGTCTCGAGCGCCAGACCTACTCCGCCATCCTCGACTGCGAGGGCGACGGCTGGAGCACCTGGAGCGAAGTCCGCGCGGGCACGAATCCGTCGAAGGAGACGATCCAGAAGCTCCAGACGGTCTGGGACGACACGACCTCCAACTGGGTCCAGCAGGTCGCCGCCATCGCGACGCATCCGACGCCGCCGGTGCACGTGCGCGTGTGGTACCACGGCGCCGATGTGGGCGCGCTGGAGGTTTCGGTCAAGGCGTTCAAGAACCTGACGCCCGCCACGGATCTCCTCTCGCCGCAGGCCACGTTCACGGCGACCCTCACCGAGAAGACCGGACTCGTCTTCTCGGGCGACCTCACGCTCACGGACGGCTTCCTCCAGGAAGGCAAGATGTCGTTCTTCGTGCACGACGGCCTCTCCTACGCGACGAGCGGCAAGAGCGCCGTCGTCACCGACGTCGTCGTCGGCTGGGACGGCGTCTCGTTCGACGTCGAGCTCAAGGACGAGAAGCAGACGCCGATTCCGCGCATGGCCTGCTCCGACGTGACCGACCTCACGTCTTCGCGCATCCGCATCGTCCGCGTCGCGATCAACGGCAACTCAAACGGCACGACGCGCGTCGTCCGCGACTGGACGATCGCCAACCGCGACTACTTCTGCGACGTGGACTTCCTCACGCGCAAGAACGCCACGTTCGACGGCGAGTACCTCGCGCAGGACGCGCAGGCGCTGGGCATCGATCCGGCCAACGTCGAGAACGCGACGTACAAGGTCATCGTGGGCAACCTCTCGCAGCGCGCCGCGCTCGAGACGGATCTCCAGACGTTCACGCGCTACTTCGCCGGCGCCCGCATCCAGCCGTACGCGATGGGCCTGGCGGACCACAACAAGGTCGACGGCGCGACGCTCGTCGAGCAGCGTCCCAACTTCAAGTGGAACATCGATTCGTCGTTCTACACGGCGTATGCGCTCTACGTGAAGGATGCGTCCGACAAGGTGATCTTCGCCTGCACGAACCGCGCGCCCGCCAAGACGGCCGAGGGCTATGTGTTCTCGCCCGAGATGTACGTGGGCCTCACGCCCGGCTTCGTCACCGGCGCGACCTACAAGTGGGCCGTCTCCATGATGAACGCCAAGTATCCCGAGGCGCTCCTGCCCACGGACGGCGCTCTTGCCTGGAACGAATTCAAGGTCGATCTCAACGCCAAGAACCGCGGCGTCGGCTCCATCAGCGTGACGCCGAAGTACTACGGCGGCGCCGGCGGCACGCTCTATGTTTGCGCGTGGGACAACGCCGCGTTCGCGGGCGCGCCGATCGCCATGGCCGTCGCGACGAAGGACGTCGCCACGGAACTCAAGGGCCTCGTCCAGGGCGAGAGCTACTACCTCAGCGCGTTCGTCGACACGGAAGCCGACCTGCAGCGCAAGGTGTACGAGTCCTGGGGCTACAACAACTACGTGGGCACGACGAACGCCAACCTCTACGTGCCCGTCGCCGTGAAGGTGCCGCTCACGGCGTCCGACGCGGACGCGAAGGCGACGATCTGGATCGAAGACGTCGACTGCAACAACAACTGGACGCCCGACTGGGACGAGATCGACGCCATCAAGGTCTGGCTCAAGGACCACGCCGACGAAACGGTCGCCGGCCAGTCCGGTGAAGAGGCGGGCGGCGAATCGGTCGACCAGCTGGCGGACAACGACTACGACGGCCTCACCTATGCCGACGAAACGGAAGCCGGCACGGAGCCGCTCCTCTGGGACACGGACGCCGACGGCATGCCCGACGGCTGGGAATACAAGTTCGCCGGCCGCGACGCGGTGACGCCGGACGCGGACTACGCGGCGGAAGGCGACGTGATGGCGTATGCGCGCGTCCGGCTGCCCGTGTTCACGGTGGCGGGCGACGCGACGACCTACGTGGTGCTTGACGCGAACGCGGCCGTGCGCGGCGGCGAGCCGATCTCGGCGGACCTGCCCGTCTACAACACCTTCTGGTACGGCAACGAACTCGCCGTGGGCAAGAAGATCGACGCCGCGACGCTGGTGGGCAATGTCCAGATCGCGTCCAACGCGCTGATGACGGTGGTCCACTCGGGCGTCTACGACCTCTTCGGCTACAGCCCGTACGTGGCGAACCCGGTGGTGGGCGTCACCACCACGAACGCCGGCAACAAGGCGCTGTACACGAAGGAATTCACGGCACTTGACAAGTACCTCGTCGCGAGTTACCTCGAGGCGTACGGTTTCGTGGAAGGCGGCGTCACCAACATGAACCGCCAGGGCACGAACGTCGCGACGGCCTGCTGGGCCGACTACACGCTCAAGCCCGGCATCGCCGACTACGACTTTGACGGCATTCCGGACGGCTGGGAACTCTATGTGATGTTCGCCGACGTCGCCGAGAACGTCGTTGGCGCGACGCTGGCCGACATGAAGGTTTCGCCGTGGAAGCTCACCGACCGCAACATGGCGTTCGGCGGCGACACGCTCGCCTTGGTGGACGAATACAACTACGGCAAGGAGCCCACGGATCCGTGGAGCGCCCACACGTATTCCGACGCGTTCACCGACTCCGCCGCGCGCACGTACAACCTCGCCGGCGGCAACGACGCGAACGACGACGACAACGACGGCCTCTCGAACTACGAAGAGTACCTGATCGCCACGACGGACGCGAACCTCGCCGACTTTGACGTCGCGAAGGCCAAGAGCAACGGCACGTTGCTTGACTACTTCCGCGCGACGAAGGACGAAGCGGGCAACGATGTGTACGCGGGCTTCCGCTACACGGGCCACGACTTCATCGAGCGCGATGCGAAGACCACGTGGGGTCTCGAGCGCATGGTCTACTCGGCGCTCTTCGATCCCGAGGGCGACGGCTGGAACACCTGGAGCGAAGTCCGCGCCGGCACCAATCCCGGCACGGTGCCGCAGTATGTGACGGTTTGGGACGACACGCTCTCGAACTACGTCCAGCGCCTCAAGGCCGATTATCCGACGCCGACCGTCTCGGCGCGCATCTGGTTCCACGGCACGGAGTTGAGCGACGTCGTCATCACGCTCAAGGCGTTCCGCAACCTCAGCGCCTCCACCGACCTGAACAATCCCGACGCCGTCTTCACGGCCACGGCGGGCCGCACCACGGGCTGCGTGTTCGACGGCACGCTCACGCTCGACAGCGGCTACCTCCGCGAAGGCAAGGTGTCGTTCGTGGCGTTCGCCGGCACGAGCTACGCCACGAGCACCGAGCTGGGCATCGTCCGCGACGTGGTCGTGGGCTGGGATGCCGCCGACTTCGACGTGGAGCTCAAGGATACGGCCAATTCGCCGATTCCGCGCTTCACCGTCAGCGGCAAGGCGGACGCCTCCGAGCGCGTCCGCATCGTCCGCGTGGCGATCACGTCCACGGACGGCCAGACGGTTTCGAACCTCGTCACGGGCGTCCGCGACTGGACGCTGCCGCGCACCTACGTGAGCGACATCGACTTCATCAGCCGCAAGAACGCCACGTTCGACGGCGAGGATCTCGTCAAGGACGCCGTCGCCAATGGCATCGCGGCCGACAAGATCCAGTCCGCCACCTACGCGGTGATCGTCGGCAACGCCAACCTCAACACGGCGCTTGAAGACGTCGTCAATCCGCCGTCCTACTTCACCTTCAACTTCGAAGGCAAGCGTCTCGCGCCGGCCGCGATGGGGCTCGCCTCGAACAACAAGGTCGACGGCGCGACGCTCGTCGAGCAGCGTCCGACCTTCAAGTGGAACATCGCGTCCGACCGCTACACGGCCTTCGCGCTCTACGTCGCCGACGCGGCCACGAACGTGATCTGGGCGTGCACCAACATCGCCCCGGCGAAGACGGTCGAGGGCTATGCGTTCTCGCCCGAGCTCTACCTCGGCCAGACGCCCGGCTTCAAGACGGACTCCAACTACGTGTGGGCCGTGTCGATGGCGTCGAGCAAGTATCCCGAGTTCTGGACGAAGGACAACGCCGAGCTCGCGTGGACGCCCTTCAAGACGGATCTCGGCGCCGAGCTCCGCGGGGTCGGTTCCATCACGGTGACGCCGCTCTACTACGGCTACGCTTCCGGCGACTACTACGTGGCCGCGTGGAAGACGGCGTCGTTCGAAGGCGCGCCCGTCGCCATCGCCAAGGCGGCGAAGGGCATGGCCGTGGAACTCAAGGGCCTCAAGGAAGGCGAGGAATACTACATCTCCGCGTTCATCGATGTGAACGGCTCGCAGACGCGCGAAATCTACGAGTCCTGGGGCTACCTCAACAAGGTCGGAACCAAGGACGCCGATCTCTACACGCCGGTGACCGCCAAGGTGCCCGCCGCGGCTGAAGACAAGCATCCGTCCGTGACGGTGTGGATCGAAGACGCCGACTGCAACAACAACTGGATCGCCGACTGGAGCGAAGTCGACGCCATCAAGGCGTGGATGGTCGAATACGGCCACGAGAATGTCACGGGCCAGGCCGCGGAAGAGGGCTCCGGACCGTCCATCGACGAAACGACCGACGCCGACGAAGACGGCCTCACCTACGCCGACGAAGTCAAGGCCGGCACCGAGCCCAGCATCTGGGACACCGATTCCGACGGCCTGCCCGACGGTTGGGAAGTCTACCGCGGCACGCGTCCCCTGACGCCCGACGCGACGAACGCCGTCGCCAAGGACGTGATGGCCTACGCGCTCGTCACGTATCCGCTCGTCACGATCTGGGACGGCGCCGACGAAGCGTCCGCCACCAACGTCTACGTCTGCACCGACACGCGCGGGCTGACGCTCCGCAACGGCGAGCTCGCCTCCAAGTTCGAACTTTCCCGCACATGGGTCTGCGGCGTCGGCGACGACGCGCCGATGGGCGTGGGCGCGCCGGTGACGGTGCCCGCGGGCTGGAAGATTCACTCCGTCGAATCGCATCAGATCGCGCTCGTCCACGCGCAGGTCTACAAGCGCTTCGGCTTCAACCCGAACACGGCCAATCCGACGGTTGAAGACCTTTACCGCGTGAACACGAAGACATTCACGGCGCTCGACAAGTACCTCGTGCTGCGCTACTTCGCCGCGCTCGGCTTCACGAACGAAGTTCAGACGGTCGGCACCTGGGACAACTGGACGCTCAAGCCCGGCATCGCCGACGCGGACCACGACGGCCTGCCCGACGGCTGGGAACTGTACGTGATGTTCGGCGACGACCTCGCGACCTTCACGGCCGACACCGCGAAGCGCGGTCCGGCCAGCGGCGATGCCCGCAGCGCGACGACGCCCGCGGGCGGCCTCACCTGGCTGCAGGAATATGATTCGGGCAATGTCCCGACGGACCCGTGGAGCGCCGATACCAACGGCGACGGCGTCAAGGACGCCGACGAGTACGCCTTCCATCTGAAGGGCGACGCGCGTTACGGCGACGCCGACAACGACGGCCTCCTCAACTGGACCGAATACGTGGTGAACAAGGAAATCGGCGATGTCACGGTCGACGCCGAGAAGACATTCTCCAAGGAAGATGTGCTCGTGCCCGACTACTTCCTCAAGAGCACGAAGACGCCGAAGCATTACCTCGGCTTCAAGTACACGGATCACGACTTCATGGAGCAGGCGTGGGAATACGCCAACGCCGATCTCGCCGACGCGGCGAAGTTCGACCCGTATGAAGACAAGGACGCCAACGGCTGGTGCAACTGGGCCGAAGTCCGTGCCCAGTTCGATCCGAACACCTGGGTGCAGGTGGGCACCATTTCGAACATGACGACGGTGGTGTTCACGATCGGTTCTCAAGAACAACAAGTTTTCATCGCCACAAACACGGCGACCAGCGTTCTTGTGGAATATTCGCCCGATGGCGTCAATTGGACAACGAGTCAGGATCATGCGTCGGTGTATGTTCGTTCGACGCTGCTCAAGGTTGATCCCCTCTTGGCGTACGGCGGAAAGCCGTTGCCGAAGGCGAACTTCACCTTCACCTACAACGGCTCGGCGGACATCAAGTCCGCGCTCGCGTCCGTCGTCGTGTGCGCGTCCACGCAGTCGACGCTCGTGCCGGACGCGATGTTCAACGCCGGCGTGCTCGAAAAGGGCGTGCTCAACGCGACTGTGCAGAATCCGCTTTCCGGCAATCTCCGCGAAGGCAAGAACGTGTTCTGGGCGTTCCTCGACCTGAACGACGACGGCGTGTGGTCAGAAGACGAACCCTTCGGCGCGACGACGGCCGAAGTCGGCTATTCCACGACCGAGCCGATCGCGATCGAACTGCGCGATGCGGCGCCGGCGCTGACGCGCTGCGCGATCGGCGGCTCCAACGGCTGCACGCGCGTCACGGTGATGCGCACCGCCGTGAACGGCGTGGCGCTTCCCGCGCGCACCGTGTTCGCGCGTCCCGCGGCGGACGGCAGCTTCGCCGCCGTCACGGAAGCCGACCTCCTCGCGACGGGCCACAACGACATCGAGGGCGACGCGCTCGCCAAAGACCTCGCCGACACGGTCATTGCCGCGAAGGTCGGCGTGGCGCTCAAGGATGTTCGCACCGTCGAATACCAGGTGTTCGCCAACTACGACGGCACGCCGCGCTTCACGTTCACGAACAGCTACGCGCGCATCCGCACCGCGTCCCAGGCCAAGAGCCCGGTGGCGCATGAGGCCGACACGCTCGTGTACGAGACGCGTCCGACCTTCACCTGGACGAACGAAGCCGACGCCTACACGGCATTCGTGTTCGAACTCGCCGCGGAAGACGGCACCACGCTCTTCTGCGCCACCAATGCCGTGCCCGCGCGCGACGCCTCCGGCGCCTATGCGTACGCGCCGGCGATCTACTTCGGCGCGGCGGCGACCGACATGACCAACCGCCTCTTCGCGGCCGGCGTCTACAAGTGGCGCGTGGCGATGCTGAACGCCAAGTTCGTCAACGCCGAAAAGACGGTCGTCGACGATCAGCCGTGGAGCGACTGGGCGACGTTCACATCCGCGCTCAAGTCCACGAAGATCGACGGCACCGGCAAGGGCGCGCTCGCGGTGGCGGTGCGCTACTACGGCGAAGGCCTCGTCTCCGAAGCCGCGCCGATCGTGGTCCAGGCGTTCACGACGCCCGACTTCAGCGGCATGCCCGCGGGTCAGGCCGTGATCACATCCGCCACGGGCGTCAAGGGCGTCTACGACGATGTCACGACGGTGAACGCGACGCTGCGCGGTCTCCAGCCGGGCAGCTACTACGTGCGCGCGTTCCTCGACACGACGAACGACCTCAAGAAGGCCGCCTGGGAATCCTGGGGCTACGCCAACTACGTCCTCGACGCCGACCGCACCGACATCTACACGCCGCGCGCCGTCGCCGTCGAGAAGAACCTCACGGCCGACGCGCTCGTGATCCTCGAGGACATGGACGTCGACAACGACGACATGCCCGACTGCCTCGAGGCCTGGGCGGACGAAGACGACGCGGGTCTCGCGTCCGACGACACGTCCGACGTGGACGGCGACGGTCTCCCGTACAACCTCGAAGTCCGTTACGGCACCGATCCGGACAACGCCGACACGGACGGCGACGGCATGCCCGACGGTTGGGAAATCAAGAACGGCTGCAACCCGCTCGTGGCCGACGCGGACTACGCGCTCGCGAACGACAACATGGCGTGGGCGCAGACCACCGCCACGCTCGTGACATGGACCAACGGCACGGCCGAGGCGGTCTACGCCGTCAAGCCCGGCACGGACGATCTCTTCACGACCTATCTGCTCAACGGCCAGCTCACGGTCGGCACGAACGCCGTGCCGACGGTCGGCGGCAAGAAGTCCTCGACGGTTGGCGCCGTGGAAATCGTCCACGCATCGGTCTACGACTGGTACGGTTTCGAAGCCGACACGGCGGTGCCCGGCACGAACGGCCACACGAAGGCGTTCACCGCGCTCGACAAGTACCTCGCCACGACCGTCTACCTGCCGATGTTCGGCATCACGAACGTCGTGCTCACGCCCGGCGTGCTGGACAGCGACGCAAACGGACTTCCCGACGGCTGGGAGCTCTACGTGGGTCTCGCGTGCACGAACGGCGTGCGCGTTTCGGAGACGTTCCCGCTTGACTACACGGTGGTCACCAATGTCGCGGTCGCCGCGTACGACAACGGCGACAACACATCCGACCCGTGGAACGACCACTGGTTCTACGACCAGCTCGACGCCGCCACGCAGGCGAAGACGGGCCTCTTCACGGACGTCGAGGCGCGCCGGTACGGCATCGACGTGAACGATCTCGCGAAGGACGACGACTTCGACCAGCTCTCGAACTTCGAGGAAATGCTCGCCGGCCGCGGCGCGCACGCCGTGGCGCTTGACGTCGCCAAGGCCGAAACGGACGACGTGACGCCCGACTACTTCCGCACCAACGGCGTGCCGGGCGAATACATGGGCGCGCTCTTCAACGGCGGCGAGTTCCTCGAATCCGAGCTCCGCCAGAGCGCGGCGATCACGCACCCGAACACCCTGGCCGGCGTGCCGCTCTCCGGCCTGACGGCGGCCGGCACGACCGATCCCGGAAACATCGGCTGGGATCTCTGGAGCCAGGCCCGCTACGGCAACGGCACCGCGCTCACGACGCCCCGTCCGTCGATCAAACTCAAGCTCCACACGATGGAAGAGGCCCAGTTCAACTTGGAGGTCTACCAGCGGAACTTCCAGAAGCCGAACTTCACGCTGTACAACCAGGACATCATCCACACGGCCGACCAGCGCGACTGCCTGCGCGAGAACGGCTATGTGGCGCTTGCGCTCTACGAAAGCACGGATGCCGCCTTGGGCCGCCTGCTCCAGGGCGACGCCAAGTTCGTGGTGACCATCAACGGTCTCATCGGCCAGGCCAACGCGTACGTCGGCTGGAGCGCCGTGGACGTGGAGATCACCGTGGGCACCGCGAGCGCGATGTTCCCGAACAATTCGGTGCTCGACGACAACGGCAAGCCGACGCGCGTGCGCGTCATCCGCACGGCGCTCAACGGCCTCACGCAGTACGTGAACGGCACGGTCACGAACGAAATCACGCGCCGCACGGTCGCCACGAAGAACTTCACGGGCAGCTCGCGCACGAATCTGCGCGAAACGGACTTCGGCACGGGTCTCGAGCAGGGCAACCTCGTCGAGGACGCGAAGAAGATGGGCATCGACAACGTCGAGGGCAAGCTCAACTCCATCACCTACACCATCGCGCTGGGCGACGGCTACGGCACCGACAACGCGGTGGGCGAAGCGTTCACGGTGTACTTCTCGCAGTCGCGCGCCGTCGCGACGCCGGTCGTCTCCGCGCTCGTCAAGGCGGACGACAAGCCGCGGATCTCCTTCTCCGTGCCGAGCGCCAAGCCGAGCAGCGCGCCGGCGATCGAGTCCTACGAAGTGGGCTACACCAAGTACTGGCTCGCGTTCTCCACGGACAACTGGGCGACCGCCGTCACGAACGACGCGGCCAAGCTGATCGGACCCGTGGGCGGCATTTACACGGTCGACGTGACGAACCTCACATACGCGGCCGGCACGGAAGTGTGCTTCAAGGTCGCGCTCGGCAACGACAAGTTCGCCACGCTGCCGACCGACGCCGCGTACTGGAGCACGGAAGGCCGCTACAAGGTGAACGCGGCCGCCGCCGATCCGACGGGCCGCATCGTCGTGGACGTGAAGTACCCGGCCGCGACGGAAACGCTCGATCCCAAGCGCGTGCGCGTGGCGGCGTATGCGACGGCCGACTTCCGCGAGCCGGTCACAGTCGTCTCCGGCGCGGTGGACAACGTCGCGCTCAAGGTGCAGCCCAACGTGCCGTACTACGTGGCGGCGTGGTACGACAAGGACCTCACGGCGCCGAAGCGTCCCGCGGCCTACACGACCTGGGGCTACCTCACGTCGCTTGGCTCCGCCGACACCGCGGCGTTCATGCCGCGCGCGGTGAGCTACGATTCCGACCGCAAGTTCGCGCCGGAAATCGACGTGTACCTCCAGGACACGGACGCGAACCAGAACGGCTACGCGGACATCACGGAATCGTTCGAAGCCGTCGGCGGCACGGGTGCGGGCAGCGGCTACGACAGCGAAGCCGGCGAAGGCGGCGGCGGTGGCGGCGGCGGTGGCGGCGACACGATCACCGAAGACGTGGATGGTCTCAACAAGACGCAGGAAGACGAAATCGGCACCGATCCGTCCAACAACGACTCCGACGGCGACGCCATGTGGGACGGTTGGGAATATTGGGCGAAGGCCGGCGGCATGGATCCGCTGAGCAACCGCGACACGGACCTCGTGGCTAAGAACGCGGCCGGCAAGGTGCTGGACGTGATGGCCTACTGTGAGACGAACCTCACGACCTTTACGGTCGCGGGCAGCGACAAGCTGTACATGCTCGCGAAGGCGGGCGCGAAGATCCGCGGCGGCGAAACGCTGCCGGCCGACCTCGCGGCCACGGCGCACGAGACGTTCATGTACGGCGACCAGCTGGCGATGGGCAGGGAAGTCGACGAATTCTTCGGCACCAACGTCGTCGAAGCCGTGCACGAAGACGTGGCGGTGCTGCTCGTCCACAAGGGCGTGTACGATGTGCTCGGCTTCAATCCGAACACGGCGAACGCGGCGGTGGATTCGTCCAAGTGGGTGAACACCAAGGCGTTCACCGCGATGGACAAGTACTACATCCTCGACTACTACGATTCGTTCGGCCTGCTCTGCACGAACTACGCCGGCATGGTGACGAACGTGTTCACGAACGTGGTCGGCACGATCACGAACGTCGTCACGAACGTCTCCGACAAGGCCACGTGGACGCCCGAACAGGTCCATGGCGCCGCGCTGTGGGACCTCTTCTGCCTGAAGCCCGGCTTCACGGACGCCGACTACGACGGCGTGCCGGACGGCTGGGAACTCTATGTGGGCAGCGACGCGAAGAAGAACGACCGCGCGCTCGACGATGACGGCGACACCGTCTCGCTCGTGGACGAATACAACTACGGCCACAACCCGACCGACCCGAACACGGATTACACGTACGCGCTGATCGACACGGTGAACTACCAGAAGATCCGCGACGACGACGTGCTCCGCTACAACCTCGCGGGCGGCAACGACCAGCTCGACGACGACAACGACGGCCTCTCGAACCTCGAGGAGTATTCGATCGCCAGGTTCGACGCGAACCTCGCGGATCTCTCGATCGTCTCCAACAAGTCCGACAAGACGACGCTCGACTACTTCCGCGCGACGAAGGACGAGGTCGGCATGGGCACGTACGCGGGCTTCCGCTACACGGGCCATGACTTCATCGGCCGCGAATGGAAGGCGTTCGTCGGTCTCGACCGCCAGACGTTCTCCGCATACCTCGACGACGACGGCGACGGCTGGAACGCCTGGTGCGAAGCGCGCGCGAAGACGAATCCGACGCTCACGCCCGTCGCCAGCACGACGGTCCGCTACGACGGCGACACCGGCACGTGGATCACGAACGTCACGACGCTCGCCATGACGCCGTCCCCGTCGGCGAAGATCCGCGTGTGGTACAACGGCGAAACGCTGGGCGCCAACCAGATCACCGTGTGCGCCTACCGGAAGCTCTCCACGAGCGCGCGTAGCTCGGTCGACCTCGCGACGCCGGACGCGACCTTCACGCTCACGGCCACGGCCGACCGCGGCCTCGTCTACGCCGGCACGGTGACGCCGGACAGCGGCTACCTCAAACAGGGCAAGTGCACATTCGTCGCCTACACGGGCTTGAGCTTCCTGGCCGGTTCCACGCCGATGGGCATCGCCCGCGATGTGGTCGTGAACTGGGACGGCTGCGACTTCGACGTCGAGCTCAAGTCCGACGACGTAAGCCCGCTGCCGCGCTTTGTCGTGAACGACGCGCCTTCGGCGGGCGAGGCCTACAACCTCAAGATCATGCGCGTCGGCATCAATGGTTCCACGAACGGCGTGTCGCCCGTGATGGCCGCCAACTTCACGCTCAGCCGCAAGTACGTCTGCGATGTCGACTTCCTGATGAACGCCGGTTACACCTTCGACGGCGTCGAAGGATCCGGCAGTCTCAACGAATGGATCTTCAGCACGTACAAGACGAACGACGTGTACACGGTCGATTACGCCGTGCTCGTCAATGTCAACGCGGGCGAAGACGTCCGCAAGGAACTCGCCAAGGGGCAGTACCAGGCGTTCAGCATGCCGCTGCCGACCAAGATCGTGACCGAAGCCGGCGTGACGAAGACGCAGCATCCGCGCCAGCAGCCCTATGCGATGGGTCTGGTGGAAGGCAATCAGGTCGACGGTTCGACGCTCGTCGCCTCGCGTCCGACGTTCGCCTGGAACGTCGATTCCGAGCAGTACAACAAATACGTGCTCACCGTGTCGAAGAAGGACGGCGATGTGATCTACGCGGTTACCAATCCCGCGCCCGCCCGTACGTCCATCGGCTACTCGTTCTCGCCGGAGATCTACCAGGGCGTGACGCCCGGCTTCGAGCCGGACGGCGTCTACGAATGGCGTGTCGCCATGATGAGCGCGCTCTATCCCACGAACGACGCCGCCTACGTGTCGGATGCGCATGTCTTCACGAACAACCTGAACGCGACGCTGCGCGGATACAATGCCGTGAAGGTGATGCCGAAGTACTACGGCGGCGCATTCGCGGCCGGCGCGAAGCTGTACGTGGGCGCCTGGACGTCCGCCGGCTTCGAAGGCGCGCCCGTCGCGCTGGCCGAAGCCGCCGCGCTGGACGCGTGGGTCGAGCTCAAGGGCCTCAAGCAGGGCGAGTCCTATTACGTGGCGGCGTTCGTCGACACGAACGGCAACGGCGTGCGCAACGCCTGGGAGTCCTTCGGCTATGTCAACAATGTCGGCACGGCCGACGCCGATCTGTACGTCCCCGTGGCGGTGAAGGTTCCCGCAGCGGTCTCCGACGCGAAGCCCGAGGTCGTCGTGTATCTCGAGGACATGGACGTCAACAACAACTGGATCGCCGATTGGCGCGAACCCGACGCCGTGAAGGTCTACTTCCTCGAGCACGCCGACGAGGGCCTGGGCGGCGTCGTGATTCCGTCGTCCAGCGAAAGCGGCGGCGGCGGCGGCGGTGGCGGCGACGATCCTGCCGGCACGGACGACCGCGATTCGGACGGCGACGGCCTGACCAACGACGAAGAGCAGAAGGCCAACACGGACGCGAATGTCTGGGACTCGGACGGCGACGGCATGCCCGACGGCTGGGAGAAGAAGTTCGCTGGCCTGAGCCCGCTCAAGGAGGACGCCGACACGGTCGCCTCCGGCGATGTGATGGCGTACGCCGAGCTGTCGCTGCCCGTCGTCACGGTCTATACCGAGAAGGACGGCGAGTCGTCCGAGACGCAGTGGATTCTCGACGCGGTCGAACTGCCGCGCGTCGGCGATGACCTGAACGGCGCGGCCGTCTACGGGACGTACAAGTACGGCGACGTGCTGGGCCTCGGCCTGGCGACGAACCTCCTCGAGGGCGCCGGCGTCACGAACCGCGTCCGCGCGGCGGCGTACCAGGCCGTGGCGCTCGTCCACGCGCAGGTCTACGACTGGTTCGGCTTCGAGTCCGGCACGGCGACGCCGAACGGCACGGTGAACACGAAGGCGTTCACGGCGCTCGACAAGTACCTCGTCGCGCGCTACCTCGAGGCGTTGGGCTACGACTTCTGTGGCGAAGCGGAAATGAACCGCCGCGGCACGAACGCGGTCACCGCGTGCTGGGCCGACTACACGCTCAAGCCGGGCGTGATCGATTCCGACCTCGACGGCATCGCCGACGGCTGGGAACTCTACGTGATGTTCGGCACCAACGAGACGAAGACGGCCGAATATGCGAAGATCTCGCCCTGGAATTACGCCGATGCGCGCAGCACGGCGTGCGGCGACGGCGACAACCTCGCCCCGATCGACGAATACGCCGACGGCGACATGCCGACCGACCCGTGGGACGAGCGCACGTTCGACTACGGCGACGACGCGACGGCGGTGGGCATCACGGACTACGAGGCGTGGAAGTACCACCTCAAGACGCCCGCCGACCAGCTGGCCGACGCTGACGGCGACGGTCTCTCGAACTGGGCGGAATTCCTCGCTTCGCGCGCCTATCCCGAATACGCGTTCGATCCGGACGACCCCTGCTCGATCACGGACGGCGTGCTCGACTACTTCGTCCAGATCACCAACAAGAACGCGGCGTGCTTCGGCTGGTACGTGGGCGAGGCCTGGTGCAACCTCGGCGATCCGCTCATCACCGACCACGACTTCATGGAAGACGCCTGGGAAGACCAGTACGACGCCGCCTACGTGAACCGCTACGTCTACGACGCCAATTCCGACTTCGACGAAGACGGCTGGTCGAACTGGGCGGAGGCGCGCGCGAGCACCGATCCGACGCGCACGTATTCGCTCGGCGCCGGCGACGCCGTGATCTCGGAGTATCCCGAGCCGCTGATCGTCGCGAAGATCCACGTGGGCGAGGCCGATGTGGACATCAACGATATCCGCGTGCAGGCGTTCTCGGGCAAGACGCCCGGCAACGCGCCCGACGCGACCTGGTCGCTGGAGGATCTCAACAACACCCGTGCGCTCGGTCGCAACCCCGCGAAGCTGGTGTCGATCAACATGGGTCCCGGCTCCCTGACCAAGGGCAAGATCACCGTGACATTCACCGACGACGCCGCCGAAGAGTACACGCGCACCTACGAAAACGACATTCTGAAGTCGACGACGAAGGTGGTTTTGTCTCAGTCGATTACGCTGTCCGTGGACGGCCAGCGCGCCAACACGAACACATACGGCGACTATCTGGACGCCCGTGACGCCAACGGCAACACCTCCGTCGGCGAGATCAACTACGACACGGGCGAGAGCACGCTCGACCTCGGCCAGTTCACGGGCTACTACGAAACGGAGCACCAGTTCTCCACGCAGACGGCCACCGGCGCGGGCGGCGGTGCGAGCACCACGACCAAGACGGAGACATTCACGCGCTACAACCTCTCGAAGTCCTACGTCACCATCGGATGGAAGTCCCAGGTGCTGCCGCAGGAAGGCGTGATCACGCTCTACCTTTCCACGCCCACCGACGGCCACGTGCGCGAGGGCAGGAACACGTTCGTCGCCTACGCGGGCAGCTCCGTCGCCGCTTCCGTGCCGTTCGGCTGCATTCGCGACGTCGACGTCGGCTGGGACAAGGTGACGGGCGTCGATGTTACGCTCTCGCAGGGCATCGCAGGCGTGCCGCGACTCTTCCTCGACGCCTCCGCCTACGAGACGCAGGAGGACAGGGAACTCGTCCGCATCGTCCGCCGCAAGGTGAACGGCGTCGATGTGAAGAACCGCGTGGTGTTCAGCCGCTATGTGAAGCCGCTCGTCCGCGACTGGCTCGCCGAGTCCGAGATCGTCAAGTCCGGCGAATACGCGCTCGACGGCACGTACCTGCTCGCCGATGTCACGAACCAGATTGCGGCGGTCGATGTGCGCACGGTCGAATACGACGTGCTCGTCGGCGAGGGCTCGATGTACAACACGAACCTCGTGGTGATGGCGTTCACGAACGAGTATCCGCTCGCCCGCACGGCTCCCGTCGCGGTGAGCCCGTCCGCCGATTCCGCCGCCCGCCTCCTCTCGGCGCAGCCGACCTTCACCTTCAAGGCCGACGAATCCGTCTACACGGCGTTCGCGATCGAACTCGCGCAGGGCGACACGAACACCGTGGTGTGGAGGTCCGGCATCCGGCAGCTTCCGGCCTCCTCCAAGCTCGGATCCGCCTATGTCGCGCCGATCTGGGTGGGCGACGCTTTCCCGGACGCGGCTGGCGCGCCGACGACGGCGGTCTTCGCAGACGGCACGAACTACTTCTGGCGCGTGTCGCAGTACAACGCGAAGTACGTGTCCGACGAAACGGTCCAGGAGCACGACGTGGTGTGGAGCGACTGGGCGTCGTTCACGACGAAGGTCGAATCGCAGAATGCGAACACGGGCTACGGCAAGCTTGCGGCGGATGTCCGCTACTACGGTCCCGCGTCGAACGACTGCGCGGATGTGGTTGTCGCCGTGTATCCGAATGGCGCCTTCGCGGGCGTGCCCGTCGCACAGAAGCGCCTGGCGGCCGGCGATCTCGCGAAGCTCGCCGTCAAGCCGGGCGAATGGGATGTCGCGACGAACAACCTCGTCACATTCGACGGTCTCGCGTGCGGCGACTACTATGTCATGGCCTTCATCGACGCCAACACGAACGGCGTGCGCGACGCGGGTGAGTCGTGGGGCTATGCCTGCCACCTCGGCGAAATCGGCGTGACGGACCGCTTCGCGCCCGTGTCGTTCGAAGTCGTCTCCACGAAGGTCGCGACGCCGGCCTGCATCGTGGCGATCGAAGACACCGACGTGAACCAGGACATGACGCCCGACTGCCTGCAGTCGAAGGTCGTCGTGACGAAGTCCGGCACCGACATCGGCGGCGGCGGAGACACCGACGGCGACGGACTCTCGGACGATGACGAAGACATGCTCTACGGCACGGATTACGAAGAGTTCGACACCGACGGCGACGGCCTGCCCGACGGCTGGGAAGCCGTTTTCGCGGGCACGGATCCGCTCACGGCGGACGCGGACTACGCGGCCGCCGGCGACATGATGGCGTATGCCGAAGTGCCGCGCACGGTGGTGACGGTCAAGAACACCGAGACCGGCGTTGAAACGCAGTACATCCTGCCCGAGGACTTCGGCGCGGTGTATGTGGGCGACGACCTGGGCGGCAAGACGCTCGCGGCCACCTACGACTACGGCGACAAGCTCGGTCTTGGTACGAACGCGACGCTCGCCGCGTCGACGGCGACCTCTTCCAACCGCGTGGTGGCGGTGCAGGAGAACGCGACCGTGGCGCTTGTCCACGCGCAGGTCTATGACGCGTTCGGATTCGATCCCGACACGGCCACGCCGAACGGCACGGAGAACACCAAGCCCTTCACGGCGCTCGACAAGTACCTCGTCTGCCGCTACCTCGAGAACGCGGGCGTCGCCGGCTTCGACGAATCGGCCATGAACACGGGCAAGCTCTGGAGCGCGATGACGCTCAAGCCGGGCGTCGCGGATTCCGACGCCGACGGCGTCGCCGACGGCTGGGAACTCTATGTGGCGTTCCAGCCGGATGGCACGGCCGACGGCCAGATCGCCAACGCGAACGACGGCGCCAAGGTGTCGCCCTGGAACTCTGCGGACCGCGAAGTCGCCATGGGCGGCGACACGCTGCCACTCGTGAAGGAGTACGACAACGGCGTCGATCCGACGGATCCGTGGAATTCCGACACCGACGGCGACGGTCTTGCGGACAGCGTCGCGCAGGCGTGGCACCTCAAGGGCGGCCACGCGGGCGACGACAACGACAACGACGGCCTGTCGAACTACGCGGAATACCTGGTCTCGAACGTGTTCCAGTTCGCCGCGTGCGATCCGGACAAGGCCATGACCGACGGCGAAACGCTCGACTACTTCAAGAAGGTCGGCAAGCTGTACCTTGGCGAGATGTTCACGGATCACGACATGGTGGACGACGCCTGGGAGGACAACTACGACCTCGATCAGGCGAGCCGCTATGTGTGGGACGCCGCCGCCGACCATGACGGCAATGGCTGGAGCAACTACGCCGAATCCCGCTATTACATGGCCAATCCCGAGCTGCAGTACACATACTCCTACGAGACGAATGTGGTCGGCGGCGTGACGACCGTCACGACCAACCGCCACAGCAACACGGCCGTCATCACGCCGATGCCTACGATCAAGGTTCATGTCGAATACCATGGCGTTCAGGCTCCCGAAGCGACCGAGGAGACGGCCGGCGATTCCGCCGCCGCGGATTCCGGCCCCGCGCTCGTCGTGTGCGCGTATTCCGCCGGCAAAGCCAACGGCGCGGTGGGCACGCTCGTGCGCGAGGACGCCTCCTTCAAGACCGCCGTCACGCGCGCTCAGGTCCTGGCGGGAGCCAATGACTTCACCTTGTCGTCCGACGGATTCCTCCGCGAAGGCAAGAACACGTTCGTGTGCTTCTACGATCTGGACGGAAACGGCTCCTACGACATCGGCGAACCCTTCGGCACGGTCTCGGATGTCGAGGTCGGCTGGAACCAGACGGCGTTCACGGTCGAGCTGACCGATACGCATCCCGTGTTCGCCCGCGTGAACCTGCTGGACGCGACAACCGATCGTGGCGTCCTGTGGGGCGATGCGGACGGCGATTGGCACGATGTCGTGGTCGGTTCGGCCGGAAGCGACCAGAACATCCGCGTGCGCGTTCTGCGTACGCTGGTGGACGGTTACAGCGTGTCCGAGGTGACCGATGCCTCGAAGAAGCTTTTGGCAAACGGTCAGCGTCTTGTGTTGGACAAGACCTTCAATGTGGCGTCCTGCCGCAACTTCCTGCACGAGGGCGACTTCCTCGCCGATGGTGAATTCGACATCGACTGGAGCAATCTCATGGTCGATTTGGCGGGCGTCCAGATCTCGAACAAGGTCACGACGAAGATAGGCACCACCACGAAGACGGAATGGAAGAACATTCCGCTGTCGGTCACATCCGTCGTCTACCGCATCGTCCTGGGCGAAGGATCCGTGGATATCGCCGACACCAACAATCTCGTGGGAGTCGCCGTGGCACGTCACTTCGACTACTCGCACACGATTCCCACGGCGCTGACGCCAGACAGCGATGTCGTGTACGGAGCCCGTCCGACGATCAGCTGGACGACCGGTGAGCTCAACAGCTACACGGCCTTCCGTGCGCAGATTACGAATATGTCGGGCCAGGTTGTTTACGACTCCGGCATCAAGCGCCTTCCTGCGCGTGCGGCGGACAAGACGTATTCGTGGACGGCCGATGTGTATGCGGGCGACCAGACGGCGCAGGGATGCGTCTTCTCGCCGACGAACCGCTACGGCTGGAAGGTTTCGGTGTACAACGCCCGTTGGCGCGACGACGCGTGGTCGAAGGAAGCCGTCTCCTTCCGCATGAGCACGAACGCGCGCCAGCCGATGAACGACAACGGCTACAGCTCGATCGATGTGGCGGTGAAGTACTTCGGGCCGGCGACGGTTTCCGACGACATCACGAAGACGCAGAGGATCGTCCGTGTCGAAGCGTTCACGACGCCTGACTTCACGGGCGCTCCCGCCGCCCGCACGTATGTCACGAACGCGAACACGCTGGCGCAGTCGGCGCCGGCCACGAACGCGACGCTGATCGGCCTGAAGCCCGGCACGTACTATGTGCGCGCCTATGTCGACACGGACGGCGACTTCGCGAAGGACGGCTGGGAATCCTGGGGTTATGCGTGCGGTCGCGGACAGGCCGGCGTCGTCGACGCCTACGCGCCGATCGCCGTCACGGTGGGCGGCAACGTCGTCGTGAAGCCGGTGGTCACGGTGTATGTCGAGGATGTCGACACGGACGGCGACTGGTTGCCGGATGCGTACGAGATGGATGTGAAGGGCAACCTGACGTCGCTCCAGGCGCCGGACGCCGCGGACGGTTATGTTGCCGTGAACACGAATCTCGTCGACACGATCGGCGTGCGGACGCTGGGCGCGGAGACGAGCTCCGGTCTCGTCGGCGCCGTCAAGACCATGTCCGCTGCGGCCGCGCCGGCCGCGCTGATGAGCAAGTCGCTCATGGCCGTGGCGCTGGGCGTTTCGCCCGACACCCTCAACGTGGGCGCCGACGGCGTCGGCGAAGTGGACGCCGAAGTCTCCGAGGAATCCGTGAAGATCGCGTCGATCGCGATTGACGGCATGAAGGCCACGATTACGGTCTCGGCCGACACGGAAGCGTCCAACGGCGCCGACAAGGACGTGCTGGCCGCGTACAACATCCGCATCGCGAACACGGTGTCGGTCTCCTACCGCCTCCTTTACAAGGCGTCGATCGACGCCGCCGACTGGGAGGTCGCGAAGGAGGGCACAATCGCCGTGGGTGCGGTCGACGGCACGGTCGAAATCGATCTCGCCGAGGGCGTGGACGTCTCCGGCGGGTTCTACAAGATCGAGTTGGTGCAGTAAGGAAACGAAAAGCAAGGCCCGCGCGCCGCGGGCCCGGGAAAGAATGTAAAAAGGCAGGGCCTGCGCGATGCGCGGGCCGAAGAAAAGCGAAGAAGAAAAGATGAAAAAGCAGATCAGAAAAGTATTGGTTGTCAATTCCGGTTCGTCGAGCTTGAAGTACCAGCTCTTCGACATGAAATCCGAAACGCGGCTGGCGAAGGGCCTCGTCGAGCGCATCGGCGCGGGCGGCCCCGCGAACCACGCGGCGGCGCTCGCGAAGGTCGTCGCCGATTTGGGCGATGCCGCGAAGGGCATCGACGCCATCGGCCACCGCGTGCTGCACGGCGGTGAAATGTTCAAGGATTCCGCCGTCGCGAACAAGGCGAACATGGCGAAGATGAAGAAGCTCGTGAAGTTCGGCCCCCTGCACATGCCGG
>DCIH01000019.1:22183-22322 GCA_002317575.1 Verrucomicrobia bacterium UBA1731 | reverse complement strand
AGAAGATCTTCAAGGGCGTCCCCAATGTCGCGGTGTTCGACACCGCCTTCCACATCGCCACGATGCCGGATTGCGCCGGCATGTACGCGATCGACCCCATGTACTACAAGAAGTACGGCATCCGCAAGTACGGCTTCCA
>DCIH01000019.1:21088-21989 GCA_002317575.1 Verrucomicrobia bacterium UBA1731 | reverse complement strand
TGCGGCGACATCGACGCGGCGGCCGTCCTCTCCATCATGGCGTCCGAGAAGAAGACGCCCGCGGAAATGGACGTGATCCTCAACAAGCAGTCCGGCCTGCAGGCCGTGGGCGGCGTGAAGGGCGGCGACTGCCGCGACCTGTGCGCGAAGGCCGCGAAGGGCGACAAGGGCGCCGAGCTCGCGCTGGAGATGCTCGCGTACCGCGTGGCCCTGTACATTGGCGCGTACAACACCGTGATCGGTGGCGCGGATGCGATCGTGATGACGGGCGGCATCGGCGAGAACTCGAACGACGTGCGCGCGCGTATCGTCAACCGTCTGGGCGCGTTGGGCGTGAAGCTCGACAAGAAGACGAACGACAAGACGCACGGCGTCGTGGCGGTCATCTCCGCCAAGGGCTCCAAGATCCCGGTGGTGGTGCTCCCCACGAACGAAGAGCTCATGATTGCCCGCGACACCGTCCGCGTCCTGGCCTGAACGTCAAACATCTGCGGCGGCGATGGGACTCGCCGCCCTACCATTCAACTTTAAACTTCAAACTTCAAACTTTTAAAAAAATGAACGCCATCAAGGAAATCGTCGAAAAGGCCTCGAAACTCAACGGCACCGTGGTGCTGCCGGAAGGCATGGACGCGCGCGTCGTCACCGCCGCGTGCGCGTGCGTGGACCGCAAGATCTGCACGCCCGTGGTGCTCGGCACGGCGGAGGAAATCGCCGCCGCCGAGGCGAAGGCGGGCCTCAAGCTCGCGGACCGCGGCATCAAGACGATCGACTACACGCAGGGCGACGCCGAACTCGAGGCCGCGTACCTCGAGGCGTGGAACGCCAAGGAATCGAAGAAGCCGCCGGAAAAGCAGAAGATCATCGATCTCGCGGCCGCGCAGAAGACGCTCCGCACGAA
>DCIH01000019.1:20581-20966 GCA_002317575.1 Verrucomicrobia bacterium UBA1731 | reverse complement strand
GCACGCAGAAGGGCGTGAAGACGGCCTCCTCCTGCTTCATCATGGACCTGAAGCGTCCGACGCCCTCGGGCGACACGGTGCTCGCCTTCGGCGACTGCGCCGTCATTCCCAACCCCACGGCGGAACAGCTCGTGGACATCGGTCTTGCGACGGCGCAGACGTATCGCGACCTGACGGGTTGCGAGCCGCGCGTGGCGTACCTCTCCTTCTCCACGAAGGGTTCCGCCGCGGGCGATCTCGTCGAAAAGGTGCAGAAGGCCGTCGAACTCGCGAAGCCGAAGTTCGCGGAAGCGGGCATCAGGATGGACGGCGAGATGCAGTTCGACGCTGCCATCGTCCCGGCCGTCGGCCAGCTCAAGAACCCGAACGGCGAGATCCAGGGCAA
>DCIH01000019.1:19856-20470 GCA_002317575.1 Verrucomicrobia bacterium UBA1731 | reverse complement strand
GGGTCTCGCGAAGGCGATGAACGATTTGAGCCGCGGCTGCTCGGCGGAGGACATCGTGGGGACGATCTGCGTGACGCTCCTGCAGAGCACGACGAAGTAAGGCGGCATGGGGACGGCTATGACGGATCAGGAAATTTTGAAGCGCGCGACGGCGGTTTTCGACGTGGAAGTCGAAGGCCTGCGCAAGACGAGGGATTCGCTCGGCGAGTCCTTCGTCGAGACCGTGCGCCTCATCCTCAAGACGCTCGACCAGGGCGGCCTGGTGGTCGTCTCCGGCGTGGGCAAGAATCTGCACATAGCCGAGAAGATGAGCGCCATCTTCGCCTCGACGGGCACGCGTTCGATCGTGCTCAACCCCGTGCAGGCCATGCACGGCGACCTGGGCATGGTCGCGCCGCGGGACCTCCTCTTGGCGCTGTCGTTCTCGGGCGAGTCGGACGAGCTCGTGAAGCTCATTCCCGCCATCCGCCGCCACGGACTCAAGGTCGTGTCGATGACCGGCAACGCCGAGTCGACGCTGGCGAAGCTTTCCGACGTGCATCTCGCGGTGCCGTGCGGCAAGGAGGCGTGCCCGTTCGGCATGGCGCCCACGAATTCGACGACGGCGACGATGG
>DCIH01000019.1:9272-19844 GCA_002317575.1 Verrucomicrobia bacterium UBA1731 | reverse complement strand
GATGGGCGACGCGCTCGCGATGGTGCTCATCGACGCGCGGCGGTTCCCCATCGAGGAATACGCGGCCAACCATCCGGCGGGGGCAATCGGCCGCGCGCTGGTGTTGCGCGTGACGGACGTGATGCGCACGGGCGACCGCCTCGCGCTGGTGCGCCCGGAGACGACGGTGCTGGACACGCTGATGGCGATGACCCGCGCGCATGGCGGCAGCGCGCTCGTGTCCGACGCGGACGGCAAGCTGCTCGGCATCTTCACGGACGGCGATTTCCGTCGGCATGTGGCCGAAGGCCGCGACATATTGCGCGATTCCGTGGAGAAGCACATGACGCCGCATCCGATGTTCATCCACGACACGGCGTATGCGGCCGAACTCCTGAAGGTGTTCGAGAAGAAGCAGATCGACGACCTGCCCGTGTGCGACGCGGCGGGCCATGTGCTTGGATTGGTGGACATTCAGGATTTGCCCAAGATGAAGGTGTTGTGAAGTCCGAAACGACAGGAGGGATCGAAACATGAAGAAGCTCGCATTTCTGATGGTGGTGGCGACGGCCGCGTTCGCGGCGGTGGCGCAGAACCGCGGTACGACCAAGGGCGGCGCGCACGGCGCCGGCGGCGGCGCGATGCAGGCGAAGGGGAAGCAGGCGAAGGTCGTCATCGACGCCATCACGTCGCCCCGGAACTCCCTGGCGTTTCCGCCGTCCGTCGGCGCGAACGGCACGCTGATGGGGCCGTTGAACCGCAAGAAGGAAAACGCCCAGTGGTCCGTTTTCGAGATGAAATACAAGACCTTCGCGCGTTGGATGGACGAGTTGTCCGTGACATGGCATGTGCTTGCGCAGGTCTCCAAGCAGGAGCAGAACCGGAACGCGAACGACCTGAAGCGCGGCGAAATCGACGCGTTTCCGCCGGAGTTCTCGTACTACACGGTGACGACGCGCTTCCAGAACATCCCCGAGGGCGACCACATGGCGGGCTCGTGCCTGCCCGCTTCGTTCGTGGCGCGTTACGGCGAACCCGTCGTGGTCACGGCGGTGATCATGAACAAGGAAGGCGACACGCTGGTTTCCCGCACGGAGTCGACGATCCAGCTGCCCGTGAAGAAGGGCGACAACTGGTGGGAGTCCGAAACGATCATGGACAGCAAGGACAAGAAGACGGGGCGCGCCAACGTCGAACGCCGTTCGGGGCTGCTCGACCGTTCGAAAACGCCGTTCATGCTGGTGAATCCCGCCGATTACGAATTCGTGGCGCAGTAAGGGGACGTTGACATGGCAAGAATACTGACGCTCAACATCGGTGCCGCGAAGGCCGTATTGGCCGAGTACCAGATACGCGGCAAAACGGCGCTTACGCTTACGCGGTACGCCACGGCCGACGTCACCGGCATGCAGGTCGAGACGCCGCAGCTCAAACTCGTACCCGCCATCCAGGAGGCGATGAAGACGTCGGGCATCAAGCCGGGTCCGTTGCTCCTCGCGCTGAACGGCCAGATGGTGTTCCCGCGTTTCGCGAAATTCCCGCCGGTGGACGCCGAGAAGCTCGAGGAACTGATCCACTACGAGGTGGAGCAGAACATCCCGTTCCCGATCGACGAGGTGGTGTGCGACCACCAGCTTCTCGGCGAGACGGCCGAGGGCGACCAGGCCGCGATGATCGTGGCCGCCAAGCTCGACCAGGTGTCGTTGGTGACGGATGCCGTTGGCGCGGCGGGGCTACTGCCGCATGTCGTCGACGTGGGGCCCATGGCCGTCACCAACGCGCTGAAGAAGTCGCACCCCGACCTCGAAGGGTCCGTGATGGTGCTGGACGTGGGCGCCAAGACCACGTCGCTGATCATCCTCGAGAACGAGAAGGTGTATCTGCGCGCGATTCCGGTGGCGGGTAACGCGATCACCAAGGAGCTGTCCCAGACGTTCGGCTGTTCGCCCGAAGAGGCGGAGCAGCTCAAGAAGGAGCGCGGCTATGTGTCCCTGGGCGGCGTGACCGAAGACGAGGACGAGGTGGCCGACCGCGCGTCCAAGACGATCCGCACGGTGCTGACGCGCCTGCACGCCGAAATCAACCGTTCGATCAACTTCTACCGTTCCCAGCAGGGCGGCACCGCGCCCACGCACGTGTTTCTCACGGGCGGCAGCGTGCGCCTGCCGCAGATCGACGAGTTCTTCCGCGAGACGCTGAAGGTCGAAGTCGAATTCCTCAACCCGCTCGACGGCATCGAGATCGGGCCCGCGATCGACCAGGCCGCGCTCGAATCGGACGTGTTCGAGCTGGTCGAGTCCGTGGGCCTGGCGCTCCGGTGGACGAAACAGGCGGCGCTGAACATCAACCTGATGCCGCCGGCGCTCATGGCCAAGATGCGGCTCATCAAGCGCATTCCGTTCATCGGCGCCGGCGCCGTCGCGCTGCTGATCGCGCTGATCGTGGGCATCGTCGGCGAGAACAACGCCGCCGCCGTGGCGCACGCGCAGGCGGAATTCATCAACGACAAGAACGCGGCGTTCGGGAAATACGAAAAGGACCTCATCCAGGCCGTGAAGGCCGCCGGCGTGCAGTTGCGCAAGACGGACGAATTCCAGCAGCTGATGGCGTCGCGGTCGTTGGCCGTCCAGCGCATCGAGGCCGTTCGCAGGAGCCTTCTGCCCAACATGTGGATCACGGGCTGGGAAGAGGAGAAGGGCCTGCAGAAGGTGACGATCCGCGGTTGGCAGGATTCCCTCACCGCCGCGGAGAAGATCTACGCCGACGCGAACAACGGCAAGAAGGTGACGGCGGCGGAACTCGTGCAGGCGACGCTCCGGAAAAGCGAACAGGTCGTTCCCGACTCGGTGAAGATCGTCGCCACGCGCGACGTCAACGGCCGCGGCTGCCTGGTCGAATTCGCAATCGCCTTCAAACCCGCGCCGCTCCAGAGCATTGCCGCGGCCGGAAAACCCGCGGCGGCGAAGGACGACGCGAAGGGCAAGGGGGCGGCCGCCAAGAAGCCGGGAGGGAAGAAACAATGAGCATGTCCAAGGGCAAGACCATCCTGATCGCGGCCAGTTCCGTCTGGGGCATCGCCGTGTGCTTCGCCGGCTATTACCTCTATTGCGGCGTCGCCGAGCGCCTGAACGCCGAAGGGCTGTTGCTGCGCGCCAACAACAAACTGGGCCAGTATTATTCGGCCAAGACCTTTCCGTCCAAGAAATCGATCATGGACGTGAAGACCAACGAAGTCCTGTACGCGAAGTGGACGGACATGGCGCAGATTCTGGCGTCACGCGGCGGCAAGACGCTCACGCTCGAATCCCAGACCGTGTTCAAGCAGGGTCTGCAGAACGAGGTCCGCCGGCTGCTGGCGCTGCCGGGCGAAAACGCCGAGCAGCCGCTGGCCGATCCGACGTTCCTCTTCGGCTTCGAGAAGTACCTGGGAGAATCCGCCGCGTTGCCGCTGCCGAACGAGCTGCCGATGCTGATCCGCCAGCTCGACTTCATCTCGGGTTTCGCCGAGACGCTGTCGTCCGTCGGCGCAACGCATCTGAACCTCGTGGCGCGCAACCTCGTGGTGCGCCCCGACTGCAGCAACCATCTCGAGTACACCTTCATCTTCACGGCGCGTCCCCAGGCGCTCGTGAAGACGCTCAACGCGCTGGCGGCCGCGCCGGCGTTCGTCGTGATCGAGGATTTCAAGTTCGTCGAGACCGCCGACGCGATCGTGGCGCGCCTGAACGCCGAGGACGCGGCGCGGGAGACGGCCAAGAAGCAGAAGGAGAAGGATGCCGGCGGCGGGCGCCCCAACGCGCGCCAGCGCAAGCCGCGCAACAAGAAACAGGCGGAGGAGACGCCGGAGGTCAAGCTTTCCGACGAGGAGATCTTCGCCAAGATGAAGGCCGACCGCATCGTGACGGATCCCGAAATGAATGCGCTGTTCGAGGTGACGATCAATCTCACGGTCTACAACTTCGGTCCGGACCGTTATGCCGCGCTCGAGCAGCATGCTCCCGCCGCGCATGCGGCGGCGAAGGCCGATGAGAAACCCGTCAAGGCCGAGGAGAAACCCGTCAAGGCCGAGGAAAAGCCCGTCGAACCGGCGAAAGCCGTGACCAATGCCGTTCCCGCGACGGCGGCGAAGGAGGTGAAATAATGGCGGCGAAGAAGAACTTCCTGGTCGAGCACTGGGACTACCTCATCGCGTGCGGCGGCATCGCCGCGCTGGTGGGCGTCATAGTGTTTTCCTTCGGAAAGATATCGGAGTCCGTCGAGGACGGCCGGCAGGAATGCGAGATGCAGATCCGTGCGCGCAAGCCGGCCCACGAAGGCGTGGAGCGTGCGAACATGTCGCTTCTCGTCCATGTGTTCAAAACGGCGCGGAATCCGCCCACGTTGAAGGACCTCGACCCCAAGAAGGCCAACTTCCTCGCCAGCGAGCGCCGCGTCATCTGCATGGTCGATCCTTCCGAGAAGGGCATCAATCCGTGCGGAAATCCCATCCCGCAGGGCGCCGAGACATGTCCGTTCTGCGGCGCCAAGCAGCCGACGTTCGTGAAGATCGACCTGGACACCGACCATGACGGCCTGCCGAACGACTGGGAGAAGAAATACGGGTTGAATCCCAAGGATCCCACCGATGCTGGCAAGGACAAGGACGGCGACGGGTTCACGAACATGGAGGAATTCCAGGCGAACACGGATCCGACGGACGCGAACGCCCATCCGGACTACCTTGACGCATTGTCCGTCGCAAGCGAAGTCACGGAGACCCGCCTGCCGTTCTTCTTCGAAGCGGCCAGCCCCGTGCCGAATCCGACCAATCGCGCGGAAACGACCTATCGGTTGACGTTCCGCGACCCCAGCAAAAAAGGTGCATACGGACAGAAAGGCGAGGTTTACCGCGTCCTCGTGGGCGAGGAGATCGGCAAGAAGGACGAGCGCGACCCCAAGAAGTCCGTCCGGACGGGTTTCATACCGATGTCGTACGAGCAGAAGTTCGACGAGGTCGCCATCAAGGGCGCCGACACGGGCGTCAAGGGCGCCGGCAAAAAACTGACGAAGAAGGTCGACGCCTCCGTTGTTCAATTGAAGCGGAAAGAGGACGGCAAGACGTTGTCGCTGCGCATCAACCAGAAGAACGTGGCCGTCGATCTGCATGTGGATCTGGCGTTCAGCCGCGGCGGCGGAAAGAAGTTCACGGTCACGCCCGGCGACGAAATCGCGCTGTACAACCGGAAATACAGAATCGTCTCGTTCGGCGGAACCGCGGCGGCGCCGACCGTGACGATCGAGGATCTGCTCCTGAAAAAGAGCAGGGAGCTTCGAAAGCCTTGATTTATTGCCGTCAATAGTGTATGATACCCCGTACTCGTTAAGGAGTATTCTCAATGAGAATAAACATTCGACCTGTTTTTTTGGGCCTTTTGGGCGTGGCGACCGCGCTCTCCTTTGGTGCCTATGCGCAAGGCGATCTCGACGATTTGCTGAACAATCTTGAGTCGGACAAGGGAACGGCTGCCGCCAAACCCGCCGCCCAGGAGTCTAAGGCGACGGCGGAGAAGAAGGAGGCGGCGAAGGAAGAGGCGAAGGAAGAAGTCGCCGAAGCCGAGGAAGCTCCTGCGGAAGAGGCGGCGAAGGAAGAGAAGAAGGAAGAAGTCGCCGAGGCCGAGGAAGTTCCTGCAGAAGAAGAGGCGAAGGAAGAGAAGAAGGAAGAAGTCGCCGAAGCCGAGGAGGCCCCTGTGGAAGAGGCGAAGGAGGAGAAGAAGGAAGAGGCGAAGGAAGAAGTCGCCGAGGCCGAGGAAGCTCCTGCGGAAGAAGAGGCGAAGGAAGAGAAGAAGGAAGAGATCGCCGAAGCCGAGGAAGCCCCTGCGGAAGAGGAGGCCCAGGAAGAGGCGGAGGAAGAGAAGCAGGAAGAAGTCGCCGAAGATAAGAAGTCGGGCGACGCCGCGGCGGAGAAAGCCGCCGAAGCGACGATGGCCGACGTGAAGGCCGAGATCGAAAAGTCCCAGGCGGCCGCCGCCAGCGCGGCGGCAAAGGACGCCGCGGCGGACGACGACGAACTCGTCAGCGAGCTGATGGCCAACGAGGAGCTGCGCCGCGCGGCGTTGGACGCCCAGGCGCAGCGCGAGCTGGAAGAGGCCCGTCGGGCGATGGAAGGCCGCGATTGGGATGTCGCCTACGTGCAGTACACGCTGGCCGAGAAGCATCTGAACGACCGTCCCGGCTCCGTCGACCTCAAGAAGGAATGCGCGACGGGGCGTGCGGAGGCGCGTTTCCAGAGCGCCAAGCAGGCATTGCTCCAGGGTGATCGCGTCAAGGCGAAGAAGCTTGCCGACGACGCCCGCAACCTGCGCCATCCGCGCGCGGGCGCGTTGCTGATCGCCCTCGAACGCGATGACGCCGAGAACCTCGAAAAGGACCTGGCCGACGTTTCCCACGCCCGCAACGACGAAGATTACAAGACCGATCGCGACATGTTGCGGAAGCGCCTGCGCAGTGCGGCCCAATACCTTTCCATCGCCAAGCTCGACAAGGCGCTCGAAGAGTGCGAGCTGGTGATCCGGTACGATCCCTACAACAAGGAGGCGCTGGCGTTGCGCAAGCGCATCGAGCGTCGCCGTGAAATCATCCTGGACAAGGAACGCGAGGCCACGCGCCGCGGCATGATCGCCGATGTGGGCGCCGCCTGGCGGCCGGTCTACGCCGTCAACGCCGCCGAGCTCAAGGGCGCCGACGCGGTCACCGCCAAGACGCCGCTGGATCAGGATCCCGTCCGCTCGCAGGAGCAGGCCATCGAGAAGCGCATGCAGGAGATGATCCTGCCGTCGATCTCCTTCAAGCCGCCGGCGACGCTGGGCGACGCGGTGGATTATTTCCGCGACGCGTCGCGCGACTACGACAAGCCCGAGATCCCGATCGACCAGCGCGGATTCAACTTCGTGCTCAATCCCGGCACGCAGCTTTTCGCGAAGGCCGGCGAGGCCGCCGCGGAAGATGACAACTCGTTCGCGGCTGGCGCTGGCGACGACGCTGCGGGCGGCGAGCAGCAGAGTCCGCTGCCGCTCATCCCGCCGATGTCCGCGGCCAATGTCTCCCTGTGGAACGCCCTCAAGCTCGTGTGCGACGTCACCGGCTTCAAGTTCAAGGTCCAAGGCCCGGTGGTCATGCTGATGCCCAAGGACATGACGACGGACGATCTGGTCACCCGTTCCTACAATGTCACGGAGAACTTCGCCGAGCGCATGAGCGGCGCCGCGAGCGAAGTCCAGGACCTGAAGGGCGGCGCCAACTTCAACGGCGGCAAGGACGACGAGGAAGAGGCCGACCAGGAGACGAGTTGGAAGAACTTCTTCCGCCTCATGGGCGTGGAATGGCCCAAGAACGCCCGCATCGTGTACATCAAGACGATCGGCAAGCTCCGCGTGACGAACACGGAAGACAACCTCTCCAAGCTCGAGCAGGCGCTGAGCGAACTCAATGTGACGCCCGTCTTGATCGAGATCGAAACGCGCTTCGTGGAGGTCTCGCAGGAAGACCTCAACTCCCTCGGCTTCGAATGGCTGCTGAATTCCGACTATACGTTGGGCATCAACGACAAGCTCGGCAAGGTGTTGGGTATCAAGGGCGGAAATTGGAGCGAGGTCACCACATACGACAACACCACGATGGCGACGACGACGAAAGCCACCGGAAACGCTGGTGGTGTCCTCACTACCGTCACCACCGAGCCTGCGGGCGGCCAGACGGCGACCGCTTGGACTCAGACCGGGGACGGCCGCTCGGTCGGCGTCAATGCCGTGGACGGTACGGCGTATTCGACGGGCATGCGCTACCTTTCCACGCAGGGCAATCCGATTTCCGGTCAGGGCAACAGCACGAACGACAAGTTCATGAAGGTCAACGCCTTCTTCGGCAGCGCAGATCTGTCGATGATCCTGCACATGCTTTCGCAGCGCAGCGATACGGACCTTCTGTCCGCGCCGAAGGTCGTCACCCGCACGGGCGAGGAAGCCATCATCAAGGTCGTCACGGAATACCGCTATCCGCAGGACTACGACGTGACGGTGTCGAGCTCCTCCTCTTCCGGCAACAGCTCGTCGTCCAACAGTTCGCCTTCGCAGCCGCTCGCCGTGGTGGAGCCGCAGAACTTCGAGACGCGCGAAGTGGGCGTCATCCTGCAGGTCACGCCGACCGTGTCGGCGGAAGGCCAGATGATCAACCTTGACCTCCACCCGCAGGTCGTCTCCGAGCCCGAGTGGCACAACTACGGCATGAAGATCCCGTATTCCGCGAACGCGGGCGGCGATACGTCCGCCATCACCGGCATCTTCACCGACATCGCGGCCCTCTTTACGTCGATGAACATGCAGATGACCCAGGCCCTGCAGGAGATGTTCGCGTCCCAGGCCATGGACGCCGCGACGACCGCGCTGCAGAACGCGAACGGTTCGAGCGACATGGCGTACTACAATGTGCCGATGGAGCAGCCGTTCTTCAAGATGCGCTCAATCGAGACGCACATGTCCATCTACAACGGCGCCACGGTGGTGATGGGCGGCTTGATCACGGAAGAGCGCAAGTCGATGGAGGACAAGATCCCGTTCCTCGGCGACATTCCGTGGATCGGCCGGTTCTTCCGGAGCCGCAGCGAGTACTCCAACAAGCGCAATTTGCTCATCTTCGTCACGGCGCGGCTCGTCGATCCGCGCGGTCGCCAGGTGTCCATGGGCACGGGCGACGACATCAGCAGCGCCACGGACGGTGCGCCCATCGCGCCCGCGCCGGAGCCCTGATCGGCCGTTGGACGAAGTCCAGGCGGGTCCTTGCGGACCCGCATTCAATACATGCGCATCTGCCTCACAGGCGGGATCGCGTGCGGCAAGTCCCTGTTCGCGCGCCATCTCAAGGATTTCGGCGTCGATTCCGTCGATGCCGACGATCTCGTGCACGAACTGGTTCCTGCGGAAGAGCGGGCCCGGCTCGCGCCGGTCCTGTTCGCCGATCCCGCGGCGCGCAAGGCGCATGAGGCGCGTCTCTGGCCGCAGATACGCATGCGCCTCAATGCGCTGGTGGGGGCCGACCACCGGGCGGCCCGCCCCGTCATCGCCGTCGTGCCGCTCGTGTACGAGGCCGGCTGGGAAACCGATTTCGATTTCATCGCGTGTCTTGCGTCCACGCCCGAAAATCAACTCGCGCGCCTGATGGCGACGCGCGGTTTGTCGGAACGTGACGCGCGCGCGCGCCTGGCCGCGCAAATGCCCGTGGCCGAAAAGGCGGCGCGCGCCGATTATGTGATCGAAAACAACGGCACCGCAGAGGAATTGAGGGAGAAGGCAAAGGCGTTCGCCAAGCGATTCCTTACAGGAGAAGCGGCGCCCTCGCCGCTTCACAATGCATAAATCTCCGCGTCTCCGCGTGAGTCAGATCGTAAATCGCAAAACCAAAGATGAAAATCATGGAACAAGAAAAGAAACAAGCCGAAACGTCCAACCCCGAAGCGCCCGCTCAAGTGGCCGTGGATTCTGCGCTTGCAATGTCTCCCTCGGCTCCCGCCGCGGAATCGTCCGAACCCGTCCCGGGCGAGCAGAGCGCCCCGAACCGGCAACAGCCGCACCCGAACGGCAATCAGCAGGGAAATCAGCAGGGGAACCGGTGGAAGAACAACGGCCGCGACCGCTGGAAGAACAAGAACCGCAATGGCGGCAACAATTCGCAGAACAACGGGCAGCCGCCCCCGCCGCCCGTGCCGCGCGACCCGAACCTGCCCGAGTACAAGCTGGCGGACATCCATTCCTGGGACAACGCCACCATCGTCCAGAAGATGTGGCCGGACGCCAACGCCGAAGACCTGGGCGCCATGAAGCGCCACGAGATCATCTTCAACGCGATCCGCAGCTATCTCCAGCGCGGCGGCGCCGTGATGGCGTCCGGATGCCTGGAGGTGATGAAGGACGGCTTCGGCTATCTGCGCAGCGCGAAGACGAACTTCCTGGCGTGTCCCGAGGATGTGTTTGTGCCGCAGCAGCAGATCCGCCGCCATGCGCTCCGTCCCGGCGACACCGTTGAGGGGCCGCTCCGCGACCCGCGCGACAAGGACCGTCTCTTCGGCCTGGGCGGCGTCGTCACCGTGAACGGAAAGACGCCGAGCGAAGCGGCGCGCATCGTCCATTTCGAGAACCTCGTGCCCACGTTCCCGACGCGCCGCATCGTGCTGGAGACGGCGCCGAACGAAGTCGCGACGCGCGTCGTCGACATTTTCACGCCGATCGGCTTCGGTCAGCGCGGTCTCATCGTGGCCCCGCCGCGCGTGGGCAAGACCGTCCTCCTCCAGAAGATGGCGAACGCCATCACGGCCAACCATCCGGACGCGATGCTGATCGTGCTCTTGATCGACGAGCGTCCCGAAGAAGTGACGGACATGCAGCGCAACACGAAGGCGATGGTCCTTTCCTCCACCTTCGACGAAGAACCGCAGCATCATGTGAATGTCGCCGAGATGGTGATTGAGATGTCGCGTCGTCAGGTCGAAAACGGCCGCGACGTGGTGATCTTGCTTGACTCCATCACGCGTCTCGCCCGCGCGTACAACACGGTGCAGCCGCATTC
>DCIH01000019.1:0-9256 GCA_002317575.1 Verrucomicrobia bacterium UBA1731 | reverse complement strand
GGCAAGATCCTGACGGGCGGCGTCGACGCGCTCGCGCTCCACCGCCCGAAGCGTTTCTTCGGCGCGGCGCGCAACATCGAAGGCGGCGGTTCGCTCACGATCCTCGCCACGGCCCTCATTGACACGGGTTCGCGCATGGACGAGGTGATCTTCGAGGAGTTCAAGGGTACGGGCAACATGGAGCTCGTGCTCGACCGCGGCCTGGCCGACAAGCGCATCTTCCCGGCCATCGACATCGAGAAGTCGGGCACGCGCAAGGAAGACCTGCTCTTGGATCCGATGGAACTCGAAAAGACCTGGGCGCTCCGCCGCGTGCTGGCGGGCGCGGGCCCGGAACGCGCCATGCAAAGCGTTCTTTCCGGCATGAAGAAGATCAAGACGAATCCCGCCTTCCTCCTGTCGCTCGACCTGAAGAACCTGTGATATGAAAAACGCAATTGCATGCATTGTGGCGGTGATCGCGTCTGCCGCATCATATGGCGGCGTGATGTCGTTGAACGGCGAGTGGCAGTTCAAGAAGGGTGGGGACGCCGCGTTCCGCACGGTGACCGTGCCGCACGACTGGGCGATTGCGGGGCCGTTCGATCCCGAAGGCGAACAGAACACGGGGAAGCTGCCGTACCGCGACACGGGCGTTTACAAGCGGACCTTCGATCTGTCGGCGGCCGACGCCGCGTTGCTCAAGGAAGGCGGGCGCGCGTATCTGGAGTTCGACGGCGTCATGTCGTCCCCGCGCGTCAGGTTGAACGGCCGCGAAGTGGGTGCGTGGGACTACGGCTACATGAGCTTCACGCTCGACGTCACGCCGTTCGTGCAGACGAAAGGCAACCGGCTGGAGGTCTCCGCCGACACGACGCAGGGCTATTCGCGCTTCTACTGCGGCGGCGGCCTGTACCGCGACGTGCGCCTCGTGGTGCGGCCGAAGGAGCACGTGCTCCCGGGCACGCTCGCGATCACGACGCCGAAGATCGCCAAGACGGAAGCCACGGTGCATGTGTCGTGCACGCTGGCGCAGGGCGGCGCCACGAACTGGTCCTTCACCGTGCGCAAGCCGCGCATCTGGGACGTGGACCATCCGTACCTGTACACGCTCGAGCTCTTCGGCGAGACATTCCGCTACGGCATCCGCGATTTCACGTTCACGGCGGACGACGGGTTCCATCTGAACGGACGGCGCGTGCAGCTGAAGGGCGCGTGTCTCCATTCCGACCTCGGCATCCTGGGCATGGCGTGGAACCGTTCGGCGGCGAAACGCGAGCTGAACGTGATGCGGGACATGGGCGTGAACGCGATCCGCACCTCGCACAACGCCGTGGCGCCGGAATTCCTCGACCTCTGCGATGAGATGGGTTTTGTGGTGTGGAACGAATGTTTCGACAAGTGGGACGGTTCGGCGCTGCGCAGCGCGGGGACGGACGGACTGGATGAATTCGTCACGCGCAACCTGAAGGCCTTCGTGCGCCGCGACCGCAACCATCCGTGCGTCGTCGTGTGGTCCATCGGCAACGAGATCCCGCTCGCCACCCAGGAGAACCCCACGGGCGTCGAGCGCACGCGCTGCGCGCGCTACCGCACCGCCGTCCTGGAAGAGGACAAGACGCGCCCCGTGGGCATCGGCGCGTGGGAAAAGGAGACATGCGAGTGTTTCCTCGATCTCGACCTGACGGGCTGGAACTACGCGCGCCGCTACATGCCGATGCGCACGCTGGCACCGGACAAGCCCATCGTCTACACGGAAAGCGGCAGCTCCTTCAGCGACGGCGGCTTCTACATGAACCCGCCCGCGGCCGGACGCTGCGACCTCGCCGGCACGTTCCGCGCGACGGACGGCTACGACCACACGGCCGCGTCGTACAGCGACATTTCGGACGTGGAGTTTTACCGCATGGAGAAAGACCGCTTCGTGGCGGGCGAATTCACGTGGACGGGCGTCGACTACCTGGGCGAACCGTCGCCGTACACGTGGTGGGGCAAGAAGGGCCCCGTGGAAATCGGCGGCGTGACGCTACAGCCCGCCCAACTGGCGCGCAGCTCCTACTACGGCGCGGTCGATCTGACGCACGTGCCGAAGGACCGCTTCTGGCTTTTCCGTTCGCATTGGAACGCGCGCAACCACACCGCCCATCTGCTGCCGCACTGGAACTGGAAGAAGGGCGACGTGGTGCCCGTGTATTTCTACACCGACGGCGACGAGGCCGAGCTCTTCCTCAACGGCAAGTCGCTCGGGCGCCGCAGGAAGGTCGCGGATCTCGCGTATCCGCTGGATCACGATGCGGCGGACAACGCGACGTTCGGCGATTTCCGCACGAACCGCTACTACCGCGTGTGCGACAAGTACCGGTTGCGGTGGAACGACGTGATGTGGGAAGCGGGCGAGATCAAGGCCGTCGCCTACAAAAACGGCGAGAAGATCGGCGAGGATGTCGTGCGAACCGCGGGCCCCGCGATGCGCGTGAAACTGGAAAAGGATCCGTACGCGGAGGCGAAGGGCGACCTGGCGTTCGTGCAGGTGTCCGTGACGGACGTGCACGGCGTGCGCGATCCCTGGAGCGACTGGCGGATATCCTTCGCGGTGCGCGGCCCGGGCGAAATCGTCGCCGTGGGCAACGGCGATCCGTGCGACTTGGATTCCTTCGCCGATACGTCCTCGCACAAATTGCGCTACGGCAAGGGGCTGGTGATCGTGCGCCGCAAACCGGGCACGAAGTCCGGCATCATCCTCGAAGCGACCGCGGACGGTCTCGGCGCCGCCCAGTTCCCCCTCCCCCTCTAACTCCTAACCCCTAACCCCTGGCCCCTTGTTCCGCCGTCTCTCCATAGGATCCTGGAAATTCTTCTTCTCCGGCAACGGCATGTCGTTGCGGACGGGCCGGTATTTCGGCCGTTCCGTCGTGCTGGGCCTGCTCGTGGGCGTCACCACCGTCCTGTTCCGTCTTCTGATCGACCAGGGCACGAAGCTCTTCGCCGTGGACAAATTGGCGACGGACCACCGTTGGGCGCTGTTCTTCGTGCCGGCGCTGGGCGCGGTGGCGGGGCACCTGATCCTGAAACGCTTCAAGTCCGCCAACCACGCGCGCGGCACGGATTCCGCCATTCACGTGTTCCACCATCACGACGGCGACATCCCCGTGGGGGTGATCCCCGCGAAGTCCGTGGCGTCGGTTCTGACCGTCGCCTCCGGCGGCAGCGCGGGCTACGAGGGACCGGTGACGCTTCTGGGCGCGGCGTGCGGCAGTTTCCTGTCGAAGCTGCTGCACCTTGACGGCCGCGCGCGTCGCGTGCTGGTGGCGGCCGGACTTTCCGCGGGCATCGGTTCGCTCTTCCAGGCGCCTTTGGCCGGCGCCATCTTCGGCGCGGAGATATTCTATTCGTCCAGCGATCTCGAATACGACGCCATCCTGCCGGGATTCGTCGCGACGGCGATTTCCTACACGATCTTCGCGTGCTTCTACGGTTGGGCGCCGCTGTTCACGATGCCGCCCGAGCATTTCACGAACGGCATCCGCCTCTTCCCGTACATCGCGCTGGCGCTCGTGGTGGCCATCGGCGCGCGGTTCTACATCAGCGTGTTCCGCGGCACGGAGGCGTTTTTCGCGCGCGCGGATCTGCCCGGCTGGGCGAAGGTCGCCATCGGCGGCGCGTTGGCGGGCGCCATCGGCTTTTCGATGCCCGACGTGCTCGGGCCGGGTTACCACATGATCCAGACCTCCGTGCTCACCCACAACGCGCAAGCCGTCGCGTCGGGTCTCAAGGATCTGCCGCTGCACGGTTTCATCCTGTTTTTTCTGGCGAAGACGCTCGCCACATCGGCGACGGTCGGCTCGGGCGGTTCGGGCGGCGTGTTCGCGCCGGCGCTCGTGTGCGGCGGGGCGCTCGGGGCCGCCACGGGCATCGCCTTTGCGCACGTGATGCCCGCCTCCGTCGGCATCCATCCCGCCTCGTTCGCCCTCGTGGGCATGGCGGGATTCGTCGCGGCCGCGGTGCGCGTGCCGCTGGCGGCGATCGTGATGGTGGCCGAACTGTGCGGCAACCATGCGCTTCTGCTGCCCACGATGTGGGTGGTGGGCATCGCCTTCTGGCTGAACAACGGCTGGTCGCTTTACCGCAGCCAGCCCCACAACCGCGCGTCCGCGCCGATGTCGCTGTGAAGTGGGTGCTGGCACCGCTTGCGGGTTTCACGGACGCGCCGTTCCGCCGTCTGTGCGCGCGCCTTGGCGCCGATCTGACATACACGGAGATGGTCTCCGCGGCGGGTTTGGCGCACGGATCGTCGCCGACGCGTCATCTGATGGAGCTTTTGCCGGGCGAGGGACCGGTGGCGTGCCAGCTGTTCGGGTCCAAACCGGACGAACTCGCCTTCGCCGCGCGCGAAGCGGACGCGACGGGCCGCTTCGTCGAGCTTAACCTGAACGCGGGCTGTCCCGTGCCGCGCATCGTTCACGAAGGGTCGGGATCGGCGCTCGTGAAGAAGCCGGAGCTCGTGCACGAGCTGCTCAAGGCCATGGTGCGCGAAACGAAACTTCCCGTGACGCTCAAGACGCGTCCGGGGCCGCGTCCGGATTGCGTGCTGCTCTGGGAATTGTTGGACGCCGCCGAAACGGCGGGTGCGCGGGGCATTACGCTGCACGCGCGCTTCACCTCGCAGAACCACGGCGGCGATGTGCACTTGGATCTGCTGGCGGAACTCGTGCAGCGCGCGAAGATCCCCGTGGGCGGCAACGGGGGCGTGGTGGACCCGGCGACGGCGCGGGCGATGGCGGCGACCGGCGTCGACGCGATCATGATCGGCCGCGGTGCCGTGGCCAGGCCTTGGCTATTCGGCGAATTGAAAGGCGCGGCGCCGCAGACCGTGGGGACAGACCCCATGAACCGTCTTTTTCTGGAGCATTTGGACGCCATTTTGGAATTTCGGGAGATGTTGGCGCGAAAATACCCCAATGACCATGTGCCGGCCGTCGACGGCTTCGTGTCCGTCAAGTTGCACACGCACCTTTTCCGGTATTTCGCAGGGCGTCCTGGCGCCGGCGAATTGCGCCGGCGCCTCAACGCCATCCGCACGCTGGCGGAAGTCCGCGAACTCGCGCAGAACCTGTGACGCCGGCGGAGCGGCGTCACCCCTTGTGTCGGCCCCTCCCAGAGCCTGTGTCGGCCCCTCCCAGAGCCTGTGTCGGCCCCTCCCAGGAGGTGGCGTCGCTCCGCCGACGCCACCAAGTACGATCCTGCATCAAAAATCTTGTCAGTTTTTCCGACGCGCACCACCTTGACTATCGTTGCCGCAATTCAGCGACACGAAAGGAAAGGAAAAACCCATGAACAAGAAACTCGTCATTGCCGTTTGCGCGGTTGCGGCTCTCACGTTCGGCGCGTATGCGCGCCCCCACGGCGGACCCGGCGGTGGTGCGCCGCGCGGTCCGGCGCCGATGCATCATGGCGGCGGCTTCGGACATCGCCCGCCGCCCGCACCCCGTCATCACCACAGCGCCTGGGGGCGCGGCGGATGCAACTTCTGGCCGGGCTTCATCGGCGGCGTGGTGGGCGGCGCGGTCGTGAGCAGCGTCGTGACGCCCGCGCCCGTGGTGGTCGCCGCAGCGCCTGCGGTCACGACCGTGACCACGACGCAGAGCGTCTGGATCGACGGCCGCTACATCGACCAGGTCCAGCCCAATGGCGTGGTCGTCCGCACATGGCAGCCGGGCCATTACGAGCAGCGCGTCATCACATACTGATTCCGCCTCACGCCCATTGTGCCGCGCATTCCGGACCGGAATACGTGGTATAATGGGCGCCGTGAAACAAGAACGCACCAGCGACGCGCTCAATCAGCGCAATTCGGCTTTCGACAACCGTCTGCGGCCGGAACGGTTCGACGAGTTCGTGGGCCAGCGGAAAATCCGCGACCGCCTCGAACTCGCCGTGAAGGCGGCGCTCGCGCGCGGCGAAACGCTGGACCACGTGCTCTTCTCCGGTCCGCCCGGCTTGGGCAAGACGACGCTCTCCTACATCCTCGGCGACGCCATGGGCGTGCGCGTGAAGACGACCTCCGGTCCCGTGCTCACTAAGCCCGCCGATCTCGCGGGGCTTCTGACCTCCCTGGAAGCCGGCGACATCGTGTTCATCGACGAAATCCACCGCATGGCGAAGACGGTGGAGGAGTACCTCTATTCGGCGATGGAGGATTTCGCGATCGACATCATGATCGACCAGGGGCCGAACGCGCGCAGCGTCCGCCTGGAGCTGCCGCGCTTCACGCTCGTGGGCGCCACCACGCGCATCGGCCTCATCGCGGCGCCTCTGCGCGCGCGCTTCGGTCTGGTGAACCGCCTTTCGTTCTACGAACCGCCGGAGCTCGCGGGCATCGTGACGCGCTCCGCCGCGAAGCTCGGCGTCGAAATCGACCCTGAAGGCGCGCTGGAGATCGCGGCCCGCGCGCGCGGCACGCCGCGCATTGCGAACAACCTCCTGCGCCGCGTGCGTGACTACGCGCAGATCAAGGCGGACAACCGGATCTCCAAGCAGGTGGCGGTGGACGCGCTGACGCTCCTGGAAATCGACCCGCACGGCCTGGACGAGATGGACCTCAAGATCCTGGAGACGATTTGCGTGAAGTTCGGGGGCGGTCCCGTGGGGCTTTCCACGATCGCCGTCTCGGTGGGCGAGGAGCCGGACACGATCGAAGAGGCGTACGAACCGTTCCTCATTCTCGAGGGCTATCTCGCGCGCACGCCGAAGGGCCGCGTCGCGACGCCCCGCGCCTGGGAACGTCTCGGGCTGAAACCCGTAGAGAGTTGAAGGTGGGAATGATGCACGAGCGGAAATTGCCGGAACTGCTGGCGCCGGCGGGATCGTTCGACGTGGCGCGCGCGGCGTTCGCCGCCGGCGCGGACGCCGTGTACCTGGGTCTGGATTCGTTCTCCGCGCGCGCGTACGCCGTCAATTTCTCCGCGGAAGACCTCGCGCAGCTGCTCGCCTACGCGCACGCGAAGGGGAAGAAGGTCTACGTCACGTTCAACACGCTCGTCGCGGATTCGGAACTCGCGTCGGCCGAAGAGAAGCTCGCGCAGCTGGCGGAGCTCGGTCCGGACGGTCTGATCGTGCAGGACCTCGGCGTCGCGCGGCTCGTGCGCGAGCGGTATCCGTCGCTGGAGCTGCACGCGTCCACGCAGATGGCGGCGCACAATCTCGAAGGCGTCCTGCAGCTCAAGGAACTCGGCTTCACCCGCGTGGTGCTGGCGCGCGAGCTGCCGGTTGCGGACGTCGCGTCCATCGCAAAGCGCTGCGGCGTGGAAATCGAAACGTTCGTGCACGGCGCGCTCTGCTACTCGCTTTCGGGGTTGTGCCTCTTTTCCGCGATCGAGCGCAACCGCTCCGGCAACCGCGGACAGTGCGCGTACTGCTGCCGCCAGTGCTACAGCGACGCGTCCGGCAAGAAGACGCTGCCGTTCTCGATGCGCGATCTGCGGCTCGACGACGCGCTCGGCGCGCTCGCGGAGGCGGGCGTCGCGTCCCTCAAGATCGAAGGGCGCATGAAATCCGCGCTGTACGTCTCGTCCGTCGTCTCGCGCTACCGTCAGCTTCTGGACGGCGCGCCGCACCCGACCTCGCGCGCCGATCTGGAAACCGTCTTCTCGCGCCGCACCACGGAACTCTACGCGCGCGGCTGGAAGACCCCCGAGCCCGTGGTGGACCCCGATTCGCTCGGCCATCTCGGCACGGCGATCGGCACCGTGAAGCGCGTCACCAAGGACCGCGAAGGACACGCGTATCTCCGGTTCCACACGAATCGCGCGCTCGAGAAGCACGACGGCATCCAGCTCGCGAATCCCGCGGGCGGCAAACCGTACGGCTTCGGCATCGACGAGATGCGCCTGGCGATTTCCCGCAAGCCCGTGTTCGAGGCGCCGGCCGGTTCGGACGTGGAATTGCTCCTGCCGATCGCGCTTCTCGATGCCATCACGCCGGACGACCCGAATCCGTTCAAGACGGGCGCGACGGTGTACTGTTCCGCGTCGAACGAGATGAAGCGCCGCTTCCCGATTCCGCCGTTCCGTCCGTCGGACTACCCCACGGGCAAGGCGGTGGACGTCACGGTGACATTGCTCGCGGACGGCGTGCGCGCGGCGTCGGCGGGCGTCGAGGTCGCGCTCCCCGCGCAGCTTGACGCGGCCCAGCATCCCGAGCGCACGGCCGAAGCGGTGAAGAAGGCGTTCGCGAAACTGGGCGGCACCGCGTGGAAGCTCGGCGCGTTCACGCTCGTGGACGACGAGAAGCGCTTCGCGCCGGCGTCGCTCCTCAACGATCTGCGGCGCGAACTCGTGGACGCGCTGGACGACGCCGCGGCGGAAACGCGCGCGGAAGGGGGCGTCCTTTCAGTGGCGCCTCGCCGCTTTACGGACGGCTCCCTCACAGGAGAAGCGGCGCCTCGCCGCTTCATCGAGGACGACCTGCCCGGCAACGTGCTGAAGATCCGCCTGGGCCAGCGCGCGCCCGCGGGCGACTGGGACGAAATCGTCGTGGCGATCGGCCATGAAACGTCCGACGTCGTCGAGGCCGCGCTTGAGCAGCTTTCCGCGGCGCATCCCGCGGCGGCGATTCGCCTGGCGCTGCCCGTGTTCACGAAAGAGGACGCGTTCAACAAACTGCGCGTCGCGGTGAAGCATTTGCTGAAGGCGGGCCACGAACGGTGGGAAGCGGCCGATCTCGGCGGCTTGCATCTCCTGCGGCAGTTGGGTGCGCAGGACGTCACGGCGGACTGGACGCTCTATGCGTTCAACGCGGGCGCGGCGGCGGCGCTGGCGGATTTGGGCGTCAAGCGCTATGTGATTTCGCCCGAGGCGATCGAGGCGGCGCAGCCCGCGCGCATTCCGGGCGAACGGCTCGTGCAGCAGTCGACGCCGCTGTTCCTTTCGGTGACGCGCCCCGCGGCGGACGACCCCGCGCAGCTCGTGAACGAGCGCGGCGAGGCGTTCATGTGCGAAGAGCACGACGGCCTTTGGGTCACCACGCGCCCCGTCCCGCGCACCTGGCGCGTTTCGGACAACGCCATCCGCCGCACGGACCTTTCCTGGGACGCATGACCGTTCTGCGTAGTTGTTCATTCACTGGATTTGGACGCGAAAATGAAAAAATCGTTGGTTAAGGAACGTTGGGCGCAGGGCAGGATCGCGACCTGCGCGATCCTGCATCTGGCGGACGGCGCGTACGCCGAATTCGCGGCGGCGCAGGATTGCTTCGACTGCATCTGGTACGATCTCGAGCA
>DCIH01000115.1 GCA_002317575.1 Verrucomicrobia bacterium UBA1731 | reverse complement strand
GCGAAGGCGGGCAGCGAAGCCTCGAAATGATCATGTGCCTTCAGAGCGCCCCCGCGAAGACGAAGCGGGAGGCGATTCTGAGCCGAAGCGTACGGTTGGTCCGTCGTTTGACGCCGCGCGGACAGGCATACCCATACGGCCGATCATGCACGCGTCGGACGCAGCGCCGGGAGAAACGGCCATTTCACTTGCGCGCACACACTTCACCCTTTATTCATCGGGGCAAGATGCGCTTTACCGATCAGAAAATGGGAAACTCAAGGCCGCCGCGTCCTTCAGAAGGCGCGAGAGCAATTCCGCCGTGAACACCTTCCGCCCCTTGGCGTTCAGCATGAGCGAATTCGCGTAGAACGCATCGTCTCGGAAAATCGGCTCCTTGAGCAGATTGTAGAACGGCACTTCGCCCTTCGGGTCCGCCGCCTTCACGAAGTCGAGCACATACGCCTTCGTGAACGCGTCCGTCCACATCGCGTCGTAGTACTTCGAGCACGGCGGCACCACCAGCACGGGCTTCAAGCCCTCCGCCTTGCACCAGGCGATCACGTCTTTCAACAGCGCCACCACCACCGCGAGCGACTTGCGGTTCTCGGCCGTGAGCGGCGCATTGAAGTCGTCGAACGCGAATTCGCGCTTCCAACCGCGCATGAAACCTTCCGCGGACGACTGCATCTGCGCCGCGGGCGGCGGCGCGTCGCGCAAAAGTTCGGGATCGTCCGGCAACTTCCCGTAGCCGCCGATCTGCTCGATCCAACGGGCGTAGCCCATGCCGCGCTGCGGCGTCCAGTACTCGATCTCGCCGTCCGGCAGCAAACCGTAGTACTTGCAGAACTGGTTCGGATCCTTGTAATGCGGCAGCACCGAGGTGAACGGACAGAGCGGAAACACGATCGTCGCGCCGGGATTGAACGCCGCGCGGAAACGCTTGAGCAGCTTGAAGTCGGACGCCAGCGCCTGCGGCGCGGACGCGAGGTTGATTCCCTTGACGCCGCACGCGTCCCAGTCGAAGCCGTACTTGCCGGTGGACGAACCCACGTTCACGTAGTCGAACGTCTCGCCCGCCTCCAAACGCCTGCGCGCCGCGTCGAACCGTTTCGCGTCCCGCACCATCCACATGGGCGGCGTGAACGGCTTACGGAAGCTTTCGATCCACGCCGCCATCTTCTTCGCCTCTTCGGGATGCGGCGCGGAAAGAAGATCGTCCGCGAAACCGTTCGCGATGCACGTCGCGAGGTCCGCCGGACTCTTCTTGGACGCGCGCACGTCGCGCGTCTTTTCGGGGTTGCCCACGCCGGCCGCCGGGAAGTTCCATTCCATGCCGTCCGAACCGCCGCCCGGATGACAGCTGCCGCAGCTCTGCCACTGTTGGAAGCAGAGCCGCGCGTCATGCCACAAAAGCTGCCCTTCCGTCACGCCCGGATCGTCCTGCAGATAGCTCTGCACCACGGCCTTGCCCTTTTCGAGCGCCACGCCGCGCGGCCCCTGCTTGAGCGTCTTCACGCGCGTGCGGATGTCCTTCATGAACGTGAGATCCACGGAAAGGTCCTCGTTCATGCGCTCGACGAGGCGCGCTTCAAAACCCGCGCGGTCGATGAGCGAAATCTCGGAACTGCCGAAGTGCGTCACCGCGATCGTCTTGTCGTCCGCCGCGACGCCCCAGGGCTCCGCCGCACCGCGCTCGGGATCGTCCAGCAGCACCGTCGTCATGTAGCGGCCCGTCTTGCCGTCGAAGACGGACAAGGCGCCGTCGTGCACCCAGCCGCGGTCGAGCTGCGTGACGGGGAGCCAGTTGCGGCCGATCGAGTGCGCGAGGAACGCGTACTTGCCGTCCGGCGTGACGCAGCTGTCGTGGACGAGCTTCGACCCGCGCGGCAGCGCGTTCGTCTGCAGCGAGAACGCCGCGGCGGCGGCCAGCAGAACGGACGCCGTCACTTCACGAGGCCTTTCCCCTTCACGACCTCGACGCCCTTCGGCGCCTTCACGTCGATCTTCAGGTTGCCGAGCTTGTCCTTCTCGACGCGCACCTTCACCGAACCCTTCGCCGTGGGCAGCGCGCCTTCGGCCCAGTCAAGGTCGCCGAGGAACGGATTGACCTCGACGCGGTCGCCGCCGTGCGCCGTGATGCGCGCGCCGAGCACGTGGTTGATCAGCCACGCCGCGGGACCGGAACTCCAACCGTGGCAGAACGAGTGGCGGTAGCCGGGATAGCAGAACTCGCCGTAGTCGCCGTGGATGTCCTTCTTGCCGGGCACGGGCATCTCGTCCAGACGCGTGCAGTTGTTCGTCCAGGAGACGTTGAAGTCCTCCCAGAACGACGTGGCGCCCACATCGAGCATCGCGCCCCAGTAGTCGCGCACCGTGTCGAGCGCGCGCTGGTTCTCGCCGGCAAGGCTCATCGCCTCGAGCATGTAGTAGCCGTAGAACGTGGAAACGCCCTGCATGCCGTTCTGGCCGAGCACCTCGCGGTACGCCTCCTGCGGATCGCGCAGACCGGAGAGCGCGAGGAGCGCGGCCGCCTGCTTGGAGCCGGCGAACGCGGGCTTGCCCTTGCGGAGCTTGGCGATGCCTTCGTCGCACGTCTTTTCAAGCGCGGTGTCGCCGAGGATGCCGGCGAGGTACTTCGCATCCTGCAAGGTCGTGCACATCAAACCGCACGTGCCCGTCTTGCACGCTTCGGCGTTGTGCTGCGTGGGCCAGTCGAGGAAGCCGCCCCATGTCTGCGTGCCGTCGTCCTTGATGGCCTTCACGAAACGGCCGACGATCGTCTTGAGGTAGTCGTGATGCTTCTTGAGATACTTGAAGTCGGCGGAGTAGAAGTACCAGTCGTGGAGGTTGCGCACCCACCACAGCGAGTAGTTGGGCATGCCGCACATCACGTGCGTGGCCGCAGGCGTGTTCTCCGCCGCGTAGTCGAGCGTGTCCGGCAGGATCTGCACGCCGCCGAACGCCGCCAGGAGCGCGCGCGTTTCGGGATGCGTGTCGCCCATCCACACGAGGCGGTCGCGCTTGATGCCGTCCCACAGATACTCCTGGCAGCAAAGATGGACGGTGCGCACCGCCGTCTCCCACACCTGGTTGACGCGCGCATCCGAACAGCGGAACGCGCCTTCGCGCTTGTACGGGCGCATGAGCGAAACCGCGCGGACGAACTGGAGCGAGATCTTTCCGAGCGACTCGGCGTCGATGCGCAGGAAGCGGAAGCCCGTGTTGCCGACTTCGCGCGAACCGCACCACGGCAGGTCGATCACGCCGTCGCGGATGGCGTGGTCGTTGCACGCGCCCTTTTCGCCGGGCTCGGCCATCGTCTCGCCCACGGACTCGCCGAAGCGAAGGCGAACGAACTTGTGGCCGGAGGGATCACCGCTGCCGATCTGGACGCCGCCGTGGAGTTCGCGCCCGAAGTCGATGATCACGTAAGCGACGTCGTTCGTCGTTTTCTTCTCGAGCAGACAGCCCGTGCCGGAAATGAATCGGCCCTCGGGCACCTGGCCGTAGCGTTGGCCCACGAGCAGCGCCGCGTCCGTGGCGTTGCTGCACGCGATGATGCGCTGCGGCCACACCCAGGTGCGCGTGCGCGGATCGATCTGATCCGGCAACGGCTTGCGCGCGGCCGCCAAAGCCGCCCCCGCCAAAAACAAGCACCCCACCGCAAAAACCGTCTTCTTCATCGTCAACCTTTCTGTCTTGAAATGAGATGGTAGTATACCACAACGAAAAAAGGGCCGGCGTATTCGCCGACCCTTTTTTGTACCTTTGCGAGGCATGGCCCCGCCGGTCCGATCACATCTCCGCCATGCGGCGGCGCGAGCGGGCGCGGATGCGGGCGCGCGCGGATTTCTTGCGCGCTTTCACGCAGGGCTTCTCGAAGTAACGCGTATCGCGGAGCGTCTTGATCAGGCCCTCCTTGTCGAGGATCTTCTTCAGGCGCTTGAGGCCGCGTTCGACGGACTCGCCCTTCTTCAGCTTAAGCTGGATTGCCATGTCTCTTCACCTCCTTCCAGAGGCAAATTAAAGGTTGATTACTTGGCGATCACGCGGGCCATCTCGACGACCTTGTTCGAGTAGCCCCATTCGTTGTCGTACCACGCGCAGACCTTGACGAAGGCCGGGTCGAGCTGGATGCCGGCCTTGACGTCGAACACCGAGGTCTTCGC
>DCIH01000110.1:8001-12548 GCA_002317575.1 Verrucomicrobia bacterium UBA1731 | reverse complement strand
CAGATGAATTCTGAACTCCGCATCGCGTCTCGCGTGCAGCACGCCCTGCTTCCGCCGCCGGTGCGCCATGACGACGGCATCTTCTACAGCTGCATGTGGCGGCCGAGCAACATCGTCAGCGGCGACCTTTTCCGCTGGTTTCCCCTGGGGGAGAAGGCGGCGGCGATCTTCTTCGGCGACATCGCGGGCCACAGCACGCCGGCGGCGTTGGGCATGACGGCCGTCATGGCCCATCTGCGGGAACCCAGCACCCTGGCGGCCGTGCAGTCGTGGCAACCGGAGATCGTGTGCCAGAAGATCAACGACTACATCCGCGCCACCCTGGCGGACATCACCTACCTGGCGGGCACGATGCTCTTCGTCGACTACGGGAAGATGGTCGTGCGCTACCTGAACGCGGGCGGCATGGAGCCCCTGTGCTTCCGGCGTTGCGACGGCTCGTGCATCGCGTTGAATCCGGAACGGCGCGGTTGCCTGCCCATGGGGCTGATGGACGGCGCGGCTTACACGGAGGCGGACGTCGTGGAGGCGTCGATTCCCGAGGACGGCGTCATCTGCCTCTACAGCGACGGTTTCGTCGACCTGACGACCGACGTCAAGGGCGAGAACCGCGTTCCGCACGAGATCCTGGAGGGAATCCTGGGCGAACTGGTCTGCGGGTCGAGCGGCTTGAGCGACCTCGGTTCGGTACCGTACCGGCTGACGACGACGCTGAAGGACATGGGTTACATGTACGTTCAGGACGACCGCTCGTTCTGTCTCATCGGGAATGCGTTGGATTCCGACGTCCGGTTCGTCACGACCGTTCCGATGAACACGCCGGACGGCGTGACCGAGGCCGTATCCCGTTCCGCCCGGTGGGCGTTCGACCGTCGCTATCCGGACGCCGTCGTCGCGCGTCTGGAGCTGCTGCTGGGCGAACACCTGGAGAACGTCCGCAAGCACGGTCTGGACGAAGAGAGCCGGCGCTACGAGGCCGCGCTGTTGGAGATCCGGCCGGCGGCCGACGATCTCGAGATCATCGTTTGGGACCGCGGGAAGTCCCAGGTGGGCGAGCTTGCCGACGCGACGGCGCATCCGGATCTGACGCTGGACGCGCAGAACGAGACGCTCGCGGGCAGCGGGCGGGGACTCGCGATCATCCAGAAGATATGCCGGAACATTGCCTACGAGAGTTTCGACGGACTCAACAAATTCATTTTCACGATGGCGGTGAAGTCATGATGAACGAAGAAATCAGAACATGGATGAACGAACAGTTCGCGGGTGACGCGGACACGATCGCGACCGTCTGGGAGGAATATCTCGCCGTGACGACGGAGAAGCTCGCCGCGGCCCGCGGCGCCCTGGCGGCGGAGGATTTTCCGCAGCTGGACCATCTCGCCCATACGCTCAAGGGGAACGGGCTGATGGTCGGCGACCAGGTCCTGGCCGAGGCGGCGATCCGGCTGCGCGACGCCGCCAAGGCGTCGGATGCCGAGGCGGCCGCCGTGGCCCTCGCGGCGATCGCCGCGTGCGACGCCGGAAACCGGTCATGAGGAAGACCCGCACACCTCGGGCCGGAATCTCCGACTGGCTTACCGCGATGCGCGGGAAAAGCTGCGTCAAGGTCCTCTGCGGCATCCGCGGCGTCGGCAAGACGCGTGCGCTGGCGGCGTGGCGCGACGGGTTGGTCGCCGCGGGCTATCCGGAGGAGCGGATCGTGTGCGTCGATGCGGAGGACCCCGTCCTGCGCCGTCTCGTCACGGCGGACGACGCCTTGCGCTATCTGTCCACGCAGTTTCCGAAGTCGGGCCCGGTGACGCTGCTGCTGGAGGAGCCGACGTCCTTCCACGATTACGAGCGGCTCCTCGAGCAGCTGCTGGGCCTGCGGCGTGTCGACATCTATCTAACGCTTTCGTCCGGCCGTCTGGCGTCGTCCGGACTGTCGCGTTTTCTCCGCGGCGCGCTTGCCGTGCGCGAGCTTCTGCCGCCGAAGGAGGGCCTGCCGCTGTCGCCCGAGGCGATGCGTGCGCGCTGGAACGAGATCCTTCTTCGCGACGTGCTGCCGTCGCCCGGCGTCGCGAACGGCGACATCGCCGAGCGGCTGGCGGCGTTCCTGGCCGACTCCGTCGGCGATCCGATCTCCCTGCGTTCGGCGGCGGCGGCCATTTCGCCGCACGGCAAGGTGCTTTCGCCGAACACGGTCGAGGCGTATCTTTCGGCGCTGGAGGACGCCTATGTGGTCGAGCGCTGTTATCGGTGGGACGAGGATTCCGGCGAGCCGATCCGGCGCGACTACCGGGTCTTCTTCACCGATCCGGCGTTGAGCCGCGAGTGTTTCGGCATCGTGCCGGAGTTCGAGCGCCGCCGGGAACTGAATGCGCGCTGGCTGGAGCTCCGCAACAGGCATTCCAAGGTCTACGGACCTCGCGTCTGGGAGGCCGGCAAGCCGGTGACCTTCGTCACGGATCCCTGATTGCGATTGATTCGGTCGCACGGAACGTGATACAATGTCTCAATTTCAAATGAAGCGGTTTTTTGTCAGTTTCACGCTACAGGTCATGGCGGCGGCCATCGGTTGCGCCGTCCTGTCGGGTTGTTCGTCACAGGGCGTGTACGACGAGACCGACAGCTGGCTGGAGTGCGAGAACGCGAGGCCGCACTATTTCGCGGCCTACGACATCTTCTACCTGGCCCCTCGCCGCTATACCGGTCACGGCGAATTCCCGTACGAGGCGTACGCGCAGGTCCGTCATGAGGTGGTCACGCCGTTCGGCGTGCACACGCGCGTCTTCGCGCCGATCTATCGGGATGTTGAGGATGCCTCGCAGGCGCTGGACCATTACCTCGCGCGCTATCACGACGGGAAGGACCGGCCCTTCATCTTCCTGGGTGAGGGGGAAGGCGCGGCGACGCTCGTGGATCTGGAGCGCAAACGCGGGAAGAAACTGCGCAAAAAGGGGCTCGTGGGCGGCTGGTATTCCCACGACACGGCCTGCGGATTCGTGTCGGAGGCGTTGGTCGCGGATGTGAACGAGGTCATCGCCGGCGTCCTGTACGAAAGGAGCTGGGGTCGTCGTGAGTGACGCGAACGCAGAAGACCTCGAGACGCTGTCGCGCGAGCTGGCCGAGCGTGCGGGCGTCGGCTGGCGCAGCGTCTGGCGTCCGCGCGTCTGGCGCTTCACGGTGTGGAGCGCCTACGCGCTGAAGCGCACGCTCGACGTGGCGGTGGCGAGCCTGGCGCTCGTCGTGCTCTCGCCGGTGTTTCTGCTGACCTGGCTGGCGATCCGGCTGACATCCCGCGGGCCGGCCTTCTACGCGCAGACGCGCGTCGGACGGGACGGCCGGCATTTCGCCTTCTACAAGTTCCGTTCGATGTACATCGGCGCCGACGCGGAGAAGCGCATGCTGATGGCGCGGAACGAGTCGACGGACGGTGTCATCTTCAAGATGCGGAACGATCCGCGCATCACGGCCATGGGGCGTTTCATCCGCAAGGCGTCGATCGACGAGCTCCCGCAGCTCTGGAACGTGGTGAAGGGCGACATGACGCTGGTCGGGCCGCGGCCGCCGCTGCCGAGCGAGGTGGCGCAGTATTCGCTCGAGGAGCGCAAGCGGCTGAACGTGATTCCGGGCATCACCTGCCTCTGGCAGGTCTCGGGGCGCAGCGACATTCCGTTCTGCGAGCAGGTCCGGCTTGACAAGGAGTATATCCGCACGCACGGCATCTGGAACGATTTCCTGATCCTGATGCGCACGATACCGGCGATCATCACGGGAAGAGGTGCCTATTGAAAGCGATCATCATACCTTATGCCGATCCGGCGAAATGCGCCTGGGCGGCCGAATTCTTCCCGGGACGCAGTCTGGCGTCGCTGCCCGTCTGCGCCAAGCCGATCATCGAATACCAGCTTGACGAGTGTTCGAAGGCCGGGGCCGAGGCGGTGCTCGTGCTGGACTGGGGCTTCGACGTGTCGCTCGCCAGGCGGCTGGGCAACGGTTCCCGCTGGGGCCTGAAGCTCGAATACACGGGGACCGACGCGGCGTTGCCGATCGAGCGGCAGATCGCCCTGCACGCGGGGTTCGTCGGCGATACGGCCGACGTGAAGGTGGTGCGCGAGAACGCCGTGGGCGGGCATCCGATCGATTCGCTGCTCGCGTATTTCAAGGCGAATCTCGAGATCCTGCGCGATCCGGGGGATCTGGTGCTGCCGGGGTATTCGGCGGAAGCGGGCGTCTACGCGGGCATGAACGTGGTGATCAAGCCGGGCGTCGAGGTCTCCGCGCCGGTCGTCTTCGGCGACAACGTGCGTCTCGAACGCGGCGTGCGCGTGTCGGACGGCGTCGTGTTGGGCGAAACCGCCGTCGTCTCGCGGAACACGCGGATCAGCCGCAGCGTCGTCTTCGGCGGGACGTGCATTGGACAGAACATGGAGGTGGACGGGAAGATCGTCGCCGGGAACCGGGTCATCGATCCCGAGGCGGGCGTCTACGTCGACCTGGTCGACGCCGGGCTGTCGGTGGATGCGGGACTCTCGGGCGAGAAGCCCCTGCCGGCGGTGCTG
>DCIH01000110.1:0-7920 GCA_002317575.1 Verrucomicrobia bacterium UBA1731 | reverse complement strand
AGCTGGCGGGCGTGCTGGCGCTCGTCGCCAAGGACATCGCGGCGCTCAACCTGCCGCGGCTGAAGGGCGTCTATCTCGGCGGCGGCTACGGGCGCGGCGAGGGCGGCAGTCCGTTCTACAACGATCTGGATTTCTTCGTGCTCACGGACAATGCGAGCGAAATTGAGAAGGACGACATCGCCGTCGCGCTCGACGTCATTGCCATGGCCTATTCGCCCCAGTTCGGCGACGGGTTCCACGTGGACTTCTGCCGCGCGAAGAACCGGGCCGATTTCCGCAAGGACGAGGACCGTGTCATGATCCAGGAACTCCTGCGCGGGTTCGTGCCGATCTTCGGGAAGGCAGAGTCGCTGTCCTTCCTGCACCTCCGCGAGGCGTCGGCGTTGCCGATCACGGAGGCCACACGCTATCTCGTGAACCGCGGCATGGGTCTTCTGATGGCGCGTCGCGGCGGCGAAACGGTGTTCTCCCGCGTGAACGTCAACAAGGCCATCCTGGGCGCCGGCGACGCGATGCTCGTCGCGGAGGGCCGCTACGACTGGGATATCCGCCGGCGCGCGGCGGCGCTGGCGTCGCCGTCCTACGACCGCGCGGTCGCGTTCAAGTTCAAGCCCGTCGGCGCTGTCGCGAGCTGGGAGGACGCCGCGAAGATCTGGATCGACGCCGTGGACGCGGTGATCTCGACGCGGCGCCGCGACATCTTCCGCCGGTCGGTGCGGCAGACGCTTCGCTGGCTCAAGCGCCGCCATACCTTCGGCGATCCGAAGACGTTCGGCATGGATGCGCTCACGCGCATTCTGCTGCCGATGCGCGCGCTCGTTTCCGAAGGCCGTTTCGGGCAGCCGATCCCCGGCGAGATGATGAAGGACTGGGAGGTATTCAACTGATGACCGCAGAGGACGAGCGCGAAGTCGAGCTCCGCCAGATGCAGAAGCTGAAGGAGCTTCGCATTCAGGTCCAGGCGGCGGTCGCCCGCTGGTGGTGGCTGGGCCTGATCGTCGCCTTGTCGGGTTGCGGTATCCTGGCGGCGCTTTCGCACTGGAACATGTCGCGCAACATGCTGCGTTGCGACTCCCTGACGAATCTCGCGTTCTATCCGAAGCGTTCCGGCAGCATCCGCGAACTGGACGACGCCCAGGTCGTGCGCATCCTGACGCGCCGTTCGATGTTCTCGAAGGTGGCGGACGCGCTGGGCCTCGCACCCGACGCCGTCAACCGGCTCTCGGTGGCGTTCGAGGTCTCCCAGGACCGCAAGAACAGGAATTTCTTTGCGGTCAAGGCCTATGCGCCGACGGAGGAGGAGGCGATCCTGCGCGCAAACGCCTTCGCGGACGTGGCGATCGCCGAATACCGCGCCTTCCGGCTCGAGGACCTGAAGGGCTGGCGCGAGTCCACGGACCGCCGCAAGTCCGAAATCGCCAACGAGGAACGCCGCATCGAGACGGAGGAAAACGCCCTCAATTCGGAATTGGGCATCGTGCGGCCCTTCGAGGAGGTGAGCCGTCTGACGCGTCAGATCTCCGAAACGCAGCAGAAGCTGGGCGAGATCGACCTGAAGATCGGCGAACTCGAGGCCCTCGAGGCGAGTCTCAAGCGGCAGCTCAACGGCGTGGATACGCGCATCCTCGACGAGTCGGCGACCGTGAAGAAGTACGCGGACACGATCGCCGAGGACGACGAACAGATCGAGAAGCTCCGCCGCATCTACACCGACGAGAATCCGCGGCTTAAGTACTACCTCGACGAGCGCCGCGAGACGCGGGCGAAGTTCGATGCCCTGCTCGTGAAGTACGGCGTCGAGAAGGGACGTACGGTCGATCTCAAGCGTCTGGAGATCCTTTCGACCGAGGCGCAGGCGGTGCAACGCGAGCTGGCCCATCAGAAGACGCTGAAGCTCGCCGCCGAGAAGGGCGTCGAAAACGGCACCGCACGCATCGAGGCACTCTCGAAGGTGCTGCCGCGCTACGAAGGGCTCAAGAAACGGCGCGAGAGCCTGCAGCCGGCGCGCGAGGCGATCGAGGCGACGGATGCGTCCGTGCGCTATCTCGAGGCGTCCGTCAACAACGAATTCTATCAGATCGAGACGGCGACGACGGCCACGAGCAAGAAGACGTTTTCGAAGAAGCGCCTGTCGATTATCGCGTCCGGCGGCATGGCGCTGGGCGCCCTTACGCTTCTGTCGGTCGTGATGCTTGAACTGCTGTTCGGAAGGGTCCGCAAGCGCTCCGAACTGGCGTCCGTCGTCGATGCGACATCCCTGGGGGTGATCGGTCCCGGCCAGGATTCCCCCGAAGAGGTCTTCCTGCGGTTCCGCGAGGCGATCGCGGACCGGAAGGCCGTCTTCCTCCTGCCGCTGTTTGGCGCCAGGGTCGATGCCTCATTCCTGGACGCGCTCTCGTTCCAGTGCTCGCTCGCCGGCATGAAGACGCTGTTCGTCAAGGTGTGCGCCGCAGGCGATTGTCCGGACGATCCGAAGGCGACATTCTATTCGGCCATCTCCTACAGCGGCGATCACGGCGTGATGCCGGTGGTCAATCCGCGCCGGCTTTCCGTCGGCGAACTGGCGCTGCTGGAGGCCGATCTCAAGATTCTCGAAGCCGACTTCGATCTCGTCGTGGTCACGCTGTCGGCCAAGGGCGGCCATCACAGCACGGCGTGCGCCCAGTTGCAGCGGCTCTGCGCAACGACGCTTGCGCTGGTGGGCATCGGCAGGACGCCCCGCCGGTTCGTGCGCCGTCTCGTCGAAAGCGGGGCGTCGGCCCACCTGCCGGTGTTCCTGCTGGGGATGGTGCGGTCCCTTGCGCTGGCGCTCCTGCTGCCCGTGCTGGCGAACGGCTGCTATCCGACCCGCATGACGGGCAACTACGAGCAGTATCCGGACCTGGTCGAGATCGGGGACGGCCTTGTGGACGAGGTGCGTCTCGACGAGACGGAACGCAAGGCGCAGACGGATTTCCTCCGCAAGCTCGACGAGGAGCCGCCGGAGGAGTTCCGGATCAACGCCGGCGACCGGCTGAAGGTCGTCGTCTACGACCACACGGACATCTCGGGCGAAACGACCGTCACGCCCGACGGCTACATCGGCATCGTCTTCCTGGGACAGGTCAAGATCGCCGGGCTGACATTGGGCGAAGCGGCGAAGACGATCGAAACGGGTCTCGCGAAGTACATCAAGAAGCCGGCCGTCGGCCTGACGCCGATCGAGATCAAGTCCCAGACGATCTCGCTCTACGGCGGCGTCGCCCAGCCGGGCATCTACACGATCTCGAGCGACATGCGGCTGGCTGACCTGTATGCGAAGGCCGGCGGATCGGGCGTCCGCAAGATCGACGGGCAGGACCTCGAGATCGCCGACCTCTCGAACTCCTTTCTCTTCCGCCAGGGTTACGAAGGCGCCCTGCCGGTCGACTTCACGCGCGCGATCAACGGCGGCGATCCGCTGCACAACGTCCGCCTCAAGCGCAACGACCGCATCTTCATCGGCGCACGCACGGAATCGTTCGTGACCGTCGTCGGACATGTCCGTACGCCGCACACGAAACTCTGGAATCCGAACCTCAGCCTGCTGGAAGTGCTGACGGCGGCCGGCTGGATGGAGGAGACGTACTGGTCGAATGTGGTCATCATCCGCGGCGGGCTTGCCGACCCGCACATCTACCGCGTGAATGTGGACGACATCCTCGCCGGCAAACGGGCCAACGTGCGTCTGGCGGCGGGCGACATCGTGTATGCGCCGCACGACAACATCTCGGAATACAACGTCTTCGTCCGCAAGTTGCTTCCGACGGGTCAGCTCTTCAATCTGCTCGTATCGCCGGTCTCGACCTGGTCGACCTTGAGGAACTACGGGAACTGACGGCATGAAGTTCGCTGCGGCACTGGCGGCGTTGTTGCTGATGCTGGCCGTCGGGTTGGCCGCCGGCGTCAATCGGAAGGCGCTGAAGGCCCTGGCCGTGGCGATCCCCCTGCCGATGATGGCGTGGCCGCAGATGGCCGTGATGTTCTTCTCGGCCGAGTTCTACCGCGGCTCGACGCGCGGCATGGAGGTCGCGCTGCCGTATCTCCTGTCCTTCGCGATGACGGTCGCGCTGACGCTCCGTCGCGAGCGGGGGCGGTTCCTGCCGGATGCCGGGGCGCTGTTCTTCCTCCTGTACTGGCTCCTTTCGCTGCCGTCGCTGGTGAACTGCCATCCTTTCGTCGAGACCGATCTGGAATACACCGGATACATGTTCGCCTGGTACGAGGTCTGGAAGGTGCCGATGATGTTCCTCGTGTACAAGGCGGTTCGCGGCTACTGCCGTTTCACGGACGACGTGTCCGCACCGCTCGTCGGGCTCGGCGTTGTCACGATCGTCAACTTCCTTTCCGTTCTCAAGCAGCATTTCATCGTCCATGTCGCCCAGGCGCGCGGCCTGTTCGCGCACCAGAATTCGATGGCCATGTGGGCGCTTCTGGCGGGGACCCTGTTCTTCGCGGCGTATCTGAACATGCCGAAATCCCGCGCGTGGAAGTATTTCACCGTCTGCGCATTCGCCGGCGTCGCCGCCTGCATGCGCACCTATTCCCGCGGCGCGCTGCTCTGTCTGCCGATCGCCGTCGGCGCCGTGGCGCTTGTCTCCTTCCGGCGGAACTTCAGCTTCCGCATGGTTTCGCGTCTGATGCCGCTGGTTCTGATGGGACTCCTCGGCCTGACGCTGGCGCTGCCGAAGATCGTGGAGCGTTTCGAATCGGCCTCCGTCCGTTCGGGCGAGAAGCGCATCGGACTCGCGCAGGCCGCCGGACGGATGATCGCGGATCGTCCCGTGATCGGCGTGGGGCTCAACAACTGGGGCATCAAGATCAATCCGCCCTACGAATACGCGCAGCACCGCGAGGAATTCCGCATGGGCGACGATTTCAAGGAGGGCATCGTCGAGACGATCTACCTCCTCGTCTGGGCGGAATGCGGCACGCCCTGCTTCCTGGCGCTGCTGGCCTTGTTCGGCTGGCACTGGTGGAAGGCTCTGCGGCTCACGCGCCGATTGCGCGGACAACCGGACTTCTGGATTGCAGCCGGCGCGTTCGGCGGCCTGACGGGCGTCTACCTCCAGAGCGTGCTCGAGTGGGTGCTCAAGCAGTCCATCAACTTCACGCAGCTGGTCATCGTCTTCGCCGTCGTTTCCTATCTGAACGAGAAGGTATCCCGAAGGGAGCTGTCCGTCCATGCGTAACAACACCATCGTGACCATCGGCGACAGCCGCTATCTGTGGGGGCTCTTTCTGCTCGTCGCCTCGGCGCGGAAGGCCGGCATGGACGAACCGTTTCTGGTGGGCGTGAAGGACTTCACGCCGGACGACGGACGCGTGCTGGAGCAGTTGGGCGACGTGGCGCTCTTCCCGCTGGAAGACGTCGACCGCTCCCTGACGTGCTACAAGCCGTTCGTCATGCGCGAAGCGCGCACCGATTTCGCGACCTGGGCCGATTCGGACGCCTTCTTCACCGGAAACGTCTCGGCGCTTCTGCCGCCCGCGCGCCGGGACGAGATACATTTCCGTCTGCGCGCTCCGGCCGAGATGCCGGCGGCCTTCCGCAATCACGAATACGGCGAAGACGGACGGACGATCCCGCAGGCGATCCTGAAGGTCTGGCACGACGACGTGGCGGCCCTCGCCGGCGCGGCGAACGACGCGCCGCGTTATGCGACCTCCGGTTCGGGCTGCTTCTGCTCCCTGGCGCTCGAGGAGAACCGTCGCTTCCTGGACGTCTGGCACGATCTGCAGATGAAGGTCCTGCCGCGGCGCAACGTGGGCGTGGCTGACCACGCCCTGCCCCATTACCACCAGCTCGACGAATCGACCCTGAACGCCTGCCTCAATTTCGTCGTCGGCGCGCCGCGCGTGCAGGACGTCTTCCGGATGGACAAGGACCCCGCCCGGCTCTTCGTCCATTTCATCGCCAGTCCCAAACCGTGGGTCGGCTGGACGCGCCGGGCGCTGCGGCATTTCGACGCCTACGTCTCCGTCGTCGAATGGGCGCAGGCGGAAGGGCTCCGGTTGCCGGGCCCCGTGCCGTTTTCCCTGTGCCGTGCGCATCGGACCGCGGTCGGACTGCTCGCGCCCTGGACCGAGCTCGAGCCGAAGATCCGCAAGCGCCTGGGCGGCGTGCTCGCCGCCTGTCGCACGAGGAGAACGGCATGCTCCTGACCGTCGTCGTGCCGGCCTGCCGCTGCGCGCGGTATCTGCCGCAGCTCTTCGCCTCGCTGGACGCGCAGGCCCTGCGTGACTTCGAGGTCGTCCTTTCCGTCGAACGCGGCGGGGACGATTCGCTGGAGCTGTGCCGGGGCTGGAGCCCGCGCGCGGGCATCGCGAAGACCGTGCTGGACCTGCCGTGCACCGGGGCGGGCGGCGCTTCGCGGAACCGCGCCTTCGACGTGGCGCGCGGCGATTACCTGGTGCCGCTGGACGGCGACGACTGGCTCGATCCCGAGGCGCTGAAGGCCCTGGCGGACGGCATCGCCGCCGCCAGCGAACCCGATGTCGTGAACGTGGCGGCGCGCGTCGTCGAGGACGACGGCACGGGCGGTTTGACCCCCTTGGACACGATCGCCAATCTGCCCGCCTCGGACGACGGCATCGTCCTATCCGGCGTTGAATTCCTGCGGCGCGTCTGCCGGCACGGACATTGCAAGAACCACGGCGCGCTCGTCGTGACGCGGGCGGACTATCTGCGCGCCCGCGGGCTTTACCAGCTCGAGGGCGTTCCCAGCGAGGATTCCGAATGGACGCCGCGCGTGCTGGCGCAGGCGGACCGGGTGCTGTTCCTGGCAACGCCCCGCTACAACTACCGTCGTCGCGCGGGCAGCGTCTCGTCCATGGGCACGAGCGACATCCTCTTCGCCACGGCGTCCATCGGCATCCGTCTGGCCGGATTCCTCGCGACCGCCGGTCTGCCGGCCGACGTGCGGCGTTTCCTGGGGAATGACGCGTTGTCGATCTTCAACTGGTATCTCTTCCATCGTCTGTACGCCAAACGCTTTTCGTCCGCCGACCGCCGCCGGGCGCTCGCCATCGTCTTCGCGGACGCCGAAGCGGCATCCCGCTACCGGTCGCTGTGGCAATGTGCCTCACGCTGGAAACGTGTGGCGTGGCCGCTCGTCGTGCTGGCGCATCGGACGGGGATCCTTTTCCCGGCGACCTGGTATTTCCGCCGCTTCTACTATCCGTTGACCGGCCTCCTCCGAAAATGACGAAATCGTCTCGGCGCAGGCACGTCGGCTGGAAAATATGATAAAATATCCGGCCAAAGCATGTTTTTCGCAACAGCTTTCATGACATGACGGAAACGGAAGCGAATATGACACCTCCCGTGAGGGGGGCGGTTCGGGCGCGCATCGCCAATGCGTCGCTCGTGGCGGCGGTTGCCGTCGTTCTCCTGCATGTCGTTCTGGAATGTTTTCCGCCGCCGCCGGTCTCCTTCGTTCGTCTGTTCCTGCGGGACTTCGCGCGCTTTGCCGTGCCGTTCTTCTTCCTGGTCTCCGGCTATCTTCTGGCGGGGCATTGCGACGAAGCGGGCTGGTGGTCGCGTGAAACGATCAAGCGCGTGCGAACGCTCGTCGTGCCGTATCTGGTCTGGAGCACCTTGTTCGGCCTCTATCTTCTTTCCGGTTCGGTTTTCGCGGGAGGGCTCCAATCCCTCTCCGACTGGTGGTTCGGCAAACAGGCCGTTCTCTTCGGGACGGATCTGTGGAAGCCGCCGCTGATGCTGCCGCTCTGGTTCCTGCGGACGCTCTTCCTGCTCGTTCTCCTGTCGGGCGTCCTGACGTGGTGCGTCCGCCGCCTCGGGAAGACGACCCTGTCCGTGCTGGGCGTCCTGTATCTGCTTTATGCCGTTCTGGTCGACGTCGCGCGCGCGCGGGCCGACTACGGGCTGTTTGCGCTCCT
>DCIH01000079.1:40427-50852 GCA_002317575.1 Verrucomicrobia bacterium UBA1731 | reverse complement strand
AAGCGTACGGTTGGTCCGTCGTTTGACGCCGCGCGGACAGGCATACCCATACGGCCGACCATGCACGCGCCGGCCGCATCGTCTGGAGAAGCGGCGCCCTCGCCGTTTCAGGCGTCGCTTCCGCGTCCGACGCCCTTGTAGAAGAAGCCGAGCAGCAGCATCGCCAGCACGGCAAGGCCGAGCGACACCAGAAACGGCAGCGTCCAATCGTGATGCGTGCCGTCGGCCAGCTTGCACCAGGACAGAATGCGGCTGAAGACCGCAATCGACAGGAAATCGCCCACGCCCGTCGTCAGGATGAACACGAGCGCCTGCGCCTGGCTCTTCAGGGCGTCCGGCGCCTTCTCCGCGACATGCATCTGTGCAATGACCACGATGCCGCCGAAGATGAGGCCGTGTATCAGGATGCCGCCGTAGTCGAACGCATGGCAGCCCGTCGCCGTCGCGACATAGAAGAACAGGTAGCGCAGCGCGAGCGCGCCCAGGCCGACCATCAACGACCACTTGACGCCGCATTTCGTGAACATCACCGGCAGAAGCGCCAGAAAGCCAAGCTCAAGCACCTGGCCCAGGCTCTGCGTCAGGTTCAGGCACTTGAACCCGGACTCGTCCAGATACATCGTGTTGTACCCGAAGTACCACTGGAACGGCATCATCGCCACGAACAGGATCAGGAAGAGCTTCAGCAGCTCCCTGTCCTTGAACAGCGCCAGCGCTTTGAGTCCCAACGCGTCGGCGATCCCCGTTTTCCGGCCGCCGGCCTTGGGCGGCGTCGCCGGGAGCGTGACGCCGACCAGCGCGCCCGCGAGACATGTCGCCGCGCCGCACAGGAAGATGTACGGCGACTTGTCGAACGTCTCGAATCCGAAACACCAGATTGCGACGGCGGAAAAGAGCGCGGCCGCCGCCCAGCCGATCGAGCCGAATGATCGGATGTACGGAAAGGACGCGGGCGATGCGTGCGTCATGGCGATGGACGAAACGAGCGCCCATGTCGGCATCAAAAGACACGTCACCACCAGCAGCAAGGCGAACACCAGCGACGGGTTCGGCGTGAAGTAGACGCCGACCAAGGCCAGGGCCGCGCCGACATTGCAGCACGCGAGCACCTTCCCGGAATCGAACAAACGGTCGGCGAACATGCAGACGACGGGCGAGGCAAAGATGCCGATGCCCATGAGAATGCCGCAGAACGGCACCCAGCGTTCACCGCCGGGCAGCGTGCGGATGTAAGGAACGACCGTGTTGAACCATACGGGGTAGGTCATCATCTGCACGAACATCATCAGACACAGCCGCAGCGTCAGAGACCAAGGGACGCGCTTGCGGGCCGTCAGTTTGCGCAGCGCCGCCGCCACCTCCTCCGACTCCTCGTCGGTGATGACGCCATCCTCCATGACGCGCTCGAGAAGACGCCTGAATTCCGCATACTCCTCGCTTTTCGAGACCGTTGGCGTCATGAAGCCCAGCAGTCGCGTCGCCTCCGAGAAATCGACTTTTCCGTCCGCCAGGACCTCTTTCGCCATCTTGGCGAGCTCTTCCTTCGTCATGGCCGTTTCGTTCATCTTTCACCCCCTCGTATCACGCTCTACACTTTCCGCCCCGCACAGGAGAAGCGGCGCCCTCGCCGCTTCATGCGCGAAACACCGGATCGCCCGACGCGACCAGTTCCGCCCGCCACGGCCACGCGCCGAGCGCCACCAGCGCCTCGCCCGCAAGAAACAGCGACCCGCACACGAGCACGTCCGATCCCAGCTCCCGCGCCCGCTCGCCCGCGCGCGTCAACGCCTCCGGCACGGTGCCGCACGCCGCCGCACGGAACCCCTCCGTTTCGAGCGAACGAACCAGATCCGCCGCCGTCATGCTGCGGGGGTTTCCGATGCGCACGGCATACGCCTCGTCCGACAGCTCTTTCAAGATCGCCAGGTTCGTGGCCACGTCCTTGTCGCCGCAGAATCCACACACCACCACCGGTTTCGCGCCCGTCTCCGCGCGCAGCGCCGCCGCCAGCGCCATGAGCGCCGGCGGATTGTGCGCGCCGTCCACGCGATACGCGACCCCGCCACGCACCACGCGCTGGAAACGCCCGGGCCACGTGACGTCGCCGAAGCCGACGCGCTTCAACCCCAGTACGTCCAGCGCCGCACACGCGGTAACGGCGTTTTCGCGGTTGAACGACCCGCCCAGCGCCAGATCCGCGGGCACCTCTTCCGCCCGCAGCGCCGCCGGCGCATATGCGAACGGCGCCCCGTGCGTTTTCGCCGCAGTCTCGATCACCGCACGCGCCTCGGACGGCGTCTCGCCGCAAACGACCGGCACGCCGTCCTTGACGATCCCCGCCTTCTCGCCGGCGATTTCGGGAATCGTGTTCCCGAGCCAGTCGCAGTGGTCGAGTCCGATGCGCGTGATGACGCTCGCGCGCACGTTCTCGGAACGCATCACATTCGTCGCGTCCAGACGCCCGCCCAATCCCGTTTCAAGGACGAGCGTGAAATCGTCGGTCGCCTCTTCGGCGTACAGAACGAACGCCACCGCCGTGAGCAGCTCGAAATACGTGAGCGCCGCCGCCTCGGGAAGCGCCGTCACCTTCGCCGCCGCCGCCTCGAGCCGCACGGCGGACACGGGCGCGCCATCCAGGAAAAAACGCTCCTCTAGGCTCACGAGATGCGGACTCGTGTAACGGCCCGACCGGAATCCCTGCGCGCGCAGCGCGGCGTCGAGCATGGCGCAGGTCGCGCCCTTGCCGTTCGTGCCCGCAACGTGGATTGCGCGGATTCTGTCCTGCGGATTCCCGAGCGCCGCCAACACGGCGCGCATGCGCTCGAGCCCGGGCTTCACGCCGAACATCCGCGTCGCGTTCAAATGGCCAAGCAAAGACATGCGCAGATCCCGTAACCAGCCAGGATGACCCAGAGGACGCGGTCCGTCAGCAGCACGCGCTCGGGACGTCCCGTGTCCGCCTTGCCGAACACGAGTCCCACATAACGCGCCAGCCCGAAAAGCACGAATGCGCTCGTGTGCACCAGATGGTTCGACCCGAAGCGCGACACCGTGTCCGGCGCGAGCGTGTACGACACGTACACGCCGAGCGTCGCCAGCGCCACCAGCACGATCAGCACATTGAGCACTTTCGGATGGTAGCGCTTGAGCGCCGCGCGGGACGCGAGCGCCACATCGCATTCGTGCTTGCGCTTGCATAGCGCGAGAAAGAGCGAAAGCGCGAACGCGCACGCCAGCAGCCACGGCGAAATGCGCACGTCCATCGCCGCCGCGCCGGCCACCGCGCGCAACACGAAGCCCGCGGCGATCACCACCACGTCGACATAGGCGAGCCGTTTGAGATACCCGGAATACGCAAACTGCAGGATCGCGTAGACGAGGATGACGGCGAAACCCCACGTGCGGTCGGGATGACGCAGTACGAGATAGCACGGAAACAGGAGCGCCGCCGAAAAAAGCCCGAGCGCCGCCCGCACGGCATCCACCTGGGAAATGAGGCCGGCCGCTATCGGCCTAAGGCGCTTGACGGGATGAAGCCTGTCGGACTCGTAGTCGGACACGTCGTTCAGCAGGTAGAACGCGCTGGACAAGAGCGCGAAACTGCCCGCCATGGCGCATGTCAACAGGAACGGACGGATGCCGCGCGCCATCGCCGCCTGCGAGGGGTCGGCGAACGCGAAGAGCCACGCCGCGAAAACGACGGCGTTCTTCGTCCACTGCTCCACGCGGAGCGCCTTGAGCCAGATCCTCATGACGCCTTCCTTTCCAGGCGGCCGGCGAAGCGGCCGCGGGACAGGAACGCCGCCACCAGCACCAGCGCCAGCCCGGGCACGAGAAACAGCCCGAACCGCTCCGTCGCGCGGAGTTCTTCCTCTTCGGCCTGCTCCTTCGCGGCTACCGCGCACAGGAAGCGGCGGTAGATCGCACCCAATGTCGTCTCCGCCGTGCCGGCCGTCGCCAGCGGCACGTAGCGACCCTTGGACGCCTTGGCGATTTCGACGAGCGCCTTCTCCTCGAGGCGCGTCTTCACTGGCGCCCCCTTGAACTGCTGCACGCCCGCGCCCGCCAAGCCGGGGATCGTCGCGTCGTGTTTGGGATCGCCCAGACCCACCGTGAAGATCGGCACGCCACGTTGCGCCGCCTGGCGCGCGCCGTCCAGCGCGTTCCCGCGCAGATCGCCGCCGTCGGAAATCAGGATGATCGCGTTGTGGTCGTCCGCCGTGACGTCCAGGGCGTCCAGCGCCGCACGGATTGCCGCGCCCAGATCCGTCTCGCCGCGCGGAGCCGATTCGGGCGTAGCCGATTCGAGCGCACTGCGCAGGAACGCGTGGTCCGTCGTGAGCGGACACAACAGGACGCCCTTCTGCCGGAACGCCACGAGCGCGCATCGGTCGCCTTCCAGTGAATCGATGAGATCCGCGATGTCCGCCTTCGCGCGCTCGAGCCGGTTCGGCCGCACATCCGCCGCCAGCATCGACCGACTCACGTCGAGCGCCACCACCACATTGCGCGAACGCGTTTTCACGACCTGGTTGGAATGCCCCCACTGCGGACGCGCCGCGGCGAACGCCATGAGCGACATTCCCGCAAGCAAAAGAATCGCCTGCGCCAGGAACACCTTCGGCGCGGCCGGCAGCAAACGGCCCTGCAACGCGGGTGCCGCCAACGCCGATAGGCGACTCTCGGCACGAGCGCGCAGAAACACCCAGAACACGCCCGCTAGCGGCACCAGCGCAACCAAAAAGAGCAGGCCTGGATTGACGAACTTCATGACGCCTCCCATTCCGTCATCCGCAACAGGCCAGCGCCCGCGACACGGACTGGTCCATGTCGTAGTACTTGTACTCGCCCAACCTGCCGCCGATGACAAGCGCCGGATACTTCGCCGCTTCCTCGCGGTACTTTTCCACAAGCGCGCGCGATTCCGCCGTGTCCACGGGATAGTACGGCTCGTCGCCGGGCTTCCAGGTCGCCGGATACTCGCGCATGATCACGGTCTTGCCGCACGCCATCACGTCCTTCTGCTCAGGATGGTAGTGCTTGAATTCATGGATGCGCGTGTACGGGACCTCGGCGTCGACATAATTGACGACGCTCGTCCCCTGCCAGTCCGCAACGTCCTTCGTCTCCGTCTCGAACCGCAGCGTCCGCCACGGCAGATGCCCGAACTTGTAGTCGAACAGCGCATCCAACGGTCCGGAATAATAGACCTTGCCGAAATCGGCCAAATCCGCGAGCGTAAGCGCCCGGCTCGTCTCCACGCGGATGTTCGGATGGTCCAGCATCCGCTCGAAAAGCGAATTGTAGCCCGTGAGCGGAATGCCCTGCCGGACATCGTTGAAGTAGTTCACGTCCCAGCTCGCGCGCACCGGCACGCGCTTGATGATCGACGAATCGATTTCCTCCGGCGGTTTGCCCCACTGCTTGGAGGTGTACCCGCGGAAGAATGCGTCAAATATCGCCTTTTTGCGCGTCTCATCCGCCATGAAGGCCGGCAGTTCCGCGGGCGTCAAATTGACGTTGAAGAAGCCGTTCACGAGCGCAAGCCCGAGCGGCAGGAAATACGTCTTGTCGCCGTGGCGCGCAAGCACCTTGTGCTGGTAGCCGTTGAATTCCACGAAACGCCGCACGAAGTTCCACGCCGCGTCGTCGTGCGTGTGGAAGATGTGGCTGCCGTAGCGATGCACCTCGATGCCCGTTTCGGGATCCGTCTCGCAACGGACGTTGCCGCCCACCACGGGACGCCTCTCCCACACGAGAACGCGCTTGCCCTGCTCGGCCAAACGGCGAGCAACGGTGCAGCCCCAGATGCCGGCGCCGGCCACCAACACGTCCACGTTTTCCATCAGCCATTCTCCAGCCCGAGATCCGCAAGTATGCCCTTGAGCTGCTCCTTGATCAGGCGCATGCTCAAGTGCTTTTCGAAGAACGCCCGCGCTTCGGCGAAGTACGCCTCGCGGTTCGCCCAGTCGTCGCGGTACGCGCGCACCGCGTCCGCGATCGCCTTGGCATCGCCCGGCGGGATGAACTTGATCGCCTTGCAGTCCTTCGCCTCGGGCGGATAACCCGTGCAGAATTCGTTGATCGTGGGACGCGCGCACGCCATGCACTCGTACACCTTATTGCCGATCACGCGCGCCGCTTTCGCCGTGGTGCCGAACACGCCCAGCACCACGTCGTGGTCGCAGATCACCTTCGGCACGTCCACGTACGGAACCTTGTCGAGAAAACGCACGTTCTTGATGCCGGCCGCCTTCGCCTCGGTGGACGCCTTGTACGCGCCCCAGCCGAGGAAATCCCACTGGACGTTTTCGCCCTGCGTCATCCGCGCCGCTTCCACGATGAACTCCGTGCCGTGCAACGGCAAGTACGCTCCGTGGTACAAAACCTTGAAGGGCTCCCCCGTCGTCCCTTCACGCGGCTCAACGCTGGTCACGCCGGCGGAGCGGCGTGACCCCCTGTCAGGGCCCTCCGCCCCCACACCCGGCTCCACAAGGGGGTGGCGTCGCTCCGCCGACGCCACCGACTCCTCCACCGGCTTGAACACCTGCTCGTCCGTCCCCGTCAACAACACCCGCAGCTTCTCGCGCGGCACGCCCAGATATTCCGCGCAGAAATCCACATGGCAGCTCGTGTCCCAGCAGACGATCTCGGGACCGGTCATAAGCTTGCGCTCGAGCGCGAGCAACTTCTTGGCGCGCCGCTCTTCGGCTTTCCACTTCTTCTGCTCGAGAACCTTCTTGTCCCAGGCGGAGATCATCGGGTCGAACACCACGGGAATGCCGCGCCTGTGCGCCCAGCGGCACGCGGCGGCGATGTCGCGCTGACGCGCCACCGGCACCCACACGAGATCCGGCTTCGGACGCTTCCCCAAACCGCGGAAGAACGCCTCGACATCGCCGAACTTCGGCCACACCTTGACGAAGAAGTAGTCGACATCCCAGCCGAGCTCGCGGAACAGCGCCGCGTAGACGCGGTTCCGCGAGTAGCCGGGGTCGAAACGTCCCCACCAAAGAACGCGCTTGGCCATTTACGCCTTCTTGAGTCCGCGCCAGGGCGTTCCCGGAAGCGGCCACTTGTCATCGCCGTATTCGGGCATCGCCACGTCGCCGTCGGCTTCGAAGTCCGCGGCGGACGGCTTGCACGCCAGGTTGTAGAACGGCGACTTCTCGTTCTTGACGAGGTCGTTCAGCGTCACGAGCTGTCCCGTGTACGCCGAGAGACGCACCATCACGCCGCACGCGGTCGAGAGCGCGCACGCCTCGCCTTCGTTGTAATAGGGTCCCTTGCCCAGAATCGAGTTGAGCATGTCGACGTGTTCCTGGATGTAGGGGTTCACGTCCGGGAAATCGCCCGCGAGCTCGACCTTCTTGCCGTCCAGCGTCTTCACCACGCCGCCGCCGTTGATGATCTCGTTCGCCGTGCGGAAGAACTCGCGCACGTCGCCCTTGCAGTCGTCGATCTGACGGCACATGGAGTGGATGTGCACACCGTCGCCGTAGTCGAAGTCGCCGCTGAACATGTCGTACTGGTTGCCGGAGTAGCGGCGCGCGCGCGCGCCGAACGCCACCACGCTCTTCGGATAGCGGCCGAGGAACCAGTTCGCGACGTCGATGTTGTGGACGTGCTGCTCGCAGATGTGGTCGCCCGAAAGCTCGGTGAAGTTGAGCCAGTTGTTGCAGAGGTAGGCCGCGTTGCTCATGCCCGCCGTGCGTTCGCGCACCCACGGCACGGCGCTGTTCCAGTACACTTCGCCGCCGAGGATCGGCGAGATCTTCCCCTCGTCGAGCGCCTTCTTCTGCAGCAGGTAGCCGCGCTGGTGGCGACGCTGCGTGCCGCACACGATCGTGAGCTTCTTCTCCGCCGCGAGCTTCGAAGCCGCGATCATCTCGCGCACGCCCGGCGCGTCCACCGCGACGCCCTTCTCGGCGAACACGTGCTTGCCCGCCTGGATCGCCGCCATCGTGTGGCGGGGACGGAAGTTGAGCGGCGTCGTGAGGATCACGATGTCGACTTCCGGCATCGCCATCACCTGCTTGTAGCCGTTCGCGCCGGAGAACACCTTGCCCTTGCCTTCGCCGTAGTTCTGGTTCGCCGCTTCGGCCTTCTCCTGGAAGAAGTCCGCGAACGCCACGAACTTCACCGTGCAGCCGACGATCTTCGCCGCTTCCTGCAGGTTGCCCGCCGCGCCCCAGCCCTTGCCCGCGCCGCGGCCGCCGCAGCCGACGATCGCCGCCTTGAATTCGCGCGGCGCGTTCGCGCCGATGGCCGGCGCCGCCGCGAAGACCGCGCCCGTCTTGATGAAATCACGTCTGTTCATGTTACGCTTCCTCCCATTGTTTTTTGATAAGTTTGCACATGCCCGTCAAGATCTCGTGCTTCTTCGCGTCATCCGGATTCTTCACCGGCCAGCCGGCCTCGAGCGACACCGCGCCCGCATAGCCCAGCTGCTTGAGCGCGCGGAAGCCGTCCACGTAGTCGTCCGCCGCGCCGTCCGAACCGGGGATCCGGCGCGTCTTCAGGGACGCGATGTGCACGTGCGAGAGGAGCTTGCCCGCGTACAGGAACGCGCCGCTCTGGGAGACCTCTTCCTTGCTCATGTGCCAGAAGTCGCCCATCACCGTGCAGCCCGCGCCGATTTCCTGCGCCATCTTCGCGCCGTCCGCCACCTGACGGAGGAACGGCGTTTCCGCGCGCTGGAGCGGCTCGAGGACGATCGTGGTGCCGCACGCCGCCGCCTTCTCGGCGAGGCGCTTGCCCGTGTCCGTCACGAAGCTCTCGCGCAGGTCCTTCGCGCTCAGCTCCGGCTTGCCGCGCGCCGGACAGATGATGAGGCCGGTGGACTTCAGCATGCCGAGCTTTTCGAGCTGCGGCAGGAACCGCGCCACTTCCGCGTCGCGGCGCGCCTTGTCCGCATAGGAGAAATCGCTGCCGCCGCACGCGGTCGCGACTTTGAGCTTGCGCCCTTCAAGCGCCTTCGCGAACGCGTCCGCCTTCGTGAGCAGCCAGTCGCCCGTGGGGATTTCCACCTGCCTGTAGCCGTTCTGCTCGAGGTAGTCGAGCTTCGCGTTGAAGTCGTCCGCCGTGGGGATCGCCCACCACTGGAGACACAGGTTGAGCGACGCGCAGCCGCACTTCGGCGCGCACGCACAGGCCGCGCCCGTGCCGCAGTTGCACTTGGCGAGCGCCGCGCCCGCCACCGTCACCGCCGAAGCGGCCAGGAATTCCCGTCTGTTCATGTCATGTTCCTTTCCAAATCAATTTCCAACTCGCTTCATCGCTTCCTGCAGCGCCTTCCACACCGCCTGCTTGCCCTCGCGCAATTTCGCGGGATCGTTCGCGAAAAACCGCAGCAACCGATCCGGCGAATACGTCACGACCGCCGGCGTCTTGCCGATCGTGGTCCACGCGCCCAATCCGGCGCGTGTGCCCGGCGCAAACGCGCGCAATGCTTCCGAACCCATCACCACGGCGATTTTCGCGCCGCCCGCGAACGGCGCCGTCTTGAGCCGCATCACCTTCTCCGCAGGACATCCCATCGCCTGGATCATCTTCGCCAATAGCGCCTCGCCCTCCGCGGAAAGCTCCCCCGCCGTGAGAAACGCGTAGTCACGCATCTCCTCCAGGGGGTGGCGTCGCTCCGCCGACGCCACCATCGCCCCGATGCCGTTCGCGTGCTCCACATCGGTCACGCCGACGGAGCGGCGTGACCCCCTGTCGGTGCCCTCCGCCTTCACCTCCCCCTGCGCCACCGCCGCCTTTGGCGGAAGCAAAAGCGCGCGGTCGATTTCAACCGTGCGCGTGCCGAGCTCCTTTTCGAGCTCGAGATGGACGATGATTTCGTCGAAGAGGTCCAATGCCGCCCTCTACGGCCCCGTCAGGCCTTCTTGAAGCCGTAGGGGTTCTTGCTCTGCCAGTTCCAGAGGTCCTTGCACATCTGCTCGATGCCGCGCTTGGCCTTCCAACCGAGCTCCTTCTTGGCGAAGGACGGATCGGCCCAGCATTCGGCGACGTCGCCGCTGCGGCGGGGCTTGATCGCGTACGGAACCTTGCGGCCGGACGCCTTCTCGAACGCCTTGACGATCTCCAGCACGCTGTAGCCGTGGCCGGTGCCGAGGTTGATGATCTTGAGACCGTATTTCTTCTTCTTGCCGAGCTTCTCGACGGCCTTCAGGTGCGCGTTCGCGAGGTCCACCACGTGGATGTAGTCACGGATGCCCGTGCCGTCCGGCGTCGGATAGTCGTTGCCGAACACGCTCAGCTCTTTCAGACGGCCGATCGCCACCTGCGACACGTACGGCAGCAGGTTGTTCGGAATGCCGGCGGGATCTTCGCCGATGAGACCGCTCTCATGCGCGCCAATCGGGTTGAAGTAGCGCAGGAGGATCACATTCCACGAAGGATCGGCCTTCTGCACATCCTTGA
>DCIH01000079.1:39617-40372 GCA_002317575.1 Verrucomicrobia bacterium UBA1731 | reverse complement strand
CGTACGGATTCGTGCAGCCGGGCGTGGGGAAGTCCTCGCGGATCGGCACGCTCGGCGGCTGGCCGTAGACCGTGGCGGAGGAGGAGAAGACGATGTTCTTGCAGCCGTGCGCCGCCAGCACCTTGAGGAGCGTGAATGTGCCCCCGAGGTTGTTCTGATAGTACTTGAGCGGAATCTGGACGGACTCGCCCACGGCCTTCAGCGCCGCGAAGTGGATCGTGCAGTCGAACGGCGCTTCCGCCGCCACCACCTTGTCCAGCTTCTTCTCGTCGCGGATGTCGCAGTTGTGGAGCTTCACGGTCTTGCCCGTGATCTTCTGGACGCGCTTCAGCGACTCCTTGCAGGAGTTGCAGAAGTTGTCCACCACCACGACCTCGTGGCCCGCGTTCAGAAGCTCGACGCACGTGTGCGAACCGATGAACCCCGCGCCGCCCGTCACAAAAACCTTCATCGCTCTTCTCCTCGTTCCAACCTGAAAGCTGAAAGCCCTCACCGCGTCGCCGTGCGGTCGTTGTACTCGCCCGTCTCGGTGTTGATGCGGATTTCGTCGCCTTCGTTGATGAACAGCGGCACCGGGCACACGTAACCGCCCTCGACCGTGGCGGGCTTCGTGACCTTGCCGGACGCGGTGTTGCCCTTGACGCCGGGCTCGACCTTTATCACCTTGCGCGTGACGAGCTGCGGGAGGCTGACGCCGATGACCTTGCCGTCGAAGAACAGCGCGGAAACCTCCATTTCGTCCATGAGGAAGTACT
>DCIH01000079.1:30200-39606 GCA_002317575.1 Verrucomicrobia bacterium UBA1731 | reverse complement strand
GTACTTCTTGTCGCCCATGACCTCGGGGGACACGCGGATCTCCTCGAAGTTTTCGTCCGTGAACACATACGCGGTGCCGTCGTCGTAGGAGTACGTGACGTCGCGCTGGAGGAGTTCCGGCTTTTCGAACTTGTCGCCCGAACGGTAGCTGCGGCTCATGCCGCCGCCGGTGACCATGTTGCGCAGCTTGCAGTTGTAGATGGCCTGACCCTTGCCCGGCTTCGAGAAATCGAATTCCGTGATTTCCCACGGTTCGCCGTCGATCAAAAGTTTCACGCCCTTGTGCAGTTCGCCTGCGCCGATGACTTCGCCCATTTTCTTGCTCCTTTGTTTTGAAAAGTTTGACAATTATACAACGTTTGTCCGCCAGCGGCAACCCGTCCGCGCGTTCGAGAGCGGAGCTGCGCCTTGTGCGGTCGGCTCCACCAGGGGGTGACGTCGCTCCGCCGACGTCACCAAGTTCGTGAATGTCCGTGCCCAAACGCCGTCAGCGATCGGCGCCGAAGAACGCCATCAGCGCGTCGGCGAAGAAGGACATGCCTTCTTCGTCCGGATGGTTGATGTTGTTCACGAAGAGCGTCTCGTGCGGAACGCCCTCTTTCCAGAGATGCCCCCACCGGAGCGCCGCGTCCGCAAGCCCGACCTTGTTCGCCGCGCAGAACGCCCGCACCATCTTCACGTACGCCCGCGGATCTTCGGAGCAGTCCTTCATCGACTGGAGCCCCATCCAGTCGCAGCGCACATAGTGCGGCGTGAGGATCACCCACTCCGCGCCGATGCGCGCGAAATCGTCGCGCAGCTTGCCGTAGATCCGGTCGAAGTCGGCCTGCGAATACCACGCGTCGTTCACGAACTCGCTTACGACGAGATCCGGCTTCACGCCGAGCACGGTCTCCTCGTAGTTGTACCGGCTGCCCTTCGGCTCGCTCAGGAACGTCTGCGTGCAACGCCCGCCCCAGCCGTTCGACGTGAGCGTGATCTTGCTCTTCGGAAACGCCGCCCGCAAACGGCGCACGAACTGCTCCTGCCACTTCGCCTCGTCGCGGAGGTAGCCGCACTCGGTCACGCTGTCGCCCCAGGCGAGGATCGTCACCGGCTCGCCGTTCTGGAGCTTCTTCAGCACCTTCGGCGTTTTCTCGGCCGCCCCCCTTGTTGTCGTGCGCTTGCTGTCATCCCCGGCGCACGTCGGCGCCCCGGCGGCCGTCTCCAGCACGGGAAACGCCTCGCACGTCCCCGCGCGCCAATAGAGGTTCGTGAGCCGCGTCTCGCCCGCCGCGAGCGCCGGCGCCTTCGGCATGATCGCGCGCGGTTCGCCGTAGCGGAGCGCAACCCGGCCGTCCGCCGTCTTCACCACGGAATCGAGCCGCTGCAGATTGAAGTTGTACGTGATGTCGACGGGACCGTTTTCGTCCGCCGGACCGACGAACCCGAGCGCGCCCCATTTGTCGTCCATCTCCCACTGTTTCCCGCGCGCGAGCGATCCCCCGCATCCCCATGTGCAACAGGTCGGATGCACGACGACAGATGTCGCGTCGATCGCGCCCGCGACAGTGCATTCCCAGGCGAGGACGCCGCGCGGACGGTAGCCGCTCCACCCGCCGGGCTTGCGGTTCGGCAACCGCACGCCGCAGTCCTGCGCCCACGCGCGCAGATCCGGTTCGCCGTCCGCGGACGCGCCGCAGGCCTTGAGGACGTTCGCCCTCAGCCGCAAGCCCGCCGGCGAGTTCCAGTCCATCGGCAGCGTGGAAAGAACGATCCGCCCCTTCCCGTGGCGATACGTCGCAAGCAAGAGCGACATGCGGTCTTCGCCGGAAACGCCCGCGCGAACGCTCGTCGCCGCCACGCTCGCGGGCGCCGTCTTCGTGGTGAAGCCGTTCCGCGCGATGCAGCCCGTCCACCAGTCCCGGTCGCAGAACCCGAGCGGCATCCCTTCCGTGAACGGATGCCTCCGAACGACGGCGTTCGCATCCTGCAGCCACGACACCGCGCGCGTGAGCGCGAGACCTTCGACCGGCACGCCCTGCGGCGCACCGCCGTCGCGCCATTCGTGCAGATGGACGATCGCGGTGGCGCCTTCCGCCACCTTCGCGAACGCATCTGCGAATGTCGCCTCGTCGCCTTTGTGCAGCTCGACCATGTTCTTCGGCGGTTTCGGCACCACGGGACGCACGCTTACCCAAAACGCTTTCTCTGAAACCGTCGCGGAACTGCCGCGATTCAGACGGGCGCGGAACACATGGCGTCCCGGCTTCAGGTCCGCGAAGACGCGCCCCTTGAAGACGGGATACGCCACCGCGCGCAGACCGTCCCGATCCTTCTGCGGCACGGAGAATTTCTTCGTGGCGGACCACTCCCGCACGCCCGTGTCGTCCGTCACCGCGAAGGTCGCCTCGCAGTCGCCGTCCGCGAGCATGGCGATGTCCGCGAGCACCGCCTCCGCGAACGGCACCTCGTCCGCGAAATAATGGCCGCGGTCGAGGAACGTCTTCCAGCCGTCATCGCATTCAACCGCGCCGCAAACCGCCGCCAGCGCGCAACAAGCAACCACACCCAACCCTCTGATCATAGTTTCCTCCAAACTCCAATCCCAAACGCTTCTTCCAGAGAAGCGGCACCCACGCCGCTTCAACTCCCGCGCTTGACCCGTCATCATCTTCTTCGGCACCTCTCTATCCGTGCGGGTGCGGGACGCACCCGCGTACGCAATGCTCCCCCAAGGGGGTCACGCCGCTCCGCCGGCGTGACCAAGCTCGTACATGCACGATCTTTTCCCGTTCTTGGTGGCGTCGGCGGAGCGACGCCACCCCCTAAAAGCTAACAGCTCTAAGCAAAAAGCCAACAGCTCTAAGCTAAAAGCTATCAACCAACAGCTCTAAGCTAAAAGCTGTCAGCCAACAGCTCATTCACGCATCGAAACCGCCTATGACCTTCGCGCCCAGCGCTTCCGCTTTTTCCCTAAAGTCCTTGTCGCGCGTCACCACCGTCACGGGCGTCACACGCCCCGTCCGGCGCAACATGTGGATGTAATCGCAGATCGCCTTGTCCGCGCGGTGCAACCCCTCGCCGCCGGTGAAGCTCACGCGCAGACGGTCCTCGCACCACGCGTTCTCGCGGTTGCCGTCGAACACCACCCACGCTCGCGCCTTCGGATGCGCCACGAGCCACGCCTTCGTCGCGTCCACCACGGCGTGGCGGTCCTTGGCGATGCCCACGGCGAACTGCATGTTCCAGCCGTCCACGAGCAACAGTTCGCCGCCCTCCTCGAGCTTGTCGGCGTCGAACGCCGCCAGCAGCGCTTCGCCGAAATGGTTCTCCCAGGCCCTGAGGGAATTTTGGGCGGAGGCGAGCGCGGCTTTGAGCCGGGTCACCTCCGCCTTCAGTTCACGGACGTGCGCGACGCGCGCGTCCGCAAATAACGCCTGCGAATTCACGAGTTGACGATCAACGCCATGAACACGACGTCTTCCGTGCCGTTCTCGTTGCTGAGACCGTGGCCGGAACCGTCGGGCGTCCACGTGATGTCGCCCGCCTTGATCGTGCGCTTGACGCCCGCGTCGTCGTACTCGCCCACGCCCGAAAGCATGAAGTACGCTTCGGCGTTTCCGTGATGCTCGTGGTAGCCGAGCACCGCGCCGGGCGGAAGCGTGACGCGCGCGTAGAGCGCGCACTTGTCCTTGAGCTCGGCGGGGCCGAGCAGCTTCTCGAGTTTCATGCGGCCCTTCCCGCCGCACGGATTTTCTTCCCAACACACTTCCATTGTCATTCTCCTTTCAGATTCCGATTTCCTAACCACATTTCCTACCCCGGCACCGCGCCCCAAGGGGGTCACGCCGCTCCGCCGGCGTGACCAAGTTCGCACATCCACGATCTTTTTCCGTTCTTGGTGGCGTCGGCGGAGCGACGCCACCCCCTAAAAGCTAACAGCTCCAAGCTAAAAGCTAAAAGCTAACAGCTCCTCACCCCTCGACTTCCTTGACTTCTACCTTCGCTTTCGCGCGAAGCCCCGCGACGAAGAGATTGAGCGTCTTGCCCTGCTCCTGACGCTGTAGCGCCGCGATCAGCGCTTCCTTCACATCCGCGAAAGAACGCTTCCCGCCGCCGCGCGTGCCGGTCTTGAGCAGAATGTGATAGCCGAACTGCGTCTCGATGACGCCGGAAAGTTCGCCGTCCTTGAGCGCGAACGCCGCCTGGTCGAACTCGGGCACCATCATGCCGTGGCCGAACCAGCCGAGGTCGCCGCCCTGCTTGCCGCTGGGACAGTCGGAATTCGCCTGCGCCGCCGCGGCGAACGCGGCCTCCACGTTGATCTCGCCCTTGATCTGCGCCAGGAGGCCTTCGATCTTCGCCTTGGCCTTCGCCTTGCCCGCGTCGTCCAGACCTTCCGTCTTCACGAGCACGTGGCTCGCGCGCACTTCGGCCGGCGCTTCGAATTCGCCGGGGTTTTCGTTGTAGAACTTTTCCGCATCGGCTTCAGAAGGCGCCTTCACGTCCTTGACGATCTCCACCACGAGCTCGTCTTCCGTCTTGCCGCGCGCCTTCGCTTCGGCGGCCATGAGCCGCGCGCCGATCACCTGCTCCTGGGCGGCGTGGACCAATTCATCCATGTGTTCGCGAAACGCTTCCTGCGGCATCCCCTGCCGCGCGTAGAAGGAAAGCATCTGCTCAAGTTGCGCCTGGATCTCCTGCGGTTCGATGACCGCCCCGTTCACGAAGAGTTTTTTGCTTTTCATGCGCGCATTATAGCACGTATGACCGCCGCGTTGCGTCAGACGCCGCACATCAGTTCGCGCCCGAGAAGAAATCGGTCACGATGTGCGTCTCGGACGGATCGAAACCGTGCGGATGGTGTCCAAACCCCCAGCGCTGCCGCACATCGATCTTGCCGCCCGCCGCCTTGAAACGCGGAACGAAGAGTTCGCAGTTGTGTTTCGGCGGCACGGTCTGGTCCTGTCCGCCGTAGGCGAGCAGGATCGGAATGCCCGCCTTGGCGATCGGTTCGGCAAGATTGACCGGCATGCGGGGATCGTTCGTCCAGTTGCCGTCCGCGGGCGGCTTGCTTTCCCAGATGCCGACGCGACCGGGATTGTCCTTGGCGAAGACCTCGAAGTTCAGGAGCGGCGCGTCGAGGTAGATTTTCGCGACGTTGCCGGGATGGGTCGCCGCGTAGCGCGTGGAGAAGAAACCGCCCCAGCTCATGCCCACGAGGTGCGCCTTCGGCGCGAAGCCGAGGTCGTCCACGAGGAACTTCTGGAACGCCGCCGCCGTGGCGAGGCCCTGTTCGTCCATGCGCGTCTCGAAAAGGTCGATCGTGGCGTGGTGCCAGCCGCGCTTGAGCATCTCGGGCACGCCCGTGCGCGGGACGAACGCTTCGGCCCACTGCATCGTCCAGGTCCAGGGCGTTCCTTGGACGGGCGCGACGGAAGGTTCCACGACCCAGGCGTTTCGGTCCTGGAATTTGAAATGGATGCGGCGGTAGCCGTACCACATGTCCTCGCCCGTGACGGTAACATGCTTGCGGATTCTGGCGCGCAGCGACTCGCCCCGCGCGTCCGCGTCGGCTTCGGCGTTGATCCGGCGCGCCACGGCGATTTCGTAGGGGTCGTACGGATGGTGCGAGATGCGAAAGAGGTCGTGGAACCATTTCGTTACGTCGCCGCCGCAGAATTCGAACTTGCTCGTCCACATCGGTTCGTACGGTTCGTGCGTCTGGTACTTGCCGTTCACGAGACCCCAGTTGAACGCGCCGATCTTGCGCTGCTGGAAGAAGGCGTAGTTGTCCTCGAAACGGCAGCCGCCCGCGCGCTGGAGCCATTCGGTGTTGTAGAGGGGACGTCCCCAGCGCTTCAGGATCGCGTCGCAGAACCGCTCCTGCAGCCCCACGTCGATGTAGCCGTGGTAGGTGATCACGTCCGAGAGGTCGCAGGAAAGCTTTTCGGCCGGCGAGGGATCCTTGCCCGCGAGGACGCGATCCATGCCCAGGACCCAGAGATTCGCCGAGAGCGGCTGGTCGACGTCGATCTCCCAACCGAGCTCGAAGAGCGCGCGGATGGGTTCGCACGAACGGTCGCCGCGGTTTCCGGCGCCCGGTTCGTTCCAGAGTTCCCACATCGCGACGCGCTTGTCGTGCGCGTACTTCGTCATCAGTTCGCGGCACATCGCGAGGAACTTCGCGCGGTAGTCGGGCTCGTCCACGAGCAGGTAGCCGGGTTCGTCCGGGAATCCGCCGTGCTGCGTGTATTTGCGTCCGCCGTGGTAACCGAGGTCGCACGGCTGCTCGCCGAGCTTCGGCATCGACCACGCGCGTTTCGGGCGCGAACAGTCGTTGCCGAGGCAGAAGAATGCCTTGAGACCGTACTTTTCCATCAGCACGAGATAGCGCTCGACGTTCGCGCGGAAGGCGTCCGGTTCCTGGAGCCACACGGCGAAGCCCTCTTCGAGGATCAGCAGGCGCATCGCGTTGAACCCGACTTCCTTCGCGAGCGCGAATTCGCGTTCCACCTCGGCGAAGCGCGCCTCGCTGCCGTACGACTGCCACTGGTCCACGCGGTTCGCCGCGCTCGCGGGCATGTAGTTGCACCCGCGGTACCACGGCTGGGCGTCGTGCCACGCCCACGCCTTTTCCTTCGGCCACGGGCCCGTGCGCCCGCCGTCTCCGAAAGCCGCGCAAGCGACGCCCAGCGCGCCCGCGAAAAACCATCTCATCTTGCCGCTCATATCCGTCCTCCGAAAAGTTGTTGCGGTGATTATAGCAGAAATGCCGGCCGGTTTTCGGCGCGCGGTTCACGGACATGGTCGCACGAAACCGAGGACGCCGCAGTTTTCGCCCACCCAGTAGGACGAGCGGATCGCCTCGTGCACATGCTTGCGCGCGCCGGCGACCGCCGTGCGCAAATCGCGCCCGAGCGCGAGTTCGGCGGCGAGCGCCGCCGCCAGCGTGCAGCCCGTTCCGTGCGTGGAGACGGGATCCGGGATCCACGGGAGCGCTTCCGCGACCCACGTGTCGCCGTCGAAAAGCGTATCTTCGCCGCACGGCAGATCGCCCACGGCGTGGCCGCCTTTGACGAGCACCGCGCCGCCGAATTTCGCCTGCAGCTTTTTCGCCGCCGCGCGCGCCGAGGCGCGGTCCGCGATCTTCATCTCCGCCAGCACTTCGGCCTCGGGCAGATTCGGCGTGATCACCGTCGCGAGCGGAAGCAGTTTCTCAACGATCGCCGCCACCGCCGCCTCGGAGACGAGCCGCGCGCCGCTCGTGGCGACCATCACGGGATCGATCACCATCTTGATTTCGGGATGCGCCTTGAGCTTCTCCGCCACCACGGCGATCACGTCCGGCGACGCGAGCATGCCCGTTTTCAGCGCCTTGACGGCGTAGACGCCCAGCACGGCGTCCAGCTGCGCGGCGACGAAGTCCGCCGGCACCGCATGGATCGCCGACACGCCGAAGGGGTTCTGCGCCGTCAGCGCCGCGAACACGGTGCACCCGTGCACGCCGTACGCGTGGAACGCGCGCAGATCCGCCTGCACGCCCGCGTTCCCACCGCAATCGCTCCCCGCGATCGTCAAACAGCAAGGCCTGATTTCACTCATCTTCCAAAACCTATTCACGATAACCTATAACCTGTTCACGACAAGGTCTTTCAGAAAAGGTTTCTGAGAAACCTGGCCGCCGCTTCCGGATCCGCCGCCTGCGAGATCGCGCTCACCACGGCGACGCCGCCCGCGCCCGCGCGCACCACGGCCGGCGCACGCTCAAGCGAAATACCGCCGATCGCCACGTTCGGCATGTCCTCCGCGAACTCCAGGATTTCCTTGAGTCCCGCAAGGCCCATCTCGGGCGCGGCGTCCGCCTTCGTCTTGCGCGCGTCGAACACCGGCCCCACGCCCACGCAGTCCACCACCGAACGGTCCACCGTTTTCCAGTCGCCCGCGCAGGTGACGGAAAGGCCGATCTCGAGCTTCTTCCCCGCCACCGCGCGAACCGCCTCCGGCGGCAGATCGTCCTGCCCCACGTGAACGCCCTGCGCGCCCACCGCGAGCGCGAGCGCCACGTCGTTGTTCACGACGAGCGGCACGCCCCGCGCGCGGAGCAGATCCCGCAACGCGCGGCACCGCTCGTACGCGACGCGTCCCGTGGACTGCGTGTCACGGTACTGCACGCATGTGACGCCGCCCGCGACCGCCGCCGCGATGTTCTCCAACCAATCCCCGCGATACCGCGAAGGATCGTCCGTCACCAAATACACCCGATAATCAATCATCGCACCTTCAACTTTCAACCTTCAACCACATGCACGTCATCCAGCGCGTCCAGAAGCGCGATCTGGAAACTGCCGGGGCGTTGCGCGCGCTTCACCGCCATTTCCCCCGCGAGCGCCATCACGCGCGCCGCGCCCACAGCCGCCACGCGCGCGTCCTTCTCCACCGCGCAAAACGCCGCCGCCACCGCGCCCTGCGCGCAGCCCGTGGCCGTCACGCGCGACAACAGCGGATGCCCGCGATCGCATGTCCAGTCGCCCACGCGGTCCACAGGACCCGTCGCCAGCGTCACAATGTCGCCGCAATCGCCTACCCACTTCATCTCGCGCGCGTTGCCGCGCACGAGCGTCGGCTTCAGCTGGAGAAATTCGCGCACGAGTCCGCCGCGGAAGGAAAGCCGATCCGCCGCCACGGGATCGAGCACCCAGGGAACGCCCGCGGCATTGGCCGCGACGATGGCCGCGCGCATGGCGTCGGCCTGCGAATGCGTCACCGTGCCCACGTTCACGAGCACGGCGCCGGCTTTGGACGCCAGTTCGGCCGCTTCTTCGGGATCGTGGATCATCGCGGGCGTCGCGCCCAGCGCCAGCAGCACATTGGCCGTGAAATTTTCGGCGACGGTGTTGGTCAGACACAAAACAAGCGGCCTTTCGGACCGCAATTTCGAAAGCGCCTCTTCGGCGCGAAGCAACAATTCATCCATCCTCATTCCTCCGCCGGCATTACCCGGTTCAGGTCCTGCGGGTCTGTTCTCAGCCGAAACGCCCCATGCGTTCCAGCACCCCGTGGGAAATCTTTAGCTTAGGCCTGCGGCGGACGCGGCGCGTCGCGCTGACGGTAGGTGATGCGGCCTTTCCCGAGATCGTAGGGAGAGATTTCAACCGTCACCTTGTCGCCGATGGCGATCTTGATGAAGTACTTGCGCATCTTGCCCGAGATGTGGGCCAACACTTCGTGGCCGTTATCGAGCTGGACTTTGTACATGGTCGCGGGGAGGACCTTCGTCACAGTCCCCTGAACCTCGATCGCCTTGTCGTCTGCACTTGCCATAAATCTAAAATTGGTAGCGGGGGCTGGATTTGAACCAACGACCTTCAGGTTATGAGCCTGACGAGCTACCAGGCTGCTCCACCCCGCAATCTGGGTTTTC
>DCIH01000079.1:24992-30179 GCA_002317575.1 Verrucomicrobia bacterium UBA1731 | reverse complement strand
GGCGGGAGTCGAACCCACAACCCTCAGATTCGTAGTCTGATGCTCTATCCAGTTGAGCTACAGCCCCAATCCATCGGAAAAACGGCGCGAAGTATAACACAGCATGCGATATCGCGCAATACCTAATTTAATTTTATTTTCCCATCAAATGCAACGCGCGGTCCCTGACAGGAGAAGCGGCGCCCTCGCCGCTTCAGCTTCGCGCAGCGAAGCCTCGAAATGATCATGTGCCTTATCGGCGACTCACTTCTTCGTGCCTTGGATACGGCCCTGCGCGTCGCGGTACGTCGTTTTTCCGTAACGGTCCGTCGTGGAGCTTCCTTGTATGCGGCCTTGCGCGTCGCGGTACGTCGTCTTGCCGTTGCGATCCGTGGAGCTCGAGCCCATCTTTCGCCCCTGCGCGTCGCGGTACGTCGTCTTGCCGTTGCGATCCGTGGAGCTCGAGCCCATCTTTCGCCCTTGCGCGTCGCGGTATGTCGTTTTCCCGTTACGGTCCGTGGAACAGGAACCCTGCTTGCGCCCTTGCGCGTCGCGGTACATCGTCTTGCCGTTGCGGTCCGTTGAGCTCGAGCCCATGTTTCGCCCTTGCGCGTCGCGATAGGTCGTTTTGTTGTCCGCCCACGCGAAAACGCACGCGAACGCCACAACCGCCGAAACAATGATTTTGATCTTGTACATGTTCCCTCCTTGTTTCCAATGGATACTGCATTTTGCATGGGAACATCTTACGCGAAAGCTGACAAAAATTCTCAAAACAAACTTGCCCGCGACGCCTAAAAAGTGGGGGCGGCGTTCCCGCCGCCCCACTCAATCTATTCCCTATTCTCTATAACCTATAACCTATTACTTGCCCTCGATGCCGCCGACGTCTTTCAGGCGGATCGCGGGATTGCCGGGCTTGTCGGCGAACTTGAAGATCGAGGTCGGATAGCGGTTCATGCCCACCGTGATCGCGCTCACCTTCACCGGATACTGGATGATCTTGTCGCCGCCTTCGCTCACCCACTGGTCGTTGTACGGACCGGGCGAGTGCGTCGGGATGAGCTTCGTTTCCTTGAGCGTCGTGTACACGAAGTTCCAGCCGTCGAAGTCGACCGCGAGGTTGCCCGGCCAGTCCATGATGTCGCACGCCCAGCTCGGACCCGTGGAGAGGTTCTTGAACACCTCGCCGTTCGCGTCCGTGATCTCGAAGCGGATCTGCCCCCAGTTGGAGTTGCCCTTCACCCACACGCCCACGAGCTCGGGCTTGCCGGCGAGCGGCGCGGGATTCTTGAAGCGCACCGTCGTGAACTCGGTCCAGTACGCCGACATGTCCTTGTTCTTCTCGAGGTCGAGCGCGACTTCGATGCAGTCGCCCTTCTCCTCGTCCTTCACGCCCTTGAGCGTGAAGTCGCTCTTCTTCAGCACGGGGAAGTAGTTGTGGTTCTTCGACTCGATGCCCAGGTCGGGCTTGAGCTCGAAGTCCTCGACCTTGTCCAACGCGGCGGCGGTGGTCGCCTTCGCGGCCAGGGCGGCGTCTTCCGTGAATGTGCGGCCCGTCACCTTCACGCCCTTGAGCGGATTCGCGCTCACGACGTACACGGGACGGCCTCCCGCGACGACCTTGACCTTGCCCGTGTCGAGCGTCGTCGTCTTGCCGTACATCTCCGTGAGCGTGGACTTCTCGCCGAAGAGGAACCAGATGTCCTGGTCGAGCTCGAACTCGGCTTCGCCGCGCGCGCACCAGAGCGCCGTGACGGTCCTTCCGTCGAGACGCTTGTATTCCATCGCGTAGATCGTGGAGGAGCCGGTGTCCAGCTCGCGGACGAATTTGACGCCGTCGAGCACCTTCGTGATCACCGCGTACGCGACGTACGCGCGCTTCGGATACACATAGGGCCCGCGCTGCAGGATGCCCGAACCGCCCCAGAGGCCGTTGTAGTAGCCGTTGTTGCAGTCGAAGAGAATGCCGGGCGAGATGAGGAAGAAGTTGTGCGCGAGGCAGATCAAGACGTCGCGCGCATGCCACTGGGCCTGCAGTTCTTCGCCCATGTCGCGCTCGGCGCGGTAGATGAATTCCCACGCGCCGTTCAGGGCGATCTTGCGACCGGCGAGACGCGAGGCGACGTCCTGCGACGCGAGCATGCCCAAGACGCCGATCTCGGTGCGGCGCTCGGGCTTCACCACCTGCGCCGGCGTCTCCATGCCGAGGTAGTCGAAGTACTCGGCCTTCGCGCCGTAGCGGAGCGGCTTCGCCGCCGCGCCCATCGCCGCGGAGTTGTTGCCGATCTGCAGCTTGATCTCCGGGAAGTGCTTGCGCATGATGCGGCCGATTTCGTTCACGTACGCGGCCTGCTGCTTGTCGCGCGCGGAGGGCTCGGGCGGCGTGAGGCCGAGGAGTTCCTCCGGCACGCCGCCGCGCGGACCGGACTCGTGCCAGATGAGCATGTGGTTGCTCCACACCTGCTTGGCCATCTGGTCCTTGACGGAATCGACGAAGCGCTGCTCGCCGTCGATTTCCTTCCAGATCTTCTTCTTGCCCGTCGCGTCGGCGGGATCGGGAACCTGCACGCGGCCCTTCTTGAAGTGGCCCGTGACGCCGTCCGGATTCATCTCGAAATCGCGCTCGCCGAGCGCCGCGAGATTGCCCGTGGAAACGACGTCCCACTTTTCGGCCTCCTCCTTGGAGGGCTTGCGCCACGAGCACTTGCGGATGCCCGCCTTGGTCATGATCGGGAAGCCCTTCATCTCGTCGCCGGGCGAACCGTGCGAGTTGAACCACCACGTCGCGTACGGCGAGGAGATCTTGTCCACCTGGCGGCCGGCCTCCGGCAGAATCGCGAAGCGCGCCGCGTGCGTGAAGAGTTTCACGCCCTTCGCGTCGATGGAGTCGACATCGCACGTGTAGAACCCGACGGGCGTCTTCGCGCCGAAATCGACCGCCACTTCCCGAACCTCCCCCGCCTTCGCGAAGGACACCTTCACGGACCCCTTCACGCCGACGACTTCGGCGCCCTCGACATCGCGGCCCGTCCAGGCCACTTCGCCCTGCGCGCCGTCCACGAGCGCCTTGAGCTTCAGCTTCATGCCGCGTTCCTTTTCGTCCGCGGTGAACACGTTGCCCGCCGTGGCCTCCACGACTTCGAACGAATACTGCGCCTTCTGCAGCGTCACGCCGAAGAGATTGAAGGCCGAGTCGCTGCGCGGATCGGGCTTCATCGTGTTGTCCATCTGCTGGAAGTTTTCCCACTGCTTGCCCGTGACGTCGAAGTCCAGGTAGTCCGAGCTCGTGGCGAGGTCCACGACCGGACCGAGGTTGAGCGGGAAGTCGCCGAACCAGAGCGGCACGGTCTTGCCGCCAACCTTCACCTCGCCGACCTTCTGGCACCAGTCGGGCACGCCCTGGGAGAAGTCCCACGTGTAGGCGCCGGACATGTTGCCGCCCGAGCCGTTGTGAACGTACTTGCCGAGACGCAGCGTGAGGATCGCGTCCTTCTTCGGATCCGGATCGAGCGCGAAGAGAACGCCCGCGCGCGCATACGGCGCGGCCGGCAGACGGTAGTGCACCGCGCTCGGATAGCCGTCCAGCGGCGAGCGCCCGTGGTATTCTTCCACCTCGAGCGCCCAGTTGCCCATCGCCTGGTGGCAGATGGAGACGTCGGCGGAATCGAGTGGCGCGGCGACCTGCATCGGATAGCCGCCAAATTCGGCGTCGCCCGGCTTCACACCCGCGAGCGCACCGTCCGCGAACGCCTTCGCGCGCGGATACGCCGTGAAATCGAGCACCGTGAAGCGCGCGTCGTCCGACGTCGCGTATGTGCGCGGCGCGTATTGCACGCCCGCGCCGAAAACGATTTCGGCGGACGCGAACGCGGGCGCCAGCGGCGGCGTTTCGCCCTTCTTCACCGATGCTTTTGGTCCGGACACCGTGGTGGCGTAGGAGCCGTCGAGCCAGATCTGCACATTGTCCCCGGCCTTCACGAGGTCGACGTCGATCGCGTGCTTCGACGCGGCGGGGAGCGTGTTCCAGTCGCGCACCACATCGATGAGCTGCGGCTCGACGGAGTAGCTGGACATGAACGGATTCATCTTCGGACGCACGAACTGCGTCAGGTTGTGGGCGAGCGAAATCGTCGCGTCCTTGAGTTCGTGCGCCTTGCCGCGCTCGACGCCCGCGACCTTCGCGGGAATGGTCGGCTTGTAGTCGCCGACCTTGATCGGATACGACGTCTTCTTGCCGTCCGCCCACGTGAGCGTGAGCGTCGCCTGTGCGGATCCGAGGATCATGCGCACACCCGCCTTCGGCGCGGGCGCGAGCGCGAGCTTCTCGCCTTCGGCGGCCGTCTTGGCGTTCGCGATGGGCTGCTCGAGCGACTTGAAGGACGCGAAGTGCTTCGTCGCGGGATGCTGCGGCAATCCGTCGCCGTCCGAAAGCAGCATGTCCGTGAGGCCGAAATGCTTGTCCGCCGAGGCGGCGAAGTTCAGCGTCTCGGGCACGAACGGCAGTTCGATTTCCGCGAAGGGCTTGAACACGCGGTCGGCCGCCAAATGAAACGCGAGCTTCTTGCCGTTCGCGCGGATGCCCAGTTCCTGCCACGCCCAGTTGCCGAGCTTCGCCTCGAGCGCCTTGCCGGCGATCTGGTCGGCCGCAACGCGCACCTTGTGCTCCTGGCCGCCCGCCGCGAAGACGAGATCGAAGAAGTCCCAATCCGCCGCCACCGCAGGCGCCGTCTCCTTGCCGTTCTTGTCCTTCTTCGCCTCGACGGGAAACTTCGAGTTGAAGAGGCGGAACTTGAAGTTGAAGTCGAATTTGCCCTTCGGGAGCGCGATCGGCTTCACATAGATGTTCGCCGATTCCTTCAGACGGAAGTTGATGCCGCCGGAAACGGACCAGATCGGATCGTTGTCCACCGAAATGCCGTCGGCGACGACGACGCCCGGCACGCGGTCCGCGTAGTTCATGAAGTTTTCCTGGAAGGTCACCGCGGCCGCCGCCGCACCGCACGCGCCCAGGCATCCGACGCATCCCAGCGTTTTCAAATGTTTCTTGTTCATCATCGTCTCCTTGTTTCCGTCAATGTTCGAAAATTATACTATGCCCGCGCGCCCCGCCACAACCCCGCCATTTGGCGGGTATGGCACGAACTGGTGGCGTCGGCGGAGCGACGCCACCCCCTGGTGCAACGCCACGCAACTCCCCAAGGGGGT
>DCIH01000079.1:24561-24897 GCA_002317575.1 Verrucomicrobia bacterium UBA1731 | reverse complement strand
CACGCCGCTCCGCCGGCGTGACCATTCTCCGCAGCCGCCAGGCGCACGCTCGCCATCGCGTCCTTCGTGTAGAAGTCGGCGCCGATCTCGCGCGCGTATTCCGCCGTCACCACCGCGCCGCCCACGAACGTCTTCACGCCTGGGCACTCTTCGCGCAATAGACGAACCGTCTCCGCCATCGCGCCCACCGTCGTGGTCATCAGCGCGGAAAGCCCCACGAGCTTCGCGCCCGTGCGTTTCGCCGCCGCCACGATCTCCGCCGGCGGTACATCGCGCCCAAGATCCACCACGGGATGCCCGTAGTTCTCGAGCAACGCGCGCACGATGTTCTTGCCG
>DCIH01000079.1:7136-24549 GCA_002317575.1 Verrucomicrobia bacterium UBA1731 | reverse complement strand
TGTCGTGGATGTCGCCCTTCACGGTGGCGATCACGATCGGCGGCTCCGCGGGTTGAAGCGGCGAGGGCGCCGCTTCTCCTGTGCGCGCCGGCGCCATCGCCGCGCGCACCGCCGCGAACGCGGCGGACGCCGCTTCGGCGGCCATGAGCAATTGCGGCAGGTACAGCTTGCCCGTTTCGAAGCCGCGCCCGACTTCTTCCAGCGCCGGCACGATGGCTTGGTCGATCATGTCGAGGGGCTTCGCACCGGACGCGAGCTGCGCGGCGGCGAGGGAAGATGCGTCGTCCTTGAGACCGCGCCGAATGGCGTCAAACAAGGACGGACCATCCCCTTGGGAACCCGCCGAAGCGCCACTCCCTGGGGAACCCGCCGAAGCGCCGCTCTCCAAGGGGGCGACGCCGCTCCGCGGCGTCGCCTGCTCGATCCACTTCAGGCAATTCGCGTCCTCGCCCAGAAGCGCCGCGCGCGCCGCAGGATCCGCGTTCGCGCGCATCGCCGCCGGATTGTAGATCGCCGCCGAGAGCCCCGCTTCCGCAGCGAGCGTGAGCATCGCCGCGTTCAACTGCGGACGCTCCGGCAAGCCGAAGCTCACATTGGAAACGCCGAGCACCGTGTGCACGCCCAGCTTCTCGCGCACGAGCTTGAGCGCCTCGAGCGCCACGCGGCCCGCCGTGCCGTCCGCAGAAACGGCCATGCAGAGCACGTCCACGATGAAGTCCTGCGGACCGAACCCGTACTTCCTGCCTTCGTCCAGAATCTTCGCGGCGATCGCCAAGCGTCCCTCGGCCGTCTTCGGGATGCCGGTTTCGTCGAGCGTGAGCGCCACGAGGACGCCGCCGTACTTCTTCACGATCGGAAACACGGCGTCCATCGATTCGCGCTTGCCGTTCACGGAATTGACGAGCGCCTTGCCGTTGTAGCGGCGGAGCGCGCGGTCGAGCGCGACGGGGTCGGACGTGTCGATCTGGAGCGGCAGCGGCGTCACGCTCTGCACGGCCTCCATCGTGCGCACGAGCGTCGCCGGTTCGTCCAAACCGGGCACGCCCACGTTCACATCCAGGACGCGCGCGCCGGCGTCCTGCTGGGCGACGGCTTCGCGCAGCACATACGCGACATCGCCCGCCTTGAGCGCTTCACGCAGTTTCTTTTTGCCGGTGGGGTTGATGCGTTCGCCAATCAGAACCGGTTCCGCGCTGGGAAACGCCGATGGCGGCGGAAACGCGAGCGCCTGCACCCCCGACGAAATCACAGTGAAGGGTTCCTGGTGGCGTCGCGGAGCGACGCCACCCCCTTGGGGAGCCACATCCGTAGAAGTAAGATTTAAGGTCTGCCCTAAGATCTCACTTTTGTGCGGATGCTCCCCGACGCAGTTCGGGACGAACTGCTCTACTGTAGCGGCGAGGTGCGCGGGCGTCGTGCCGCAGCAACCGCCCACGATGCGCGCGCCAGCGTCGACAAGACGCGCAACATGGCCGGCGAATTCTTCGGGGCCGACGGTGAAGACCGTTTTACCGTCCACGAGTTTCGGCAAGCCCGCGTTGGGCTTGACGATGATCGGCAGGTGCGTCGCGCGCGCGAGGCGCTCCACGAAGGGCAGCATCAAATCGGGACCGAGCCCGCAGTTGAAGCCAAGCGCGTCCACGCCCAGCCCTTCCGCGAGCGCGGCGAACGCCTCCACGCTGCCGCCCGTCAGAACCGTGCCGTTTTCCTGAAGCGCGATGGTGGTCCACACGGGCAGCGTGCAATTTTCCTTCGCGGCGAGAACGGCGGCTTTGAGTTCGTAAAGGTCGCCCATCGTTTCGATGAACACGAGGTCCGCGCCCGCGGCGACGCCGAAACGGATTTCTTCGGCGAAGGTGTCGTACGCGGCGTCAAAATCGAGGTCGCCGACGGGTTTCAGCAATTTCCCGGTGGGTCCCACATCCAACGCGACACGCGCATTCGATGCAACACAGGTCTGACCTGTTTTGCATTTTGTTGCGGCGGGAAAAGCGTTGCGGGCGTTGCGGACGGCGGCGGCAATGAGGTCACCGAGATCGTGCTTGCCGTGGTATTTGAGGCGCGTCGCGCCGAAGGTGTTCGCGAGCACGATCTGCGAGCCGGCGCGCACATAGTCCGCATGGACGGCGGTCACGGCGTCGGGACGCTCGACATTCCAATCCGTGGGGTCGGCGCCGGGCGGCAATCCGCGCGCCTGCAACTGCGTGCCGAAACCGCCGTCGAGAAAAACCAGGTCGTCCATGTCTACACCCTCAGGAACGTCTGCTTGCGGTAGAGAAAATACAACACGAGCCAGCAAACGACGATGTGGCCCGCGCAGATGATGCAGGACCACGCGGCACCCTCGCCGGGATCAACGAGATGCGCCAAACCGCCCACGAAAAATTCCACGGTTTTCCGCACGGGGAAGATGCGCTGGAACATGTAGATGAAGATGGAGTTCATGCCGATCACCTGGAAGAAGAACGCCCACTTCCGCCAGCCCTTCACGTCCATGAGCCAATAGAACGCCGCGAAGAACGCAAGCGAACCGCCGCCCACCACCAGCACGAAACTCGGCGACCACATGATCTTGTTGATCGGGAAGGACAAGGACACCAGCAGTCCGAGCCCCACCAATGCGACGGACGCCAGGAGCATCAGCGCGGTCTTGCGGTTGCCCGCGAGCTTCGTGCGCACGAGGTCGCCCGCGAGCATACCGAACATGGCGGTGGGGATCGCGCCGATGCAGATGATCAGGCCGTTCGGCTCCAGCAGACTGCGGCCCGTGGCGGGGTCCTTGCAGTAGAAGATGCCTGGCATGATCAAACGGTCCACCCAGCCCGCGAAGCAACCGGCCGCCGTGAACACGTCCGTGCCGGGCGGCGCGTCCGGCGCGGGCACGAAGCGCGTGACGAGCCAATACGCCAGGAGAATGCCGAACGCGATGGCGACGCGCGCCTTCGCCTTGAAATGCACATACAACAGCGCCGCGAAGCCCCACGCGAAGCCGATCTTCCCGAGCACGCTGCCGTAGCGCATCGGAAAGTGCAGATTGAAAAACCCATTGTAGACGACGCCGAACGCGATCAGGATCAACGCGCGTTTGAGCAGCCGCAAATGGATCTTCCATGAGGGGTCACCGCAGGCGACCTGCTTCGCGTACGAGTACGGAAACGAGATGCCCGCGATGAAGAGGAATGTCGGAAAGACGCAGTCGATCCAGTGGAGTCCGTTCCACGGCACATGGTGCATCTGCTGCGCCCACCAGCTCTGCTGCAGGAACGCCGACCAGTCGGCGATGCCCGAAAAGAGCCAGGCCAACGACATGATGAGCCCGTCGAAGGCCATGATGAAGCACATGTCAAACCCGCGGAAGGCGTCCAGGGACGCCAGCCGCCCAGCACCGGCCGACTGCGCCGCGTCGCTCACAACGTCCCGAAGATGCGGTCGCCGGCGTCGCCGAGACCAGGCACGATGTAGAAGTGCGAATTGAGACGCTCGTCCTTGGCGGCCGTATAGACCGGCACGTCCGGATGGTGCTTCTCGAAATTCGCCGCCCCTTCCGGCGCCGTCACGAGACACAGGAACACGATGCGCTTGTAGCCGAGCTTCTTCAGTTGCGTCACGGCGTCCACCGCGCTGCCGCCCGTGGCGAACATCGGATCGATCACGATCGCGAGCTCATCGCCCTTGGCCGGCGGCACCTTGGCGTAGTAGGGAACGGGCTCGGCCGTTTCCTCGTTGCGCTGCATCCCGAGCACGCCGACCTTGGCGTACGGGAGCACGTGGAGCATGGCGTCGAGCATGCCCATGCCCGCGCGCAGAATCGGCACGAGCACGATCTGGTCGGCGACCTTGCGGCCCGTCGTCTTGGCGACGGGCGTCTGAACTTCGACCTCGACGGTGTTCAGCGACTTGAGCGCCTCGAACGCAAGGAATTCCGTGAGCTCGTTCACGAGTTCGCGGAAAAGCTTGGGCTGGGTCTTGACGTCCCGCAGATACGTCATGCGGTGGTCGACGAGCGGATGGTTGAGTACGGTGAGCATGTCGTCTCCTTAAGCCTTGGGGCCGCCGAAGCGGTCGGGATCCTTGATGCCGGGCGCGGATTCCGAGAAGGCGAAGTCCTTGCCCGGAAGAACCGCATTGAGGACGATGCCCACGAGCGCGCCGACCGCGAGGCCGGAGAGCGCGAAATTGACGCCGCCGCAGGCGAACTTGATCGCGCCCGCCTTCGAGAAGGAGATGCCGAGCGTCAACACGAGGATGATCGCCGCGATGAGCATGTTGCGGGACTTGCCAAGATCGACCTGGCTCTCGACGAGGTTGCGCACGCCGACGGCCGCGATCATGCCGTAGAGGATGAACGAGACGCCGCCGATCGTCGCGCCCGGGATCGTGCCGATGAAGGCGGAGAACTTCGGGCAGAACGAAACGAGCACGGCGAGGCAGGCCGCGATGCGGATCACGCGCGGATCGTACACCTTGGAGAGCGACAGGACGCCCGTGTTCTCGCCGTAGGTCGTGTTCGCCGGCGCGCCGAAGAGCGCGGCCATGGCGGTGGCGAGACCGTCGCCGAGCATCGTGCGGTGCAGACCCGGGTTCGCGAAGAAGTTGCGCTTGACGGTGGAGCTGATGGCGGATATGTCGCCCACGTGCTCCATGATCGTGGCGAACGCGATCGGCACCACGATGCAGAGCGACGTGACGAGCAGGCCCTTGTCGGGACTGGCGAGCACGGGGAACGTGGTGTTGGACCACTGGAACGGCAATCCGACCCAGGCCGCGTCGGCGACCTTGGAGTAGTCGATCTTGTCCGCCCAGCCGAGGAAGCCGAACACGACGTTGGCGAGATAGGAGACGATCACGCCCATGAGAATCGGGATGATCTTGAGCATGCCCTTGCCCCACACGGAGAAGAAGATCACCGTGAGGATCGCGATGATCGCGACGGGCCAGCAGCTCTCGCAGCTGTTCACCGCGACGGGCGCCAGCACGAGGCCGATGCCGATGATGATCGGACCGGTCACGACGGGCGGGAAGAACTTCATCACCGTCTTCACGCCGCACGCCTTCACGAAGGCGGCCACGATGAAGTAGACCACCGCGCTCGCGGCGACGCCGATCGAAGCGTACTGGAGCATGACATCCTTCGTCATCTTCTCGTAGCCCGCCGTGCCGGCGAGGCCCGTGAGGGCGAAGTAGCCCGCGAGGAACGCGAAGGACGAGCCGAGGAACGCCGGCACCATGCGCTTGGTGAGGAAATGGAAGAGGAGCGTTCCCAGGCCGGCGAAGAGCAATGTGGCGCTCGGCGAAAGCCCCGTCAGGATCGGCACGAGAATCGTGGCGCCGAACATGGCGAACATGTGCTGCACGCCCAGAAGACCCATCTTCGGAAGACCCAGCGTGCGCGCGTCGTAGACGCCTTCGGCCTGCGCGGACTGCGCCAGCATCTTCCCGATGAACGCGGCGATCTGCTTCGATTCGCTGGGGTCGACGATGCCGTCCTCGGCGATGCCGACGAGCAGCTTCTCGAACGCCGCCATCTCGGGATCGTTCGCCGAGAGCGCGTGGGCGAGGGCGATCATCGATTTGACTTCGCCGATGTCGGCGCGTCCGTCGGCGTAGACGAATTTTCCGAGCGCGCGGACGAACATCGCGCGCGAGCGCATTTCTTCGGGGGTCTGCTGGGCCATGGGTGTGTCCTTTCGGTTGATCAATCTCTGACAGGTCGTTTCTTGAAATCGAGCGCCAACATCGTGATGTCGTCGGACTGTTCGGCGCCCGTCGCGAAAGCCGCGACATCCCGCCGGATTTCCGTGACGAACTCGGGGCCGCTGGCCTTCAGCTTCGCCGCCAGACGTTCCTCGCCGTAAAAGCCGTCCGCCGCGTCGGACGCCTCGGTGACGCCGTCCGTGTACAGGAAGAGACTGTCGCCGGGCGCGAGTTTCAGCGACGCCACGTGGTACGGAAGTCCGGCCTGGACGGCCAATGCGACGGACCGCCGGCCCTTCACCCACGACACCTCGCCGTCGGCCCGCTTCACGAGCGGAGGATTGTGTCCGGCGTTGACGTATTGCACGTCGCCCGTGGATTTGTCGAACGAGCCCATCCAGCAGGTGACGAACATCTCCGCGGCGTTCTCCTGCGCGAGGCGGTCGTTGGCGTCCCCGACGGCCTCGGCGAAATCGCCGCATTCGAACATGCAGGCCTTGAGAATGGCGCGCGCCTTCATCATGAACATCGCGGCGGGAACGCCCTTGCCGGAAACGTCCGCGATGAGGAAGAAGAACCTCCCAGACGGCAGCTCGTAGAAATCGTAGAAGTCGCCGCCCACCTCGCGGGCCGTGTCCATCAGCGCGAACACCTTGAACTCGGGCTCGTCCGGGAAGACGACCGGCAGCGACGACGTCTGGATGGTGCGCGAGACCGCGAGGTCTTCCTCCTGCCGCTTCTTCTCCTCGCGTTCCTTCTCCCGCAACGACATGACGAGATCCGTGAGCTTGGTCATGAAGAACACCACGATCACGAACACGCACAGCAGGACGGCCGCGGAAAGCAGGACGATGCGGATTCCCGCACCGCGGATTTCGGATACCGGGATGACGGACACCAGACGGTGGAAGCAACGCACCTCGGAGAGGCACAGGCAGTCCTCGCCGAACAGACGGGCCGTGAAGTATTCGTCGCCGCGCGTGGGCGCGGCAGACCAGTCAAAGCCGATGTCGGAGAGCGTGAGCCCGTTCGCGAAGCGGGCCACGCCGTCCTTGTCCGTCTTGCCGCACGAAAGCAGGCGACCCGTCTCGGCGTCGGCCACGATGTAATAGCCCTTCCCGCCGATGTGCCGCGCCAACGCAAGGTCCTTGAACCAGTAGTCGATGTCCGACTTCATCCGCTCTTCCTTGAAACCGAGCTGGACGTAGCCCTTGGCGGGCGGCGGGAACGCCACCCCCGCGTACTTGAGCTTCGGGCCGTTCGGGTTTTCGATGGCGGCGCGGAACGGCTGGCTGTACGTCTTTCGGCCCGCAAGCAGGCAGTTGAACTTCGCCGAGTTCTCGTTCGAGCCCATGTCGTATCCGACATCCGCCAACGCGCCCGCCAGCACGATGCCGCGCGCATCGACCACGTTCAACTCGTCCAGATTGTAGCGGTGCATGACCTCCTGCACCATGTCCACCGTCATCGCCTCCGGTTTGCCGTAGTGTCTGCAGATGGCGGCACCTTGGTAGAACAGCAGATTGTCCGCACACGTGTCCACGGCGTCCCGGATGTCCGCCGCCGCCGCCGCGAGCCGCGCCTTCGCGTCCGTCATGCTCGTCCGCGACATGACGAACCAACCGACCGCGATCGCCATCAGGAACGCGAACGCGCAAGCGACCGTGGCCGGATTCCGAACGGCCCTGGCAAAGGCGCCCCGCGCGCGGAAACGACCGCCGAACATCGCCTTGAGCGTGCCGACTTCGGCGGCCATCGTCCGCCTGGTCCCCGGTAGCGCCACCAGCAGCAGCAGCAACAGCGTGATGTCCAGCACGATGAACGCATCACGCAGATTCGCGCCGAGCATCCAACGGCCCGAAAAGGGCTTGACGACGCGGATGCGGTAGCCGCCGCAATCCGATTCCGCCGCCATCATCTTCCGCCCGTGGACTTCATCGGCGAAAACGCCGTGCTGCGGCGGCGGCAACCCGGCGTTGTTGTAGATGAAGACCCTGCCGTCGACGCCGATGCGGGTCGATTCGGCGATCTCCATGACATCGGCCAGCTTCTGGGCGGCTTTGACGCGCGTAGCCGTCACGCCGACCTGCACGATGCCCGGCGCGTCCTTGCGGCGCATGCCGGCATACTGGAACCATTCGCCGTCCTTGTGGCTTCCGAGCTGAAGCCCTTTCCGCATGGGCTTTTGTATGAAAACGCCATCGCCCTTTTCCAACAGCGGCAGAAACTCCCTGGACTGCTCCGATTCGGCAAGCGAATGGCCCAGATACAACCTGGGCACGCCGGCCACGAACACGCCCTTGCCGTCCGTCACGTGCAATTCGTCGACGTCAAGCGTTTTCGCGAGATCGTCGAGCCGACTCTGGTCTCCAAGCACCGTGGGGTCTGCGACGATGAAGGCGACCAGGGCGCTCGCCGAGGATTCCGCGCTCTTGTTCGCCATCTCGCTGATGGTGCGGAAGTTCGCGGCCATGGTGCGGACGCGCACGGCCACGTCCTCCAGTCCCACGCGCATCAACGCGCAGTTGTTGTCGTACAGCGTGCCCGCGTAATGGAAATGCACCGTCATGCCGACCGAAGCCATCAGGCCCGTCAGCAGCAAGGCGGCTAGGATGCGCGAGAGCTTCATCTTCCGGAATATCTCACCAACGAAACGATGTCGTAGCCCTTGAGCGCGTTTTCGCGCGCCTTGAATCCCTCGAGTTCGATCGGGAAGACCATCTTGACGACTTTGCCGCCGAGACGTTCCACCAGGCGCGCGGACGCTGCGGCCGTGCCGCCCGTCGCAAGCAGATCGTCCACCACCACCACGCGTTCGCCCGTGATGATGGCGTCCTTGTGCATGTGCAGCGTGGCCTGACCGTATTCGAGATCGTACGATTCGCAGATCGTCTCGTTCGGCAGCTTGCCGGGTTTCCGGATCGGCACGAACGCCTTGCGGAAACGCGCGGATATCGCCGCACCGAACACGAAACCACGCGACTCCGGCGCCGCCACCACATCGAACGGCGTTTCCGCGAGCGCCTTCGCGATGGCGTCCAGGGCGAGCGCGAATCCGTCCGCCGTGTCGAGGATGCCCGTCACATCGCGGAAGAGAACGCCCGGCTTCGGGAAATCGGGGACCGCCCGCACGTATTCGGCGAGATTGAGCGATGTGTCGGTGAGACTTTCCAGCATGGCCGCCACGCGCGACGACTCTTCGGGCGTGATGACGCCGTCCTCGCGCACCTGGTGCAGGAGGTCCTCGAGCGCCTTGGCCCGGGCGTCTCCGCGCTGGACGAAAGGCTTCACCGTACGCAGCAGCATGGCCGTCTCTTCCAGATCGATGACCCCGTCGGCCAGCACGATCTTCTTAACGCTTTCAACCGTCTGCTTGAAATCCATGTCGTTTCCTTTTCCGCCCGACGCCCGGAAGGGCGGGACCGGTCCCGAACCTTCCGGACGTCCGATGCGTCGGACGCCTTCGCCTACATCAGCGCGTACTTCGCGATGAACACCACCGTGAGCACGTACATGATCCAGTGGATCTTCTTCGCCTTGCCGGCGATGAGGTTGATGAGCGTGTAGGAGATGACGCCCGCCATGATGCCGTCCGAAATCGAGTACGAGAACGGCATGATCGCCACCGTGAGAAACGCCGGAATGGCCTCGCTCGCGTCGCGGAAGTCGACCTCGGCGACGGAGGAGAGCATCAGGTAGCCCACGGTGATGAGCGCCGGCGCCGTCGCGAATCCCGGCACCGCGAGGAACACGGGCGCGAGCACGAGCGACAGGACGAAGAGCACCGCCGTCGTGACGGCCGTGAGGCCCGTGCGGCCGCCCGCCATCACGCCCGAAGCGGATTCGACGTAGGTCGTCGTCGTGGACGTGCCGAACACGGCGCCCACGGATGTCGCGATCGCGTCCGCGCACAAGGCGCCCGAGATGCGGGGGAGCTTGCCTTCCTTCGTGAGAAAGCCGCCCTTCATCGAAACGCCGATCAGCGTGCCGAGCGTGTCGAAGAGGTCCACGAAGAAGAACGCGAACATCACCACGAAGAAGTCGAGCGACTTGACGAGGTCGAAGCCCTTGCCCACGACCTGCGCCGCACCGTCCGCCCCCTTCACCGTATGCGTCCAGCCGTCGGCGGAGAAGATCGCGCAGCAGGTCTGGCCGAACTGCGTGAACGAATCGCCGATGCCCGCCAGGGTGAACGACGGGTAGAGCGAGAAGTAGTTGTTCGCCGGATCGGGCACGTAGACGCCGGCGGCCTGACAGATCATGCCGAGGCCCCAGGTGAGGAAGATGCCGAACAGGATGGACCCCTTCACATTCTTGGCCATCATGACGCCCGTGAGGACCGTGCCGACGATCGCCAGCAGCGCGCAGATACCCTGCGTGTGGAACGCGGCGTTCTTGAAGCTCATGAGCCCCACCAGGACGGCGTCGTTGTTGACGATGATCTTCGCCGTCTGCAACGCGATGAAGCAGATGAAGAGACCGATACCGGCCGCCACCGCCTTCTTCAGCGTGAACGGAATGCAGTTGAAGATCGCTTCGCGGACGGGCGTGAGCGAAAGCGCGAGGAAGACGAGGCCTTCCACGAACACCGCCAGCAGCGCGAACTGCCAGCTGTAGCCCATGCCGAGGCACACGCCGAACGTGAGAAACGCGTTGAGGCCCATGCCCGGCGCGAGCGCGAACGGATAGTTCGACAGCGCCGCCATGAGCATGGTGCCCACGAACGCCGCCAGGCACGTCGCCACGAACACGCCGCCGCGCGGAATGCCCGCGATCGAAAGGAGGTTCGGGTTCACGGCGAGGATGTACGCCATCGTCATGAACGTGGTGATGCCGGCGACGATCTCCGTCTTGAATGTGGTGCGGTTGCGGTTCAGCTTGAACAGCTTGCCGAAAAAGCCCACATCCGGCTCGGCGGCGACGACTTCACGCGCCAGCCAGTCGAGGTGGATGAGGATCTTCTCGGACTCGTCCTGCTCGACGATGCCGTCCTGGCGGACATCCACGAGAAGCTCGGCGAATTCCGCCATGTTGGCGTTTTCGTTGGCGTATTTCTTCGCCACCGCGAGCAGCACATCGGTCTCTTCGATGTCGATTCTGCCGTCGCCCGCAACATTCGCGCGGACGCGTTTGATCGTTTCCAGCAACTTCTTTTCTTCAGCCGTCATGATCGTGTTCCTTGTGAAAGGGCGGAACGGGTTCGATCCCGCTCCGCCCTTCTCGTTAGCCATGCGTTTTCACGCGCCTTCCGTTAGAAATTGAAGGAGAGGCCCATGCCGCCCCAGGCGAAGTCCTTGTACTGGCTGTAATCGGAGCAGCTGCCGTGTTCCGCCGCATCGCGCAACGCATTGTCGATGATCGAGCAGTAGGCGACCTTCGCGAAAATGCCGATGTGGTCCGTAAGCTGGTAGTTGGCGTCCAGGCCGATCTTGGCCGTCGCCAGACCGCCGTTGTGCGTCTCGCCCCAGCCGGCCGTGGGGAAGCACCAGTTGTAGCGGTGGGAACGCACGACGAACGTGGCGGAAGGCGTGAGCGACAGGTTCTGCGGCAGATAGTCGCCGACGAACGTGTGCTTCAGGCCGAACTCCCAGAGGTTCGCGTTGTTCTCGTGGTATTCGCGCACGTAGGTGAGGAAGAGGTCGACATACGGCGTCTTGAGCGTGAACCAATGGTTGAAGTCCATCGTCGTCATCGTGCTGCCGTTGCCAATGTCGTTGTGGCGGCGATGCGGATAGTAGTACCACACGAAGCCGCAACGGTAGTCAAGCCCGTACTGCTGCTTGTCGTCGAACCAGAAGGTCTTGCCCCAGTGGATGTTGAAATCCCATTCGTTGAAGGCCTTGCCGTACTGGCCGTTGCCGTAATTGGCGGAACGGTAGTGGTAACCCGATCCGCGGCGCTTGTCGGTGAGGTCGGAGTTGGACCAGATGCCGACGCCGAAGTAGCCGAGATCGACATCGTCGATGAACTTGAGGTTCATGTTACCCTCGAAGTAGCCCTGAAGCGTGGGCTCGGAATTCAACAGGTTGCCGTAGAGCTGGTAGCCGGAATAGATGCCGTAGTTGCCGAATCCCCAGAACCAGGGAATGGCGGGCGCGGCTTCTTCAAGCTCGGCCTTGGACTCCGGATCCGTCGTTTCGGCGGCAGCGGCGGGTTTCGTTTCGGCGAACGCCGCACAGGCCATGGCCGCGCAGCACGACAGGAGAGTAATCGTTTTCATGGCGCGCATTATACCATTTTCACGCGAAAAAGGAAAGGGATGTCTTTTTGTACTCTCTTTCGGAAAGCAGCATGGTCGACGCCTCGGCCGCCTCGCCCGCGACCTCGCGGACAACGGCGTCCAGCGCGGCGAATTGCGCCTCCGCCGCGTCTTCCGAACGCGCGTGCACCATGGCGAACAGGTTGTACGGGAACGCAGGAGCGGAAGGCCGTTCGTAGCAGTGCGTCACCTCGTTCCGCGCCGCCAGGGCGCGGCCGGCGTCGACCGTGTCGCCCGCGATCCGCCAACAGCACATGCCGTTCGCCGTCCAACCCGCCGCCCGGTGCTTGAGCAGCAGCCCGATGCGCTTCAAACGCCCTTGCCGGCGCCACAGTTCCAGCGTTGACAGCAGATCCCACTCTTTTTCGCCCAGCCGTTCGGCCAAGGCCGAAAAATAGTCCGCGCGCACGTCGGTGTCGCCCTGGAGCGCGCGGACGATCTTCCGCTCGCGCGCGTCGAGCGGCGGCAGATCGTCCTCCACGGATTCTTCGCGCGCCCGCGTGGCGCCGCCGAACACGACATCCACCTTGTAGCGCCTGACGGCCGGCAGCACATGCACCGCGTGCGGGGCAAGGCGCGCTTCCGCGTCCGCCTGCGCGGCGGCGAACGACGCGCGCGGATACGACAACGTGAACCACAGATTGGGGCAGCCGGACGCGCCGCCGGTGCGGGCGGCACGACGATAGCAGTGCGTCACGCCCGTCAACGCGGAAACGCGCGCCGCCGCGTCGTCCAACGCGGCCGAAGGCACGCATGCGGCGCACAACGCCGACCGGTATCCCATGCGGCGCGCGTCGAACACCGCGCCGAAGCGGCGCACCACGCCTTCATCGCGACATCTCGCGACGAAGGCGAGCACCTCGGCTTCCGTCTTCCCGCAATCGCGCGAAAGCTCTTCGAAGGGCCGCTTCGCGAGCGGGACGCCCCGTTGGAGCGCGGCCAGCATCCTACCGCTGCGCCGCCGGCGTCTTGTTGTAGGAATACGAACAGACGCCGTCCACGACCTGACGCGCCAGATCCTGGGCGATGCGCTGGGCGGCGTTGCGCTGCCCCGTCAGCAGATCGTCGGACGCGTTGAACGTCGTTTCCGCAAAATAAACGCGCCGGTCCTCCAGCACGCGCTGGTTCTGGCGGTCCACCAACGAAATCTCGGCCTTGACGCGATAACGGTATTCCTTGGCCATGAGCCCGTCGCTGCGGCTGAACGCCGCAGCCGTGCGCGAGGCCTCCACGATCGCGCCCTGGACTTCCAGCGCGGCGGCACCATAACGGCGGATTTTGAACGTGCCCTCGCGCTGGAACTCGCGCAGCACATACTGCGTGCAGATCGGGCCGAGTTCGGCGTCGTTCGTGCGGTTCTCGAACACGGGAACGGCGATCGTGCGCAGCTCTTCGGGCACGCGCGATGTCCAACGGTAGTCGGTTTTGCAGGCGCTCAGAAGCGCCAGGGGGAGCAACAAGGCGGCAAATCGGATCTTCATGGTCATTTCCTTTCGGCGGCTGCGCCGCGTGATGCGTTGATTTCTTCGATTCGCGCGCGCGCCTCGGCGGCGTGCGCGGAATCGGGGTGTTCCTTCACGAATTTCTCGTAGGCGGAAAGAGCCGCGTGCTGCGTGCGCTGGCGCGTGTCGTAGAAGCGGGCGCTCTTCCAGGCCTCTTCGGAAAGCCATGTGTCGATCTCGGCGGCCCACCCCTTCATCTCCTCGGCGCGCTCGTGGTCCGGATAGCGCTGGAGCGTGAGCCTCAGGTAGCCGCGCGTGTCTTTCAGACGCGGGCTGTTGTAGGCGAGGCGACGGGACAGGTGCATGCGCGCGGCCGCCTCGAGATACGCCGCCGTGCGGGCCTGCAGCGACCCGTCGTAACGGCTCTGGAGGGTGCCGTACACCTTCACGGCCTCCTCCCAATCGGAATCCTGTTCGCGCAGACCGGCGATCTTAAGGAAGACGTCCGGCGCATATTCGGCGCCCGGCGCCCGGCGCACCACGTGTTCGTATCTGCGGCGAAGCGTGCGCGGCGAGGTGAACGACAGCCCGAACCATGTGCGCTTGTCCTTGGCGAGCAGGTTTGCGATCTTGTACTGCTCGGAGACGATTTCCGCGTAGTCGCACGCACGGGGATAGAAATCGAGCAGATAGTCGTAGGCGTCGAACGCCTCGTCGTACTCCTGCAGCTTCGTCTCCCACAACTGCGCGAGCTTGAGCTGCGCCTTGGGCGCTTCGGGGGCCGCAGGCCACTGGCGCACGAGCGCGTCGTATCCGCGACGGGCGGCGCGCAGGCTGCCCGACGCCTCCATCTGCTGCGCCCAGGCGAACTGCTCGGCGGCGTTGTCCTTCTCCAACCCGAGGAACCAGCTCGGCGTGCGGCGCTCGGGTTTGTCGAACACATCGAGATCGTCGAAACCCGGGAAATGATCCGTCGCGAACGGCGACGCGCCACCCATGCCCGTGCCCGGTACGCGCGCGCCCGGTGCCGCCCAAACCGCCGCCGCCAGCACCGCCGTCGACAGCAGCATCGTCAAGTGCTTCATTTCGTTTCTCCTTCGCCTGCGTTCCGGTTCAACCAGTCGGCCATGCCCTTCGCGGCCGCGCGGCCTTCGCCCATCGCGAGAATCACCGTGGCCGCGCCGAGAACGATGTCGCCGCCGGCGAACACGCCCGGAATCGACGTCATGCGCGTGACGGGATCGACGAGCACGTGGCCCTTCGCGTCCACGTCCAGCCCCGGCGTCGTCGCCGCCACGAGCGGATTGGCGCCGTTGCCCACGGCCACCACCACCGTGTCCACGTCCAGCGTGAATTCGCTGCCGGGAACCGCCACGGGACTCCGGCGTCCGCTCGCGTCCGGTTCGCCGAGTTCGTACGTGAGGCACTCCAAGCCCTTCACGCGGCCCTGCTCGTCTCCCAACACGCGCTTCGCATTCTGGAGCATCAGGAACTCAACACCCTCTTCGCGCGCGTGGTGCATTTCCTCGCGCCGCGCCGGCATCTCCGCTTCGCTGCGCCGGTACACGAGATAGACCTTCTCCGCGCCCAACCGCAACGCCATGCGGCTCGCGTCCATCGCCACGTTGCCGCCGCCCAGAACCGCCACGCGCCTGCCGTGCCAGAACGGCGTGTCCACATGGTCCTCGTCGTAGGCCTTCATCAGATTGGCGCGCGTCAGGTATTCGTTCGCGCTGAACACGCCCACGAGGTTCTCGCCCTCGATGCCCATGAACTTCGGCAAGCCCGCGCCCGTCCCCACGAAGATCGCGTCATACCCGTCGTCCAGCATGTCGGAAAGCGTGAGCGTGCGCCCCACGACGAAATCCGTCACCACGTCGACGCCCAGCGCCTTGAGCCCGTCGATCTCGCGCTGCACGATGGCCTTCGGCAACCGGAACTCGGGAATGCCGTACACCAAAACGCCGCCCGGCTTGTGGAACGCCTCGAACATCGTGACCTTGAACCCGGCCCGCGCGCAGTCCGCCGCGCAGGTGATGGACGCGGGGCCCGAACCCACCACGGCGACACGCTTCGCGTGCGGCCGCGTGGATGAAGGATTGAAGGCCTCGTCGCCTCCGACCTGTCCCGCTTGCGCGGAGAAGTCCGCGCAAAACCGCTCGATGCGGCCGATGGCGACGGCCTTCTCGGGATCCTTGAAGAGCTTGCCGAGCGTGCAGAAGTTCTGGCACTGCTTTTCCTGCGGACACACCCGGCCGCACACCGCCGGCAACAGGGACGATTCGCGGATCGTCGCCAGCGCGCCCTTGAAATCGCCTGCGGTCGCCTGCGCGAGGAAACCGGGGATGTTCACGGAAACGGGACAGCCCTGCATGCAGGGTTTCGTCGGACAATTCAGGCACCGCGTCGCTTCGCGCTGCGCCTGCTCGGGGGTGTAGCCCAAGGCGACCTCGCGCATGTTGTGCGCCCGCACGGCCGGATCCTGCTCCGGCATCTTCTGCGGCTCGATCGCCATTCTTTCCTTCGCCGTCATCTTGTCGCCTGCGATTCCCCGTGCAAACCGATGCGGCACGCGTGGTCGCGCGCCAGCGCTTCCTGCACCTTGAATGTGGACAGCCGCTGCATCATCTGGTCCCAATCCACCGCGTGGCCGTCGAACTCGGGACCGTCCACGCACACGAATTTCGTCTGGCCGCCCACGGTCACGCGGCAGCCGCCGCACATGCCCGTGCCGTCGATCATGATCGTGTTGAGCGACACCGTCGTCTTCACGCCGAACGGCTTCGTCGCGAGCGCGCAGAACTTCATCATGATCGGCGGACCGATCGCGATGACTTCGTCGACGCCGCCCGCCGCGCACAGCTCCTTGAGCGGATCGGTGACGAGCCCCTTGCGGCCGGAGGAACCGTCGTCGGTGACGAGCACGAGCTCGTCCGCCAGCGCGCGCATTTCGTCCGTCATCACGAAAAGGTCCTGCGTGCGCGCGCCCATCACCAGCGTGACGCGGTTGCCCGCCCGCTTCAGCGCCTGCACGATCGGATGGAGCGGAGCGACGCCGATGCCGCCGCCCACGCACACCACATGGCCCGCGGGTTCGCCGTTCGCGCCGCGGATCGAGGTGGGCCGTCCCAGCGGACCCGTGACGGAAGCGATCGCATCGCCGGCTTCCAGTTTGGCGAGCTTCATCGTGCTCGCGCCCACGGCCTGGAACACCAATGTGATGGACCCCTTCCCGGGATCCGCGTCGGCGATCGTGAGCGGAATGCGCTCGCCCGCGTCCACGTCCGCCATCACGATGACGAACTGGCCCGCGGCGCGCGCGCGTGCAATCAGCGGCGCTTCGACTTCCATGCGGAAGACGCTCGCCGACAACTGCCTCTTCTCCAGAATCCTGTGCATTTTCACAGCATCCGCAGCTTCACGGGCTTTTCCGTGAGGACGCCGGCCGCTTCGATGGCGGCGAACGCCGCGTCCACGGCGGCGGCCTTGGCGGGATCGGTGAGCATCACCACGGTGGCGACGCCCTCGGAACGATCCTTCTGCGTGGCGGCGGAGATGTTCACGCCGGCGTTGCCGAGCGCGGTGGTCATGAGGCCCAACGAGCCCGCCTTGTCGGCGACTTCGAAGCGCAGGTAGAAGCGCGAGACGATGTCGCCGGCGGCGCGGAGCTTGACCTTGCCTTCGTTGTAGGTGGGGGCGGCGCGCGCGTAGCGCACTTCGCCGTGGGCGCGGTTGCGGGCGATGTCGCAGATGTCGCCGACGACCGTGGACGCGGTGGGCAGACGTCCCGCCCCGCGGCCGTAGTACATCGTGTTCTCGCTCATGTCGCCGTTGAACATCGCCGCGTTGAACACGCCGTTCACGCTCGCGAGCATGTGGGAGAACGGCACGAGCGTCGGGTGGACGCCCACTTCGACTTCTTCGCCGTCCTTGGCGACGACGGCGAGGAGCTTGATGCGGTAGCCGAAATCGGCGGCGTACTTGACGTCGAGACCGGAAAGGTTGCGGATGCCCTCGA
>DCIH01000079.1:0-7044 GCA_002317575.1 Verrucomicrobia bacterium UBA1731 | reverse complement strand
CGTCGATGTCGAGGGACGGATTCGCTTCGGCGTAGCCGAGCTTCTGCGCGTCGGCGAGCACCTCGTCGAACGCCTTGCCCTCGTTCTCCATGCGGGTGAGGATGTAGTTGCAGGTGCCGTTGAGGATGCCGTGGATCGTGTTGATTTCGTTGGAGGCGAGGGCCTCGCGCAGAACGCGGATCACGGGGATGCCGCCGCCGACGGCCGCGCCGAAGTAGATGTCCACGCCGTTCGCCGCGGCGACGTCGAAGATTTCGCGGCCGTGCTCGGCGAGGAGTTTCTTGTTGGCGGTGACGACGCTCTTCTTGGCGTTGAGCGCGTCGAGGACGAACTTCTTGGCGATGCCGGTGCCACCGATGGTTTCGACGATGATGTCGATCGAAGGATCGGCGATGGTGCCGGGCGCGTCGGTGGTGAGCACATCCGCGGGGACCGCGATGCCGCGGTCGGTGGTGATGTCGAGGTCTGCGATCTTGCGCAGAACGATGTCCACGCCGAACCGTTGCGCCATCAATTCGCGGTGTTTCAAAAGACCGTCCGCGACGCCCGCGCCCACGGTGCCAAAACCCAGAATGCCCACGCCGATCTGTTTCATCTGCTATCCTTCCTTGAAAAAAGAACCGTCATTATAACACTTTTCGGCCCCTTCATCACTCCAAAACGGCAAAAACGCGCAAAAACGCGTCACGCCCCGCCGAGCGACTCCCGCAACGCATCCGTCAACCGAACCGCCGCCGCATGGACGCTCTCGCCCGGCGCGCGAACCGCCGCCAGCGGCCGCAACGCCGTCAGCACGTACTCCACACACCGGTCACCCACGCGCCACGGCGGCTGCCGCTTGCCCAGAATGCGCACGCTCGGATCTATCCGCACCGGCACCAGCGGCACGCCCGCGCGCAGCGCCAGTTGCGCGGCACCGCGGTGAAACGGACGCAACCCGCCTGCTTCGGGCGAACGCGTCCCCTCTGGGAACACGAGCACGTTCCAGCCGTCCGCCAGCAGGGGCGCTGCCGATTCCGGCAAGCGCGCGTCATCCGGCAGGGCCGTCGCGCGAACGACGGCGCGCAGGAAGAGGTTCCGGAGCAGTGCATGCTTCGCCACATACAGCGTCTTCGGCACGGCCACGACGAACACGACCACGTCGATGAGCGACGGATGGTTCGCCGCGATGACGCTTCCGCGTACCGCCGGCAGATCGACGCCGTCCGCCGATTCGACGCGCACGCGCGCTAGATGGAATGTCCGAAACGCCCACAACAGCAACCGCCAGGCGCCGCGCACAAGCGATTGGCATTTCGCACGGTCGCGTAGCACGAATGTCACGGGCGCCAACGCGAGCGCCCCGATTCCGAACAGCGCGAAAAGCACGAGCGACGCCGCGCCGCGCACCGCCCTCACGACAAGGTGACCCACCGACCCTCCAATCGCGGCGAACGGCCTTCGAGAAACGCCGCCCACGCCTCGAACGAAACCGGCGGCCGGACCGGATCCCCCGACGAAACGCGCACGACGCGCGCCCCGTCCGCCGGCGCACCGAACACCACGGCCGCACCGTGGCCGCCGCCCGTCTCCTCCGCGTACACGTACAGCGCTGAACGCGCCGCGAAAAGCGCCTCGAGCAGACCGCACTCGACCGTATCCTCTCCGGCGGCTGTCGCCGTATACGGCGCGCGGTTTCCGGTGAACACGCTCCACAGTCCGGGCGCCGCGTTGTAGACGGATGCGCTGAAGCGCTGCGGCGACACGGAGCCGTCCGCGTTGAAATCCGCGACGATGCGCCGCGTGAGCGCGTCCTCGCCGTCGCGCGACGCGAATGTCGCCGACGCCGACGGCGCTTTCTCGACGGCGTGCGCCAGCGCGAAGAAGATCCGCTGGAGCGGCGAAAGGCGGCGCCGCTGGAGCGGCGGCACGAAATCCACGTCCGCCGCGGCGCTGTCAAGACGCAGGACGGCGTGGCCGAGAATGGAAACCTCCGCGTTCATGCCCGTTTGAACACGACGGACGTGTTCACGCCGCCGAAGGCGAAATTGTTGGTCTGCGCGTATTCGACATCCATCCGCCGCCCGTCGCCGACGATGAAATCGTGCGCGCTGCAGCGCTCGTCGGGCGTGACGAGGTTGAGGTTCGGCGCGAACCATCCGTGCCGCATCATCTCGATCGTGAGAATCGCCTCGATGGCGCCGCACGCGCCAAGCGTGTGGCCCGTATAGCTCTTGATCGTGCTCAGCGGCACCTTGCCGGCGCCGAACACGGACGCCGTGGCCGCGCCTTCCGCGACATCGCCCAGGTCCGTGGCCGTACCGTGCGCGTTCACATAGCCGATCGCCTCGGGCGGCAGATGCGCGTCTTCGAGCGCCAGTCTGAGCGCGACGGCCATCGTCTCCGCATTCGGTTGCGTGACATGACGGCCGTCCGTGTTCGTGCCGAAGCCGGCGACTTCCGCAAGTATCGTCGCGCCGCGCGCCTTCGCGTGCCCGTATTCCTCGAGGATCAGCGTGCCCGCGCCTTCGCCCACCACCAATCCGTCGCGGTCGCGGTCGAACGCCTTGGGCGTCGTTTCGGGCGCGTCGTTGCGCCGCGATGTCGCGAAGAGCGTGTCGAACACCGCCACCTGCGTGACGCTGAATTCTTCCGCGCCGCCGGCAATCATCGCGTCCTGCTTGCCCCAGGCGATCTGCTCGTATGCTTCGCCGATTGCAAGCGAACCCGAGGTGCACGCCGTTCCCGTGGGCAGCAGACGACCCGTAGTGCCGAAGTGGACGGAGAGGTTCACCGCCGTCGTCTGCGGCATCATCTTGATGTAGGTGGCGCTCGTGACATTCCTCACTTCATGCGACAGGATGACGGAACTGAAATCGGTAATGGCGTCCACGCCGCCCGAGCACGATCCGTAGGCGACGCCGAGGCGCCCGCTTTTCACCAGCGGATCGCCCGCGAGACCGGCCTGCGCCAGCGCCTGCTCCGTGGCGTTCAGCGCCATCATCGACACGGGACTCATCGTGCGGACCACCTTGCGCGTATACTCCGGCGGCTTCACGAAGTTCGCCGGCGCCCAGAGGCACGACTGCAACCCCTTGTAGCTCTTGATCTCCTCCGATGTGCACACGCAGTTCTTCGGCGTCTTGAGCCGCTCGTATGCGGCGGCAACCGTCTGCCCCAACGAACTGACGACGCCGCACCCTGTCACCACCACTCTGCGCATCAGAACATCCCCCCGTTCACCTGAATCACCTGCCGCGTGACATAAGCAGCCTCTTCGGACATCAGAAAGCGGACGACCGCCGCCACCTCTTCCGGCTTGCCGAAACGTTTCATCGGAATCGCCTTCAACGCCTCCTCGGCAAAGAGCCCGTCGATCATCTCCGTTTCGATGACGCCAGGCGCCACGCAATTGACCGTGATCTTGCGTTTCGCAAGTTCGACGGCCAGCGCCTTCGCCGCGCCGATGACGCCCGCCTTGGCGGCCGAGTAGTTTGCCTGCCCGCGGTTGCCGATCACACCGGAGATGGACGACATCGCCACGATGCGCCCAGGCGCGCGCGCCTGGACCATCGGCAGAACAAGCGGCTTCAGGACATTGTAGAACCCGTCCAGGTCCGTGCGGATCACGCGGTCCCACTGGTCGTCCTCGAGCGCGGGGAAGGCGGCGTCCGCCGCAATGCCGGCATTGAGCACCACGCCGTACGGCGCGCCGTGCGTTTCCACATACGCGTCCAATTCGGCCTTCGCCGCCGCGCGATCGGCGACATCGAACGCGAGCACGAGCCCCGTACCGCCCAACGCGCGCACCTCGGCGGCGACGGCCTCCGCGGCCGTGCGGTTCCGCACACAGTGGATCACGGGATCGTATCCCGCCCGCGCCAGATCCAGCGCAACGGCGCGGCCGATCCCGCGGCTTGAACCCGTCACGATTACCCGTTTCATCCCAAGTCCTCCATTTTGGACAAATCGAAATCCTCGCCCGGCTGAAACGCCGTCACGGCGCCGGATGCGACCGTCGTCCCGTCAGAATCCTCGACGCGCACGTCGAACGACCCGAATTCGTCGTCGGAATATGTGCACGCGGCGTGCACGCGATAGCGGCGACCGGGCGGGAATAACGGGATGGAAATCGTGAGCCGCCGCGACCCGAGAACGAATCCAAGCTGCGGCGGCAAACCCGCGCGGCGGCGTTTGAGACCCACCAGGAGCGCCATCGTCTGCGCCATGTATTCGAGCGCCACGCATCCGGGAACGCCGCCCGCGGCGTGGTCGAAGAACGGCGAAGCCGGCGTCACGTCCACCCACGCGGAAACGGCGTCGTCCGAAACGGGCGGCTCGAAGCCGCTCAGCAGTACCATGGGCTCGCGCTGCGGCAGCAGTTCCGCCAACGGCGGAAGCGCGTCTGGAAGGACGCCGCTCACCGGTATGTCACCGTCGCCGTGGCCGTGCATGCGACATCCGAAACGACGCGCCACCAGTACGCACGCGACGCGGAAAGGTCGTCCTCGAGCCGCGCGCCGTCGCCGAGGTCGTATGTCTTGTACGCGCGCCAGTCGCCTTCGCCCGTGAGGTCGAATTCGAGCGTGACGCGCGCTTTCTTCGCGCCCGTTTGCGCGAACGAGAAGAGCTTTCGGTCGTAACCCGTCATCAGCATCGGATCGGACGGCTCGCCCGCCTTCACGGGCGTGTTCTTCCATGTACTGCCTGCGCCAACCGGTTTGCCGAGCTTCCACAGGTCATCCGCAACGCCAAGCCACACCGAACCCGCGCCGTCCGGCGTCTTCACCGTGCGGCCGAAGCCGACCTCGGCGAGGCGCGGATCGGCGCCCGCCAGCACGAAGAGACCGCGCCATGTGCAGTAGTCGGTGCTGCCGAGCGCGTGCGACGCCACGGGACGGAGCTTCGCGTAGCCGCCGGCGTTTTCGGCGGGCAGCTCGAAGAATGTGCCGCCCACGTTCAGCAAGTCGCGCTCGGTGCACACTTCGCGGCAGAGGCGGCGGTTGAACGGCGTGACGGCCGCAACCGGCAAACGCCAGCGCTTCTTGGCGTCGTCCACCACAAGACCGGAAAGGCCGTCCCCCGTGACGCCCTTGGACTTGAGCGCATAGTCCTTCGCGAGCGGCGTCGCCGCCTGCGCGGCGGAGAACGCGAGCGTCTTGTCGAGTTCGTAGTACTGGCCGGCTTCCGTCTGGTAGCCGAGCTTCAGATCGTCGCCGCCCGCCAGGGACGCAACGAGTCCGGCGCCGGACGCTTTGGCGACGGGCTTGCCGATGCCGGGTACGGCCGCGCGCGCATCGTCGTTCGCCATCTGGAAGCACGCGCACACATTCTGCGCGTCTTCGGTCGCCACAAGACGGAGCCAGGTGGCGCCGTATTTTTCAAGCGGCAGTTCGAGAACGCGGCCGTCACGCGTCGTGAAGAGGACCTCGCCCTTCTCCCACGCGCCCGTGCCCGCGCGGTCGATTTCCACGAGGAACTGTTTTTGGCCGCGGGCGGAAAGGTAGAGCGTCGCGTGGTCGAAACCGGAAACGAGGTACGGGTCGGAAATCTGGCCGGATTTCACGTCCTCGCGCAACCAGACGGAACCACGGCCGATCGCGGGGCCGAAGTGGTCGAGTTCGGCGGGATCCACGAACCAGAGGTTTGAGTTTGACTGCCTGGGGCCGGCGACGCCGCCCTTGGCGGAGCGCTTGTTCATGAATTCGTTTTTGGCGGAGTCGTCGCAGCCGAGGACCACCTTGTCGCCCCAGCGGCAGAAGTCGCCGACGATCTTGAGGTAATTGGAACGCGGACGGATGCCGGCGGAGTTCGTGGCGGAGAACGTCTTCGGGAAATGCCAGAACGTTCCGTGCATCGTCATGAGGAAATCGTCGCCCTCGCCGATTTCGCGAATGCGCGGCCATTCCGTGTTCCAACCGTGCGCGCCGTCGTAGCTGTGCGATCCCTTCGGCAGGCGGAACCTGGTCCATTTGCCGTTTTCGAGCACCATGAGCATGACGCTCTTGTAATCCCAACCGACGGACCACAGGGGGTCGTGCGCGGGATCGGCGTTGCCGCGGATGCCGCCGGGGCCGGTGACGTCGGTGAACTGGTTGCGCAGGACGAGCTCCCAGTCCTTGCCGTTCCACTGGGCGAGCGCACCGGCCGTGGCGCGCGGATTCCGCGCGGCCTCTTCGCCGCGTTCGCCGTTGTTGGCGTACACGAGAAGGCCCTGGCCGGAATAGGCGCCTTTGCCGTGGTAGCCGGGGAGCAGCGTGCCGCCCAGGTCGCCGGGCTGGATGTTCCCGTCGCGGAACAGTTCTTTCACGGCGAGCGTCTTCACGTCCACCTCGTAGACGCCCTCTTCCATCGTGAGGTGGTATATTTTGTTCGCGGGATCCGTGAGGTGGCGCGCGCAGGCGGTGAGACGGCCGTAGAGGTTGGTGGCGCCATCCGCGGACTTCGGCGGCATCGTGCGCACCTGGCCCTTCGCGTCGATGGCGTACGGTCCAATGAAGAGCTGCGCGGACTCCTTGTGGATCATGCGGTTCGCAGGCGTGCCGCCGATGGATTCGGGGCGGATGACGCGCGAAAGGTCGCCCTTGACCTGATAGAGCTTGTCGGAGGAGCCGCACGGCGCGTGCGGCGCGTAGGAAACGTGCCAGAGGCTGCCGGCCCAAGGAACCACCGCGCCCGTGCCGCATTCGCCTTCGTTGTTGAATGTCGCAAGGTGCGGATACACGCCGCTCACGCACGGCCAATCGTTCGCCCCTGAAAACACGGCGCATCCCGCCACCAACGCGACACCGCAACCCAAAACCAGCCAACATTTGTTCTTCATGCCCGCATTATAGCACGTCTCGTCGAAGCCATGCGCCTCAACACGGAATTATATTTCATCGGCATTAAATCAAATTTCTTCTTGCCATGCGTTGCGGGGCGTGGTATCTTGTGCGGCGTGGGAACGGGAAACGGCAAATACGGCGCGGAAAAAGCGCGGAAAACGGTCGCAAAGAGCAAGGCGGCGCGGCCGAAGGCGGTGATCGAGGGAATCGCCACCGGCGCGGAGCTGTACGAGAAGCT
>DCIH01000002.1:12213-12351 GCA_002317575.1 Verrucomicrobia bacterium UBA1731 | reverse complement strand
CAGTTGCTGCAATCGACTCGGTCCGTGCTCGTCACACGCCACCCCCAAAAACCGAAAACAAGCGAGGACGCGCCGGTTCGTGGTGCGTAAATTTGATATAATATTGGCCACTTGATCCGAAAGGGTAGGAGGTACGTT
>DCIH01000002.1:5492-12105 GCA_002317575.1 Verrucomicrobia bacterium UBA1731 | reverse complement strand
TTTGAAGTCATCAAGGTCCACCATCCCGAAAGTGCGTTTCAGCGGGCGGTTGTTTTGGTATAATCGCCGCATGAAAACGAAAGCGCTTTGCTCTCTGTTTGTTGTTGCCGCGGCGACTGCGGTTTTCGCCGCCGAAACGTGGCCCGTACTTAAAACCTATGACGGCGAATTCCGCCGCCGCGTCAAGATGCCCCTGGGCGGCATCGGTACCGGCACGGTGTCGCTGAACGGTCAGGGCGGTTTCGTCGACTGGGCCGTGCGCAACGCGCCGGCGATCGGCATCACGCCGCTGGCGGCGGACGCCGCGACCGGTTTTTGGCTCCGCACGGAAGAGGCGGACGGCCGCGTCTCGGCGCGCTTGATGGAAGGTCCCGCCGATACCTCCCTCTACGAAGGCGGCGAGGGCGGACGCTTTCCGAACCACGGCTTCCCGCGCTTCCGCGAAAATGTCTTCAAGGTCGCCTACCCGCTCGCGCAGGTCGTTCTCCGCGACGCGGCGCTTCCCGTGGATGCGACGCTTGAGGCGATGAATCCGCTCGTGCCCGGCGATTCCGCCGCGAGCGGCATCCCCGCGGCGCTACTGCGCTGGAAGCTTGCGAACAAGACGGACAAGCCCGTGAAGGCCTCCGTGCTCGGGCTGCTCGTGAACGTCGCGGGCGGCGCGTTGCACAAGGCCGCCACGGCGGCCAACGGGCTTCGCGGCGTCGTCGTGGGCAGCACGGACGAGGCCGCCTGCGACGCGACGCTGGGGCGCGTCGTGCTGATGGCGCCCGAGCAGGCGGGAACGCTCACCACCACGGCGAAAATCGCCGATCTCGGCTGGCGCATCCGCATGGACCGCTTCTGGAAGCAGTTCGTCGCCACGGGCCAGGCGCTGGATCTTGTCGATCCGGACGGCAAAACGGACGAAGCCCTGGCGGCGGTGTGCGTGTCCGTCGAGCTCGCCCCGCACGAGACGAAGGCGGTGCCGTTCGTGTTGGCCTGGCGCTTCCCGAACCGCGCGGGCTGGAGCGGCCGCGGCTACCGGGACGGCGCCGTGAAGGGTCCGTTCGACGAAAAGCGCCGCGTGGGCAATTGCTACTGCAATCGCTTCGCGTCCGCCGAGGCGGCGGCCGCCGCGCTGTGGGGCGATCTGACCGCGCTCGAGCAGAAGACGGTCGCCTTCGTAAACGGCGTTCTCGCGTCCAAGGCGCCGGCCGTCGTGAAGGAGGCGGCGCTCTTCAACTTGTCCACGCTCCGCTGCGAAACGTGCTTCCGCACGGCGGACGGCCACTTCTTCGGCTGGGAGGGCATCTTCGAGGACCACGGCAGCTGCTACGGCAACTGTTCGCATGTGTGGGGCTATGAGCACGCGCTGGTCGACTTGTGGCCGGACCTCGCCAAGGACATGACGGAACTGCAGTTCGGCTACGCGATGGACGCGCGCGGCCACATCGCCAACCGCATCAACCTGCCGCTCGATCCGAAGAACGCGGCGAACGACCTCGCCGCCGCGGACGGCCAGATGCAGTGTCTGATCAAGGCGTACGAGAACTGGAAGAAGACGGGCGACGACGCCTGGATGAAGAAGCTGTGGCCGAAGCTGCGCCAGGCGATGGCCTTCTGCTGGATCGAGGACGGCTGGGACGCCGACCGGGACGGCGTGATGGAGGGCTGCCAGCACAACACGATGGACGTGGAGTACTACGGACCCAATCCGCAGATGACGTTCCTCTATCTGGCGGCGCTCAAGGCCGTGGCGGCGATGGCGGACGCGGCCGGCGACGCGGCGTTCGGCGCGATGTGCCGCGGCCTGTACGCGCGCGGCACGGTGAACGCGGAAAAGACGATGTTCAACGGCGCGTGGTACGAGCACAAGGTCGTTCCGCCGAAGAAGATCGCGCCCGGCCTTTCCTACGGCAACGCGTCCGATTTGTCCGATCCCGATTTCCAGCTGGCGGCGGGGTGTCTCGTGGACCAGCTTCTGGGCGACTACGCCGCACGGCACGTGGGGCTTGGTCCCGTCGCGGACGAGAAGAACGCCGCGAAGACGCTGGACACGATCCTTGCGAAGTGCGCGTCGGACAACATGGGGCCGCGCTACAACTGCGGCCGCGACTACGCGTTCGCCGATGAGCCCGCGCTGAAGATGGCGTGGTATCCCGAAGGGCGCATGCCGAAGAAGCCGTTCCCGTACTACGGCGAGAACATGACCGGCTTCGAGTATGTGGTGGCGGCGAACCTCGCGCAGCGGGGCGACTTCGCGCGCGCGGAGAAGGTCGTGCGCGACATCCGCGCGCGGTACGACGGCAAGAAGCGCAACCCGTTCGACGAAGCCGAGTGCGGGCATCATTATTCGCGCGCGCTCGTTTCCTGGAGCGTGCTGAAGGCCTGGCGGTGAGGTGGCGGCTGGCTGGTCACGCCGGCGGAGCGGCGTGCCCCCCTGGGGAGTATGCGGTCCGGGAACATGAGCGGTGGGTTTGACCGCGGCATTCCGTTTTTGTATACTTGAACGAAATCGGATGTTTCGGTTTTCACTGGACATTGGCATTTGGGTTTTCATTGTGCATTCAACAAGGAGAAAAAGTACATGTACGACATCAGCAGAAGAGGGTTCATGGGCGCGGGCGCGGCGTTTTTCGCGGCGGCCGGCATGTCGGCGCAGGGCGCCGAAAAGAAGGAAAAGATCCAGGGCTTCGACGAGCGCGACGCCGGCAAGCTCGAGGGCAAGAAGTGGGAGCCGTTCTCCGACAAGAAAGTGCGCGTGGGCATCGCGGGCGAGGGTTTCTGCTCGTTCGGTTCCGCGTTCGGCTACCAGACGTGCCCGAACGTTGAAGTCGTCGCGTGCGCGGAACTCGACGCCGGCAAGCGCAAACTCCTCCAGGAGCGCGTCAAGGCGCAGAAGGCCTACGCGAGCTGCGAAGAGATGATCAAGCACGGCGCCGAGGACAAGCTCGACGCGATCTATGTCGCGACCGACGCGCGCAGCCACATCCGGCTCGCGATCATGGCGCTCGAGCACGGCATCAACGTGACGACCGCGGTGCCGGCGTTCCTCGGCAAGGACCAGCTCGAGTTCGTGCCGAAACTCCTGGACGCGGTGAAGCGTTCCGGCAAGATCTACATGATGAACGAGACGACGGCGTTCCGTCCCGAATGCTACGCGATGCGCAAGCTCTACGAGAACGGCAAGTTCGGCGCCATCACCTACACGGAAGGCGAATACTTCCATCCAGGCGGGAACGACGTGGACGCCGCCAAGAACCTGCCGCACGACCACTTCAGCTACGGCGCGTGGCGCTGGGGCCTGCCGCCGCAGTATTATCCCACGCACTCCAACGGCTTCTACACCTGCGTGACGCACAAGCGCTTCACCGAAGTGACCTGCACGGGCGTCGCGTCGCTCAAGTTCCCGTACCGCGCCGAGGCGAAGAACGAATACGGCAACCCCTACGGCAGCGAATACGCGATGTTCAAGTGCGAGGACGGGTCCGCCGCCCGCATGCTCGTGGCGTGGGACAATCCCGGCTACGGCGCGGAGATGGGCCGTATCTGGGGTCAGAAGGGCTGCTATGTGCCCGAGAAGGGCGGCTACTGCGGCTGGTTCGCGGACGAGGTGAAGAAGGACGCTTCCTACCTCAAGCCGCAACTCGCGCCCGGCATGGACCTCGGCGGCCACGGCGGCAGCCACGGCTACCTCACGGACGACTTCGTGCGCGCCATCCTGCTGAAGGACCACAAGGTGTGCGTCGACGTGATCGCCGCGCTGAACATGACGCTCGGCGGCGTGTATGCGCACATGTCCGCGATGAAGGGCGGCGAAACGCTCAAGATTCCGGAAGTGACGCTCTGATCGTCCCTTGAAGCGGCGAGGGCGGAAAGGGATGATGAAAACCCTCTGGACGGCGGTGGTCGTGTCGGCCGTTTCGTGCGCTTGGGCGGCGAAGGACGGCAAGGGGTGGGTGGTCGTGAACGAGGACAACGACCACTACTTCAAGTGCGAGAAGACGAACGACCACTGGCCGGTCAAAGGCGGCGACGCGCAGATGACCGTGCCCGCGCTCGAGGCGTACGCGGACATGATCACGGCGTCCGGCAAAGTGACGCACGTGTTCTGGTGCACGTGCGGCGGGCGTCCGAACTTCGACAGCAAATCGTGGGAGCCGATCTGGTATCCGCTCACGCAGGAAGGCGCGGACTTCACCGTGATCGACGCCGGTTCGCGCACATGGCCCGAAAACGCGCTGCTCCTGCACAAGCGCGGCATTGATCCGTATGTCGTGTGGATCGCGCGTTGCCGCAAGAACGGCGCGCAGGCGTGGATTTCGATGCGCATGAACGACGTCCACCACCTGTGGCGCGACAAGTACTTCCGCAACACGATCTTCTGCGACAGCCATCCCGAGATGAACGTTTCGCGCGACAAGCGCGCGCAGTGGGAACGCGCGTCCATGGACTATTCGTTCCAGGCGGTGCGCGACCACCACATGAAGATGTTCAAGGAGCTCGTCGACCGCTACGACGCGGACGGCATCGAAATGGACTTCTGCCGCAGCGGCACGTATTTCCCCGAGGGCAAGGGCCTTGAATACACGGAGCTCATGACGGCCTTCATCCGCGAAGCGGGCGCCTACGCGCACGCCAAGCGCGGCAAGAAGTACGGCGTCGCCATCCGCATGCTGCCCGACCCGAAGACGGCGCGCGAGAAGGGATTCGATGTCGCGACGCTCGCCAAGGAGGGCGCGGTCGACGTGGTGATCCCGTGTCTGCAGAGTCCGGTCGGCAACGGTTTCACGATCGACCACGCCGCCTGGAAAGAGGTGCTCAAGGATGCGCCAAACGTCGTTCTCGTGGGCGGCACCACCACGACCTTCGGCGGCCCCTACCACAATCCGTCCTCGCTCGCCGGCTGGTCCGCCGCGATGCGCGCGCGCGGCTGGGAAAACCTCTATCTCTTCAACTATGCGTACATGAACCGCGCCACGCGCGAAGCGGGCTACTTCAAGGACGCGCTCTACACGAAGGCGGGCGACGCCGTGCCGCAGACGTTCCTCTTCGCGGGCGACCAGCGCGAGTCCGCGCGCACGATCATGTTGCCGGCGGGGACGAAGGCGCGCAAGTCCGCGCGCGTCGTCTGCGAATTCCGCCGCGGCACCGCGCCGACGGCGGTGACGCTCAATGGCGTCGATTCGACGGCGTTCCGGATCGTGAACGGCGAATTGGGCAACACGGGGGTTTACGAGCTGCCCCTGGAAGCGGTGCGGGACGGCGTGAACGTGCTCGGCATCCTGCCGGCGGCGGTGATTTCAAGGGCGGCCATCGAAATCGAGTGAGCGTTTGAAAGACAAGGAGAAAAGCATGAACATGAAGACGGTGTGCGGGTGGATGGCGTTGGCGGCGGTTGCCGTCTTGACTGGGTGCGAGTACTCGGACCGGTTGGTCGTGTCGTCGCCGGACGGGCGGAACGAGATCCGCCTTTACGAAGCGCCGCTCCGCGTGGAGGTGCTGCGCGACGGCGTCACGGTGGTGGGGCAGTCCCGCATCGGTCTCATGGTCGACGGCAAGCATTTGGCCGCGATGAACCGCCATGTCGCGCTCGTCGACCGCGCGGGCGCGGGGACATTCGCCGCGCCCGTCTACAAGAAGGCGTCGGTGGATTTGGCGTGCCGCGAGACGTTCGCGGACTTCGGCACGTGGGGCGTCGCGCTCGTCGCGCGCAACGACGGCGTCGCCTACCGGTTCGAGACGAAGCTCCCGGGGCGGATCCGGATCGACGGCGAACGCTGCGAACTCGCGGTGCCCGACGCGTCCGCGAAATGCTGGGCGAACTACAACGGCGCGTTCGGCCAGGAGGAGTCGATCGTCGAAACGGGCACGATCCGCGACCTTAAGACCGATCCGGGCGAACAGCAGCTGACCTGGATGGGCAAGCGCATGATCTACCTGCCGTTCTTGTACCAGACGGGCGGCAAAACGGTCGCCGTCACGGATTCGGATGTGCGTGACTATCCGATCTGGAACCTGACGCGCGACGCGAAGGACGACGGCGCGATGTTCGGGTCGCTGTTCGCGGGCTGGCCGAAGACGCGCGTGCGCAAGGCGAGCTGGGACCCGACGCAGCCGAATGTCGCGACGGGCGGCCGTAAGATCGTGGTCACCGAGCACGAGAACTTCCTCGTCGAAACGGACGGAACGCGCACCTTGCCGTGGCGCGCGTTCGTGCTCGCGGACGAGCCCGCGAAGCTCTGCGAGGCGGACCTCGTGAGCGCCCTCGCCGCGCCGGCGGACGCGTCGGCGGACTTCGCCTGGGTGAAGCCGGGCAAGGTCGCGTGGGACTGGTGGAACTGCTTCGACAACGCGACCGACGACGCGCCGAACCACGGATGCACCACGAAGACGTACGAGCGCTTCATCGACTTCGCGTCGAAGAAGGGCGTCGAGTACGTGATCTTCGACGAAGGGTGGTCCGAAGAGCTGAACATCTGGAAGTTCCATCCGCAGGTGGACGTGCCGCACCTCATCAGGTACGCGAACGAACGCGGCGTGGGCATCATCCTGTGGATGGCGTGGGCGCAGGTCTTCGGCGACGAGGAGAAGGTCGCCTCGCATTTCGCGAAGCTCGGCGCGAAGGGCT
>DCIH01000002.1:790-5470 GCA_002317575.1 Verrucomicrobia bacterium UBA1731 | reverse complement strand
CTTCATGGACCGCGGCGACGCCGAGTGCGCGCGGTTCCTCGAGAAATTCGCGGCGGCGTGCGCGAAGGAGAAGATGCTCGTCGACTACCACGGCGTGTACCGTCCGACGGGCCTCCACCGTAAGAACCCGAACATCGTCAACTACGAAGGCGTGCACGGTCTCGAGCAGATGAAGTGGCACGACGACAAGTACGACTTCATGATCAACGATGTGCGCGAATTCTTCCTGCGCATGACGGCGGGTCCCATGGATTACACGCCGGGCGCGATGCTCAACTTCGCGAAGGGCACGTACCAGGGACACGACCTCTATCATCCCGGTTCGTACGGCACGCGTTGCCGCCAGATGGCGATGATGGCCGCGTTCGAGGCGCCGCTGCAGATGCTGTGCGATTCCCCGACGCATTACGAGAAGAACGAGGAGTGCTTCACGTTCATGGCCGCGACGCCGGTCGTTTGGGACGCCGTGGTCGGCCTGGGCGGCACGCCAGACACGTTCGCGGCGGTCGCGCGCAAGGCGAAGGACGGCAGCTGGTACGCGGCCGGCTTCACGAACTGGGATGCGCGCGACTTCTCGTTCGCGACGGCGTTCCTCGGCGCGGGCGAATGGAAGGCGGAGATCTTCCGCGACGCGCCCGACGCGGACAAAAACGCCACGCACTACGTGCACGAGACGAAGGCGGTCAAGGCCGGCGAACCGTTCGCGGTCCACATGGCCCCCGGCGGCGGTTTCGTCGTCCGCTTCAGCAAGTGACGGCATTTGATTCTCCAGACCTGAAAGACGATACGAAACATGACGACAAAGGTTCTTCCGCTTGTTTGCACCCTTGTCCGATTCTCGGCGGTGGCGTTCGCGGCCGAGTCGACATGGACCAAGCCGACGTTCAAACCGCCGGCGGAAGGCATGTATCTGGCATCCGGCTGCTATGCGTCGGTCGGGCGTCTCGCCTGGGCCGGCGGTTATGCGCACACGGAATGGTCTCCCAATTGGCCGGTGCGCGAAAAAATCCCGGAACTGATGCGCCGCGACAATCAGGGGAATACCGTTCAGTACTGGTGCGGCGGCGAAGCGCTCGTCGAGGAGGCGAAGCGCGCGTCCGCGGCGGGGATGTCGCTCATGACGTGCTGCGGCGGCGGATCTGCGGAAGTCGCGAAACGGGTGCGCGGGATCAGCAACTGGGTGTGCTACGATCTGCACGAATCGTTCAGCTTCAGTTTTTATGAAGCCAACGCAGCCGCCGCAAAGGGACCGGCTGCGGACGATGTTCTGCGCGCATGCACGCTCAAGACGGCGGTGGATGATTTCGTCGGCAAGGTGCGCGGCACGACGGACCGTCTGCACCGTGACGGCTGGGGACTCTTGACATCCTCCTCGGCGAGTTTCCATCTCGACTACCTCATGCTCGGCGGCCTTGACGCGCCCGGTCTCGAGTTCTATCCGTTCGCGGACACGCAGCTCGGCGCGTCGCTATGCCGCGGCATGCTGCGCCAGTTCAACGCGCCCGCATGGCACGCGTACCTCGCGCACGACTGGTATTCGTATCTTCCGCACACGAATCCGTACAAGATGGATTCGCTCAGGACGATGCTGCAGCTCCAGTACCTGAACGGCGTAAAGATCCTCACGCTCGAAAGCGGCAACCAGTGGTCGCAGTCCAATCTGTGTGTCGACTCCCCGCAGAGCCACCTGCCCGCGATCAAGGCGCACCAGATCGGCCGCTGGCTTTCCGCCGAAGGCGCCGCGAAGGCGGTTTCGCCCGACGAACTCAAGGAGGCCAAGCAGAAATTCTCCTGGATCGACTACCGCTCGCCCGTGGTGACCAAGTACCGCGCCATCGTGAGCGACTTCTGGAACTTCGTGAAGGAAAATCCCCAGCCGGCCGGACAGCCCGAAGCCGTGGTGGCGCTCGCGAAGGGCAACCACGATCTCGCCACTGGCTCGGCCGCGAATGTGCCAATCGCGTACGCCTACGATCTCGCCAGGGTGGACCACCACTGGATGTGCGGCGAGCCCGAGCGCAGCTGGGATCTCGCCAAGGGCGTGTTCTGGCCAAAGCCGCCGATCATGAAGCCGAACCGAAACATGTTCTATTCGGGAACGCCGTACGGTCAGCTCGACGTGGTGTCGTTCGCGGACAAAAAGCTGAGCGCCGAGCATCTGTTGCGCAACTACAAGGCAATCCTTTTCACCGGCTGGAACACATGCAGCGAAAAGCAGTACAAAGTGCTGTGCGATTATGTGAAGGGAGGCGGCCGTCTGTGCCTTACCATTGCGCATCTGTCCACGAACGACCGGCGAAACTACGACTTCTTCACGAAAGACGAGCTCGTCAACGGCGGAGACTTCTCCGACCTGTGCGGCATCAAGGTGAAGAAACAGGGCGATCGCTTCTACTGGGCCACGGGTCCGTCCCCCGAAAAGAACTGCCTCGGACTCGTCGCGCGCCGCCGTTACGGCATCATGGGCATGCCCCTCGGTGATGTGGAATTCACCGGTCCCAAGGAGAATTACGAGTTCCTCGCCGTGGACGATGAAAGCTCGCGCCCTATGATCGTCCGCGCGAAGAGCGGCAAAGGCGAGGTGTTCTTCGTGAACGTGTGGAGCTATCCCGCCGAAGCGAACCGCGACGACGGCACGGGGTGCACGGAGGGGTCGAAGGGGCTCATGGGCGAACTCTATGCGTATGTGGCGCGCATTTCCCGCGGAAACGCGTGGATCACGGGGCCTGATTTCAAGACGCCCGACGCCGACTGCGACTACATCGTGTATTCGTATTTTCCGGACGCCGGCAAGATCATGATGCTCAATCTCGACTACGACAACGAGCGTTCGTTCGTGCTCCATTGGTTCGGCGAGAAGGATTTCATCACGCTCGAACCGGCGGAATTCCGCATCATGGACGCGCCGAAACTCGATCCCGAAGAGCGTCTGAACGCGCCGTTCGTCAATCGGCCGGCAAGCCGTTGAGCGTTCGTCCTTCGTGGCGTTTGCGTCCGCGAAACACTTGCCATGTCGCCGGAAAATTGGGATAATGCCGGCATGAAGACAGAATACGTTTTCCGTTGTGGGGCTTTTGCCCTGGTGGCTTTCTTCGCATGCGGATCGCACGCCGCGAACATTGCCGTGGCGACGCGCGGCGCGGCGGCGGATTGCGCGGTGGTCGTGTCGGCGACGGCGTCGCCGACCGAGCGCTACGCGGCCGACGAGTTCACGAATTACATCGCGCGGATGACGGGCGTGGCGCTCCCCATCATGACGGACGCGGCGGCGTTGCCCGCGAAGGCGGTCGTGCTCGGGCGAACGTGCCACACGCCCGCGGACTGTCTGCCGAAGGCCGAACCTTCTGGCGACGCCTTCCGGCTCGTCGCGCGGGGCGGCAGGATCTTCGTGGGCGGAAAAAAGCGCGGCGTCCTCTACGGCGCGTACGAACTTTTGGAGCGCTTCGGCGGTTGCCGGTGGTACGCGTCCTGGTGCGAAACGGTGCCCGCGCGCGCGTCGTTCGCCGTGCCGGACGATCTCGTCGACGAGCAGGCGCCGGCGTTTCTCATGCGCGAACCGTTCTGGTGGGATGTGAACAAAAACCGCGACTTCGCCGCGCGCATCCGCGTGAACGGCTACAACCACACGCCGAACGACGTGCCCGAGAAGGTCGGCGGCGACGACTACCGCTTCGGCGGCGGGCTCTCGAGCTGCCACACGTTCAACACGCTCTGCGACCCGAACGTCTACTTCGACGCGCACCCCGAGTACTTCTCGATGATCGGGGGCGAGCGCCGCAAGGTCGGCACGCAGCTGTGCCTCACGAATCCGGACGTGCTCAAGATCGTCACGTCGAACGTGCTCGCGCGCATCCGAAAGGACCCCGGCGCGAAGTTCTACGGCGTGAGCCAGAACGACTGGTACAACTACTGCGAGTGTCCCGCGTGCAAGGCGATCGACGACGCAGAGGAGTCGCACGCGGGCACGATGGTGCGTTTCGTGAATGCCGTCGCCGCGAATGTGGAGAAGGAGTTTCCGGACGCCATCATCGAAACGCTCGCCTACCAGTACACGCGCAAGCCGCCGAAGATCACGAAGCTCCGCCACAACGTCGTGCCGTGCCTGTGCACGATCGAATGCGACTTCTCGCGTCCGCTCACCGAAAGCCGCTACGAGCAGAACGTGTCCTTCCTCAAGGACATCGTGGGCTGGAGCGCGCAGACGGAGCGCCTCTACGTGTGGGACTACGTCACGAACTTCCGCCGCTACACGATGCCGCACGCGAACTTCGACGCGCTCCAGGGCAACGTGAAGTGCTTCCGCGACAACGGCGTGAAGTATCTCTTCGAGCAGGGCGACTCGTTGGGCCGCCACGCCGACTTCGCCGAACTGAAGGCGTGGCTGCTCGCGAAGTGGATGTGGAACCCCGACTTGCCCGAAAAGCCGCTTCTGGACGACTTCTTCGCGGGCTACTACGGCGAGGCCGCGCCGCAGGTGCGCGCCTGGTTCGAGGCGCTCCGCGCCGTGCAGCGCGCGTATTCGGACGACCCGCGTCGTCCGCTCTGCATCTACGAGAAGTCCGACTACGCGGCCATCACGGACGAACTGCTCGAACTCGGCGCGGCGCTGCTCGCGAAAGGCGCCGAGGCCGTGCGCGGCGACGCCGTCCGGTCGCACAACGTGCGCATGTGCGCGTTCTC
>DCIH01000002.1:0-750 GCA_002317575.1 Verrucomicrobia bacterium UBA1731 | reverse complement strand
ATGCGCGTCAAGGTCGGCTACGATCTGTGGCTTTCGGACGAGCCGTTCGCTGTGGAAGACTGGAAGCGGTCCCGCGATCTGGCGCGCCGCGTCGTGGCGACGCTCGAGGAGGTGCCGAACATCCGTCTCGCCGAGAGCGGCTCGAACGCCGACATGAACACGGCCTGGCGGGCGATGGTCACGAATCCGCCGCCGTCGTTCGTCGTCGGCGCGCGGTCCGGTGAGGTCGGCGCCGTCCGGTTCGAGGGGAACAATCCCGCGTGCCAGCAGGCGATCGTTCCGCGCGCGGACGCGAAGGGCGGCAAGGCGCTCGCGTTCTTCGAAACGCCGTGGGACTGGTGCGGCCGCTACTATCTGCACGGGTGCCGTCTCCAGGCGGGGACGAAATACCGCTTCCGCGTGCACGCCAAGGTGGAGAAGGCGACCGAACCGGTCGCGTTCCGCGCGGGGGTGCGCATCAGCGACGCGTCGGACAAGAAGGTCGACCGTCTCGTGCGCGAGATTCCCGCGTCCGAGACGTCTCCGGACTGGAAGTGGTACGACGTGGGCGTCTGCACGCCCGAGGCCGGCGAGTTCTTTTACGTCGGCCACGCGCCGTCCGCGACGGCGAACCACCGCACGGCCGAACAGAAGATACTCGTCGACCGCGTCGGGATCTCGCGCGAACCGTAGCGGACGCGCCGCACCCGCCCCGCCACGCGACCCCGCCATTTGGCGGGGTTGTTTTCCTGCCCGCCAGCAAATTTCCAG
>DCIH01000027.1:11810-13865 GCA_002317575.1 Verrucomicrobia bacterium UBA1731 | reverse complement strand
GTTCCCATCATAATCTACTGTTCGGACGCCTCTGCGCAGTTCGGGACGAACTGCTCTACTGCGAGGGGCCGGATTCGGGCGCGGCGAGGGGCCGCGCCGCGGGCGCCGCCTCAGCCCTTTCAACCTTCAACATTCAGTTCGACACATGGGACGCGCCGCCCTTCGCCGTCTCGGGCAACGTCCAGTCGACGGGCTTGCCGCGGCGTTGGCGCGAGAGCCAGTCGATCCCGGCGGCGAAATTGCTCGCGTGCCCGCCCTCGAAGAGCGTCAACCGCACGTTGCCGGACGTCCGGCGCACGTGGATGCGGAGATCGGGACCGTAAAACGGATCGCTGCCCTCGAAACGGAGCACCTCGGGCGCCTTTGCGTTCGCCTCCAGGTACGCGACGTCCGCCTCGGAAATCGCCGCATCGGGATCGGCCAGCAGATTGTACGCGCGGATCGCATGCCCGATCGGCACGAGTCCGCCTTTCTCGGGACGTCCGTCGTGGACGCCCGTCACGATCTGGACGTGAACGCCCGCCTTGCGCGCCGCCGCCAGCCACGTGAGCGGCGAACGGTGGCGGTACTCGTCCGGCTTTTCGGCCGGCGTGCCGCCGCAGCATCTGACCAGGTAATCCGCATAGACCGTCTTGAGACGAACGGAATCCGCATGCCAACGCGCGACGTCGGTGATCGGACACGCCGCGAAGACGCCGGCCCACACGTCGGGATGGCGTCCGGCCAGGATGAGCGACATGTGTCCGCCGCCCGATCCGCCGCCGAGGTAGATGCGGTCTTCGTCGATATCCGCATGCGCCTTGGCGTATTCGACGGCGTCGAGGACGTCCTGCACGGCCAGGTCCGAGCCGCACGCCTGGGGCGTCCAGTTCGGTCCGCGGAACCGCGGATAGACGAGCACCCAGCCGCGCAGCGCGCACGTGTCGAGCGCGCCGTTCCACGGCCACTCGCTGCGCTGGTCGTTGCTCCAGGTGTGGAGCGCCACCAGAAGCGGCGCCTTGTGACCCTTGGCCTTCTCCGGCACGAAGAAGCGAATCGGCTGCATCGAACCGTCCAGCGAACTTTTGATTTCGACTTCGTACGGCACCGTCTTCGCCGGTTCGTCTTTCCCGCCGGCGACCGCGGACAAAGCCGTGAACGCGAACAACCCGAGCAGCATTCCGATTTTCATGGCACACCTTTCGTTCAGCATCCAAAATCGCTGAGGATTTTATCACGCATTTGGCCGCGCACCTCGGATCCGGCATCCGTCACTGGCGGACACCGTCAAGGGCGTCGAAGACGCTCTTGCCGGGACGGACCGTTCCGGACATGACGCCGAACACTTCCACGCTGGGCATCCCCACGTTGCGGCCGTACGTCGCCTGGCTTCCCGTCTTGCGCTTCGCGATGGCGGGGCCGTCCTGGCAGACGTACTTCGCGACGAGCTCGTTCTTGCGTTCCAGCACGGACGACACGTCCACGTAATAGACGCGCTGGAAGCCGCGGCTCTGGCCGTCCTGCTCGTGGAAGTAGAGCTCGGGTTCAAGTCCCGCCAGCTGCAGCGCCTTCATCGTGGCCGCCGTGCTCATGAAATGGTCGGCGTGCGTGTCAACGGGCCAATGGCAAAACACCGCCCGCGGTTTGAGCCGGACGAACAGCGCGCGCAGCTGCTCGCAGGCGTTCGTGTCGGCGTACGAAAAGCCGTCCACCTGATCGCACCAATGGAGCTTCAGTCCCGCGCCGGCGCACACGGCCGTCTCCTCGGCGATGCGCGTCTTCTTCGTGCTGCCGTCCAGAAGCCCCGGCATGCCGAGCCCCAGTTCGCCATGTGTGAAATCGACGACGTGGACGTCGAACTTCTCCGACAGCCGCATCGCCGTACCCATCGCGCCGGCAAGGTCGTCCGGATGCGCCTCCACGAACACGACAGATTCGACGGGCGCGGCGAACGAGATGCGAACGCACGCAGCCAAAAAACACAAAACAAAAGACTTGAATTTCATGCCCGCATTATATCAAATCGGGTAAGAGATATGTAAACAGGTGCGGAACGCCTCGGAAGCGGCGAGGGCG
>DCIH01000027.1:5789-11716 GCA_002317575.1 Verrucomicrobia bacterium UBA1731 | reverse complement strand
GCGCCGCTTCTCCTGCTCGAACGCCCCAGGCGCTTAACATTTGGCAAGCGCCTGTTTAACGGCACGGGCGATGGCTTCGCCAAGAATCGGCGGCACGGCGTTTCCGATCTGAAGATTCTTGGACTGTTTGCAGCCCTTGAATTTGTAGCAATCCGGAAATCCCTGGAGACGCGCGCCTTCACGGGTGGACAAGGCCCGCGGCTGAAACGGGTGCACGCAACGGCTGGAAGACGGCGTGCCGAAATTGCGCGTGATCGTGGGGCTCGGCTCGTTCGGCAGCAGACGGGCGTACGTGTTTGCGTAGCCGGACTTCGGACGCAACCGCTGCGGCAAATCCTTGATGCTGCCGCCTTCGGGGATGGTGCGGAGAATCTCCTGCATCTTTTCGCCGTAATGGGACGCGTTGTGTTCGAGCAAGGTCTTCTGCGAACCGCGCATCCGTTTCTGGTAGTCGGTCGCGGGCTCTTGGTCATACGCGACTTTTTCTTCGCCCGTTGACAAGGACGGCAGATCGCCGATGGCCTCCATCAGCGTCACATACGGTTTCCGGCCGGGCCCGTTGCCGTGCGTGGGCTTGGGAAACGACAGCGGCGACAATTCCTTGCGCCACCCCAGCACGATCGTCCGGTAGCGGATCTGAGGCGCGCCGTAATCGGCCGCGTTCATGATCTCGCAGCGCGTGTCGTAGCCGAGTTCGTCCATCTCCTTCAGCAGCGTTTTGTAGGCGAAACCGCCATACATCCGCTTGAACCCGGAAACGTTCTCGAAGATCGTGTACTTCGGCCGCGTCTCCGATACAGCGCGCAGATATTCGTAGAAAAGACTGTTGCGCGGATCTTTGCGGTTTTTCGAGCCGATGGTCGAGAAGCCCTGGCACGGCGGTCCGCCCGAAAGCACGTCGACCGATTCCAATCCCAGTCGCTTGAGCTCGGCCTTGAAATCGATTTTGTGGATATCGTCGTTGATGACTTTCGTGTGCGGATGGTTTGCCGCGAGCGTCGCGGCGAAGTCGCGCATGATCTCGTTGGCGATGACGACGTTTATCCCGGCCTTCTCGAGACCGATGCTCAACCCGCCCGCACCCGCGAACAATTCGACGGCCGTAAACCCGGAAGCGACTTTTTTCGACATGGAAACGCCTCCTCACTTGTCGTCGCCGACGAGCTGCTTGAGCAGGTAGTCCGCCCGCAGCGCCTCCGCGCGGAAACGGAAGTCGACGAGGTCGTCCAACGTCGTCTTCTCGAGCTTGAACACATCCTCGTCCGACGTCTTGAGGCCGATCGCCTTGCTTTCGCTTTCGAGCCGGCCGACGAACGTGCCGAGCGATGCGTTGAAGAAGGCCCGGTCGCCCACTTCGGCGTCCCACCAGTGTTCGATGACGCCCTCGTGCATGCCTTCCGACGAACGCTCCGCGCCGAACGCCGCCTTGGCGGCGACGAGACGCTTGCGCAGAATGCGCGCGCGCGCCGACGCCGGCATCTCGAATTTGATCTTGCCCCAGCTGGAGCGCCCGTGCACCGTCCGGAGACCGTTCCAGGTGGCGTTCGCCTTGCGCCCCCAAAGGCACGGCTCGAAGTCCCAGGTCGCGCCGTCCGTCGGCACGCGCGTGGCGAACTTCGCCCACGAGAAGCCCCAGTAGAGGATGATGGAATTGTCGGTGTACGCCATCTCCTCGCGGCAGTTCACGCGGTCCTTGGGGTCGATGCGGCGGTGGCCGGGATTGTCGTATTCCGTGTTCCAGATGCTGAAACCGCCCGGCTTCACGTCGTGCAGGAAGCAGAGGTACGGCGTGTTGTCGCCCGGCGCGAGATACCCCTCGATCGAGCCCGCGCCCAACGCGCCCGCCTCGATTTCGCGCGCCTTCTCGTCGAAGATCTCGACGCGGAAGTGGACGCCCCAGTCGTCGAACGCCGCCTGCCATTCGGGCGCGCGCTCGTAGGTCTTGGAGTTGTCCTTCTGCACGTCGCCGCGGTTGCCCGTCGAGACGTCGGTCTCGATGAAATCCATGGACCCGCCGAAAGGACGCGCCATCTTCGCGACTTCGGGCTTGGACGAAAGCGCGCCCCAGCCGCCGATGCCCTGCACCCCGCGGTCGCTGTATCTGATCGTGTAGGTGAGCGTGGGCATGGGCTTCACGAGCGCGTCGACGTGGGCGGCAAGCGCGCGCACCGTCGTTTCGAGGCCGGCGTCCATCGCGAACGAACCGACGCGGTTGAGGCGCTCCTTGCGCGTCTGCGGGGAAACGCCCTTGCCGAATTCGGCGTCGGCCTTGGCGACGACCGCGCGGAGCTTCTTTTCGTCGCCCGCGGCCGCGTAGACCGCCTTCATCATCTGCAGCTGGTAGATTTCCTCGGCGGACGCCTTGGAGCGCTTCGCGTCCTTGAGCGCGCGGTCCGCGTACAGGACCGCGCCCTTCGCATTGCCGACGGCGAGCCGCGCCTGCGCGGCGTACTGCGAGGTCTTGAAGCCCCAGACGCGGTTCGTGTTCGCGCCGTCGTATGTTTCGACCGCGTCCAGAAGACGGTTGATCTTCGGCCAGTTGCCCATGAAGGAAAGCATCGTCTCGTGGTAGGTAAGCATGCCGAGGAACTCGTCCGCCATTCCCTTCGCGCCGCGCAGCTTCGCGAACGCGTCGAGCTCGCGGAACGCGACCTCGTCGTCCGCCGCCAGGAGACGCCGCCACGCGTTCATGCGTTCCGCCGCCGACTCCTTCGCGTCGCGGAATACGTCCAGCACGAGCTGGCGGTTTGCGGCGCGGCGCGCGCCGTCCTGCCGGCCCTGCACGGACGCCGCCAGAAGGCGCATGCCGTGGTCGAGATACCATTGGCGGGCCTTTTCGAATTCGTAGAACCGGGAATACAGTCCGCCGATCGCGCGGTTGACCGCGTTGGTGGTGTCCGCGGACGCCGTAGGCGTCAGCAGCGATTCGTAGACGGCGATCGCGCTCGGGAGGTCATTGCGGTTGACCCAGGCGGCGACGATCCCCTCGGTGTCCCGCAGGGACTTCGCGGCGTTCGCGGGGGCGGGTTCGGCCAGCGCGGGGAGCGGCTTCTTCGTCGTGGCGGGCGACTTCTTCGCGACGATCCTCACGTCCTTCTTCGCGCCGAGCGCCGCGCGGAGCGCGAGAATGCGCGAGACCATCTCGGCGCGCGCCATGTTCATGTCGTCGCGTTCGCGCTGGAAGGACGCGAAGAACAGCAGCGCCTTGCGCCCGAGATGGCGCATGTCGATGTCGTCGCTCCGGCCCGCCTCCGTCGCGAGCGCCTTGAGGAGCGTGCCGTAGCGGATGTCGTCCACGCCTTCGCGGAAGCCCTCCCACTGGAGCGTGTCGATCACGCCGTCGTAGGTACCGTAGGCGAACACCATCGGCTTGTAGAGTTCGCTGTCGTCGTTGTAGGAGCCGAGATGGTGGGCGTAGTTGCAGAACGCCGAATAGCCGGTGAGCCACGCGCCGAGGCCGTACTGGCGGCGGTTGTAGGCGGGATTCTCCGGGCCGACGTGCATGTTGGAATACCACGCGCAGTGCGTGTCGGAGCCCATCTCGTTCCACTTCGCCGGCGCGCGCGAATCGATCGCGTCGTCCGAGGCGTTGTGCCAGTCCCAGTTGTAGCCGCTCTTCCAGAGGATGCCGTTCTGCGAGGCGATCACGAACTTGAGCCCCGCCGCGTGGTAGGAGTCGAACACGGGCCGCTGTTCCTTGAAGAAGCCGCAGCCGGGCTCGTCGCCATAACCGCCGTAGACGTTGTGGTGGCCGAGCGTGCGGTCGAAGTAGTCCGCCATGCGCTGCGCCCAGGCGCTCATCATCTTGCGGTCCTTGCACTGCCACGCGAATTCCGTGAGGCCCATCAGCACATCGGTGCGCATGCCGACGCGGCGCATGATGTCGAGCGTGCGCTCGTTGGCGGCGCTGCCCACGCCGTACGGCAGCCAGTGCATCGTCTGACCGTGCGCGACCTGATCGGCGAAAATCGCCTCCAGCTGGCGCCACGCGAGCTCCGCGTCGCCGCCGTTGTAGAGGCGGACGTTCTCGAGACCGAGGTAGCTGTAGCTCGAGATGAGCATCTCCTGCTCGGGATGGAAGTACGCCATCGGCTGCGGCAGTTCGAAGTCGAGCACGCGGATCGCGACCGGAATCGCAACGCCCGCGCCGACGACCTCGCCGCGATACACGCCGGGCGCGACGTCCCGGTCGACGCGCGCGGTGAGGAAGAACTGCTTCGAGACATCCTTCGGCAGCGCCACCGGCTGGAGCGTCTTCGCGTCGCGGAAGTTCTCGCGCATGAACTGGAACGCCTCGGTGTCCTTGTAGTGGTCGTAGTAGCGGCCGTTCATGAGGCGCGGGGGATTGAGCCACCACTCGTGCATGCGGCCGTCCTTCTCGACGAGGCGCGCGTAGTTGGCGACCTTCTGCTCGTCCACGCGGATGAGGTCTTCGTCGTTCAACAGCAGCTCGGGGCAGAGCTTGAACCCGTCGTCCGCGAAATAGCTGAACCAGCCGTTGCGGTTCTGGTACCAAACCTTGATCACCTTGAGGTCGAGGTTCTTCGGGGGAAACACCTGCCCCTTCTCGTTCTTGAGTTCGCCGACGTCGAACCGGACCTTGCCGAGGTCGCGGTCGGACCGCACCACGAACGAGCCGGGCTCGTATTCGTTCTGCGCGACGACGATCCGCACCGTTCCCGTCGGCGCGCCGTCAGTCGGCACCACGTCCGGAAGCCGCTGCACCTCGCTCATCGCGGGCACTGCCCACCACGTCACGTCGGCCGTCGCCGTCAACCCCGCCGCCACCGCGGCCGCACCCAGGATCATTCGTTTCATTTCGCTTTCCTTTCAAGCTGATTGCACATCATTGAAATCATCCTTTTCGCCGCGAATCGGACGCGGCGCCGAGTTTTTTGATCTGGTCTCGCAAATAGGCGGCGCGTTCGAACTCGAGCGCGTCCGCGGCCTCGAGCATTTCCTTCTTGAGCGCCGCCAGCACTTCTTCGCGGTTCAGCTTCTCCACGTCCGCCGCCGAAACCGGTTTCTCGCCCTTGCGCGTCGAATACACGTAGGCGGATTCGTTGATCGCACGCTTCACGGAACGCGGCGTGATGCCGTGCTTCTCGTTGTACGCGATCTGCTTGTCGCGGTGCGACTTGGTGATGCGCAGCAAATCGCAGATGGCGTCCGTCTCGTGGTCCGCGTACAGGATGACGCGCCCCTTCACGTGGCGCGCCGTGCGGCCCGCGGTCTGGACGAGCGACGTGGTCGAACGGAGGAAGCCCTCCTTGTCCGCGTCAAGGATCGCCACCAGCGCGACTTCCGGGAAGTCGAGGCCCTCGCGCAGCAGGTTGATGCCCACCAGCACGTCGAACTCGCCTTTCCGGAGGCGCCCGAGGATCGCGACGCGCTCCAAGGCGTCGATGTCGCTGTGCAGGTATTCCACGCGGATGCCCGTCTCGCGCAGGTAGGCGGTGAGGTCTTCGGCGGACCGCTTGGTGAGCGTCGTCACCAGCACGCGGTCGCCCGCTTCCGCGACCTTGCGGACCTCGGCCATCAAATCGTCGATCTGGTTCTTGAGCGGGCGAATCTCGATCACGGGATCGAGCAGGCCCGTCGGACGGATCACCTGCTCGGCCACCACGGAGGATACGGAATACTCCCACTCGCCCGGCGTCGCGGAGGTGAACACGATCTGGTGGACTTTCTTCTGGAACTCGTCGAAGGTGAGCGGACGGTTGTCCTTCGCACTCGGAAGGCGGAACCCGTAGTCCACGAGCTTCTGCTTGCGCGCCTGGTCGCCGTTGTACATCGCGCGCACCTGGGGCATCGCCACGTGCGACTCGTCCACGATCACGAGGAAATCCTCGGGGAAATAGTCCAGCAGGCACTCGGGCGGTTCGCCGGGCGCGCGGCCCGTGAGCGGACGCGAATAGTTCTCGATG
>DCIH01000027.1:1492-5764 GCA_002317575.1 Verrucomicrobia bacterium UBA1731 | reverse complement strand
TAGCCGAGCTCGCGCATCATCTCCACGTCGTACTCGGTGCGCTCGCGGATGCGCTGCGCCTCGAGGTACTTCTTCGCGCCTTCGAAGTATCTGAGCCGGTCGTCGAGCTCGTCGTAAATGCGCTTGTACGCCGCCTCCATCTTGTCCTTCGGCATCACGAACTGCTTGGCGGGCGTCACCACCACCGCGGGCATCGAAACGCCCGTCTTGAAATCCGGCACCGAAAGCGCGTGGATCGCGTCCACTTCGTCCCCGAAGAACTCGATCCGCACGCCGTCCGTCGCGTACGCGGGGAAGACGTCCACCACGTCGCCGCGCACGCGGAAGGTGCCGGGCGCGTAGTCCATGTCGTTACGGACGTACTGCGCCTCGACGAGCCGCGCGACGAGGTTCTCGCGCCCGCAACCGTCGCCCACAGAGATCTTCACGGCGAGATTGCGGTATTCCGTCGATTCACCCAAGCCGTAGATGCAGCTCACGCTCGCCACCACGATCACGTCCTGGCGCGCGATGAGCGCGTTCGTGGCCGCCAGCCGGTAGCGCTCGATCTCCTCGTTGATCGCGGCGTCCTTTTCAATGTACGTGTCCGTCTGCGGAATGTACGCTTCGGGCTGGTAGTAGTCGTAGTAGGAAATGAAGTACTCCACCGCGTTCTCGGGGAAGAATTCCTTGAGTTCCGCGAAAAGCTGCGCGGCGAGCGTCTTGTTGTGCGAGAGGACGAGCGTCGGACGGTTCCACCGCTGGATGAGGTTCGCCATCGTGAAGGTCTTGCCGCTCCCCGTAACGCCCTGCAGAATGAGGCGGTCCGCACCCTTCTCGAGTCCGCGGACGAGCTTGTCGATCGCCTCGGGCTGGTCGCCCGTGGGACCGAACGGCGCCGTCAATTTGAACAGCGGCGCGCTCATGCGATCCACACGAGCGTACCCGGCTGCGAATCGTCGTTGTCGCGTTCCTTGCCGACGCGCGCGAGCATCGCGCCCGGGAGCGTCAGTTTGCCGCCCGCGAACCGGACCTCGTCCGTGACGTCGTGCACACGGCCGTCCGCCAGATCCTGCGCCAACACGCGTCTGCCCGCCGCCGCGTCGAGCGTGAGCGAACCGAAGCGTCCGAAAACGCCCAGCGGCACGCCCGGTTCGAGTGTCGCCCGAAGCGCCACGTCCGCAAGCGGCGTGACCCACGCGGCGTCCTTGACGCGCGGAAGCGCCAGCGCCGAAACGGCGCCGTTCGGATGCCGCGCGCACGCGACATACGGCGCCGCGTCGCCTTTCTGCTTCACATCCGGGAGCGCCATGCCGCGCGAGACGCGCGCGGGCGCCGCCTGTACGACGTTCTTGCCGTGCGCCGGCGCGTACCAGAAATTCTCCTTCGTCACCTGCCAGGAATCGGACAGCGTCTCGTCGCTCCAGTGAACCTGGTAGCCGGGCGTTGGACCGAACGCCGGCGCCAGCCGCGCCCAACGCACCGCGCGGTCGATTTCGCGGAGACGGCGCGCGTTGTCCTGTCCGTCCGGGAACACGCCGTGGCCCGTCTTCCAACCGCCGCGCATGCCGCCGAACGCGCAGCCGAGACCCGCGCCCAGGTACGCGCAGTCCTCCGTGGAGACGATGGCCTTGGAACCCGTCTCCTCCGCGAGCTTCAGGTCGCACAGCGTGCGGTCCAGGGCCTGCGGCACCACCAGGGGGTCGTACCAGTCGTAGATGCGCCAGCAGTCGGAGAACGGCAGCACCTGGCGTTCGAGATCGCGCAGCCAAGCGTCCTCGGGACCGACGAAACGCCGCCCGCTGCCGCCGCCCTTCTTGGCGTCGAAGCCGCTCAGCGGCGGCTGGCACACGCAGTGCTCCACGATCACGTCCGGCGCGATTTCGTCGCGCAGACGCGAGAGCATGCGGCGGAAGGCGACGTCGCCGCAGTGGTCGCCCCAGTCCATCTTCAGGTAGCGGATGCCCGCGTTGGCGATCCAGTCGTATTTGCGCTTCCATTCCTCTTCGGCGGAAACGCCCTTCCAATCCGGATGCCCGCACTCGGCCTGGGACTGGACGCACACCCACAATCCCGCACCGCGCCAGCCGGCGTCTTCCGTCCGTTTCGCGAGCTGGGCGAGGCGCTCCGCGGGCGTCCCCGAGAAGGACGGAAAACGCTGCGGATGCGGAAAGAGCGCGGCGAATTCGGCGCGCTGGCCCGGCTGCGCGCCGTAGGGGACGTCCCAGCCGTCGTCGTAAACGAGATAAAGTTCGGAACGCGATTCGGGGAAGAAGGACGCGTAGCCGCCCTTGCCGAACGCGGTGATTTCGTCGATGCCGTCGCGCGTCGCGTTGCCGCCCTTCGGACGACGCGAACGATCCGCCAGCACGGGCGCGTCGAACGCGGCGCCCTGCGAACACCACGTACACCAGTAGTTCGGCGAAGGCGCCAGGGCCTTCGCGGGCAGCAAGCTACGCGCACCCGCCCAACATCCGCCCAGCCCAAGCGCCGCCCAGGCGGCGGCTCCGTTCCCCAGAAAATCGCGTCGTGTAGTCATGCGGGAGATTATACCACACATTTGCACAACAACGGCGCGCACGCCCTACCAGCGCACCTACTCAGGTAGGGCGGCCGCGCCGCGGACGCCTCTGCGCCGTTCGCCCCGAACGGCCCTACGGTCAATCCAGGACGGGCTTCACGTCGAAGGAGCGACGGATCGCCTCGCGCGCTTCGGCGAGGTCCTTGAATTCACCGGCGGCCATCATCTGCACGATCAGGTTGCCGATCGCGGTGCCTTCCGTGGGGCCGGCGAACACGTCAAGTCCCGTCGCGCGCTTGGTGAGTTCGTTCAGATAACCGTCCTTCGAACCGCCGCCCACGATGTTGAGCGACGTGTACGTCTTGCCCGTCAACGCGGCGATGGACTTCGCTTCGCGCGCATAGACGTCCGCGAGCGATGTATAGACGCACTGGACGAGCTCGCCCACGGTCGTCGGCTTCGCGCCGACCTCGCCACAGGCGGCCATCACTTCGGCGATCATCGAATCGGGCGACAGGAACCGCTGCTCGGAACAGTTGACGCGCGTCGAGAAACCGGACGCCGCACGGGCCGCGCTTTCGAGATCGGCGAAGGAATATTTGCGTCCCTTCTCCCAGTCGGAGACGCCGAGCGCCGCGGGGTCGGCGCCCTTCGCCTTGCCCTCCACATAATCGACGCCGTTCAGTTCGCGGCGGATGGACTGGATCATCCACAATCCCATGATGTTCTTGAGGAAGCGGTAGCGGTAGTGCCAGCCGCCCTCGTTCGACAGGTTGGCCGCCTGCGATTCGGGCGTCGTGATCGGCTCGGGATTCTCCACGCCGATCAAACTCCACGTGCCGGACGACAGGTAGATCGTGTTTTCGTCGCGCGCGGGCACGGCGAGGTACGCGCTGCCCGTGTCGTGCGTGGCGGGCGCGACGACCGTGGCGTCGAAGCCGACTTCGTCGCGCACCGCAGGCGCGAGCGGCCCCAGAATCGTGCCGGCGGGCGTAAGCGGATGGAAGAGCTTTCGGGGAAATCCGAGCGCGTCGATCACGTCCCAGTCCCAGTCCTTCGTGTGTGCATTCACGAGCGCGGAGGTGGAGGCGTCCGTGTATTCGTTCGACAGGACGCCCGTCAGACGGAAGTTCAGGTAGTCCGGAATGAGCAGCATGCGCGCGGCCCGCTCGAGATGCTCGGGATGTTCCTTCTTGAGCGCGGCGAGCTGGTACACCGTGTTGAAGATCATCTTCTGGATGCCCGTCTTCGCGTAGAGCTGCGCGAACGGGACGACCGTATCCACGTAGTCATCCATGCCCGTGGTGCGGGCGTCGCGGTAGGCGACCGTATCGCCGACGATTTCGTTCTTCTCGTCCAGCAGCACGAAATCGACGCCCCATGTGTCGATGCCCACATAGTCGACCTTGCCCGCGGCCTTCACGCCCGCGATCACGTGGCGCGCGAGCGCGTCCACGTCCCAGCAGTCGTGGCCGTTCTTGCGGACCTGCGTATTGTCGAAGCGATAGACCTCTTCGGTGACGATTTTCCCGTTGTCCAGCGTGGCGCGGATGTGGCGGCCGGAAGAAGCTCCAATGTCGATGGCAAGATATGTTTTCATGGTTTTCCCCGTGTAAATCCACTGTGGCAGTGCAAATGTCCTCAGGCGCGAAGCGCGGCCTGGGCCGCCGCGAGGCGGGCGATCGGCACGCGGTACGGCGAGCAGCTCACGTAGTTGAGGCCGAGGCGGTGGCAGAATTCCACCGACGTCGGATCGCCGCCGTGTTCGCCGC
>DCIH01000027.1:1320-1462 GCA_002317575.1 Verrucomicrobia bacterium UBA1731 | reverse complement strand
CTTCGGACGCGTCGCCTTGCCGTCCTCGACGGCCATCTTCATGAGCTTGCCCACGCCCGTCTGGTCCAGCTTCGCGAACGGGTCGTTCTCGAAGATCTTGTGCTCGTAGTAGCTCGTGAGGAACTTGCCCGCGTCGTCGCGC
>DCIH01000027.1:1002-1198 GCA_002317575.1 Verrucomicrobia bacterium UBA1731 | reverse complement strand
ATCTCGATCATCGTGCCGACTTCGTAGTTGAGCTTCATCTCGGCGGCCTGGATCTCCTGGTTCGCCACGTGCACCACGATGTCCTTGACGAACTTGAACTCCTTGGCGTCGCCGGTGAGCGGAATCATGATCTCGGGACGCACGTTCCAGCCCTTGTGGCGGCGCTGCACATTGATCGCCGCGCGGATGACGGCCT
>DCIH01000027.1:627-826 GCA_002317575.1 Verrucomicrobia bacterium UBA1731 | reverse complement strand
ACTCGTGCAGCGGCGGATCGAGGAATCTGATCGTCACGGGCTGGCCGTCCAGCGCCTCGAAGAGCTGCTCGAAGTCGTCCTGCTGGTACGGCAGGATCTTCGAGAGCGCGATGCGGCGCTCTTCGACCGTGTCCGCGCAGATCATCGCGCGGAACGCCTCGATGCGGCTCTGGGAGAAGAACATGTGCTCCGTGCGGCA
>DCIH01000027.1:280-573 GCA_002317575.1 Verrucomicrobia bacterium UBA1731 | reverse complement strand
GGCGTCGCGCGGCGTGTCGGCGTTCGTGCGCACCTTCAGCCGGCGGAACTTGTCCGCCCACATCATGATGCGGCCGAACTCGCCCGCGATCGTCGCGTCCACCGTGGAGATGACACCGTCGTAGATGTTGCCGGTCGAGCCGTCGATCGACAGCCAGTCCCCTTCGTGGAACATCTTGCCGCCGAGGAAGAACTTCTTGTGCTCTTCGTCCATCTGGATGTCCTGGCAGCCGGAGACGCAGCATTCGCCCATACCACGCGCAACCACAGCCGCGTGGCTCGTCATGCCGCCGC
>DCIH01000027.1:0-253 GCA_002317575.1 Verrucomicrobia bacterium UBA1731 | reverse complement strand
TGAGGATGCCCTCCGCGGCCTTCATACCCTCGATGTCCTCCGGGCTCGTCTCGAGACGCACCAGCACGCACTTCTCGCCCTGTCCCTTCCACGCCTTCGCGTCCGCCGCCGTGAACACGATGCGGCCGCACGCGGCGCCCGGCGACGCGGGGAGTCCCCGCCCGACGGGCGTCGCCGCCTTGAGCGCCACCTGGTCGAACTGCGGATGCAGAAGCGTGTCGAGGTTGCGCGGATCGATCATCAGCACGGCCTC
>DCIH01000084.1:4145-4435 GCA_002317575.1 Verrucomicrobia bacterium UBA1731 | reverse complement strand
ATGCGTCAGGGCGTGCCGCTGATGAAGAGCGAGCGTCCCTACGTGGGCACGGGCCTCGAGGGCGTCGCCGCCAAGGACAGCCGCGTGATCGTGTGCGCGGACGAGCCCGGCGTGGTCGCCTATGTGTGCGCCGAGTTCGTGCTCGTGACGCCCAACGGCGAGCTGCCGTCCGGCGTCGAGGCGAATCCGAAGAATCCGGAGAAGTACGATTACGCCAAGGAAGCCAAGAAGGGCGTGCGCCGCTACTGGCTGCAGAAGTTCCGTCGTTGCAACGCCGGCACGTGCTTCAA
>DCIH01000084.1:3752-4039 GCA_002317575.1 Verrucomicrobia bacterium UBA1731 | reverse complement strand
CAAGAACCTGCTCGTCGCGTTCATGTCCTGGCGCGGCTACAACTTCGAAGACGCCATTCTCGTGAACGAGCGCCTCGTGCGCGAAGACGTGCTCACGTCGCTCCACATCGTGACGTTCGAGTGCGGCGCGCGCGACACGAAGCTCGGCCCCGAGGAAATCACGCGCGACATCCCGAACGTGGGCGAAGACGCGCTGAAGAACCTCGGTCCCGACGGCATCGTCCGCGTGGGCGCGGAAGTGCATCCGGGCGACATCCTGGTGGGCAAGGTCACGCCGAAGGGCGAGA
>DCIH01000084.1:3028-3707 GCA_002317575.1 Verrucomicrobia bacterium UBA1731 | reverse complement strand
GCGCCATCTTCGGCGAAAAGGCGGCCGACGTGCGCGATACGTCGCTCACGGTGCCGCCGGGCACCACGGGCGTGGTGATGGCCGTGAAGGTCTCCACGTCGCAGGACCAGACGAAGGCCGGCGAGAGCCCCGCCAAGGCGGCGAAGAAGAGCCGCGACGCGGAGAAGAAGCGCGCCGAAAAGCGGAAAAAACTGGTTGAAGAGCTCGCGAAGGCGCTCACGGATGCGATCGTGGGCGAGAAGTTCGATGTGGATGTCGTCGACGCCGGCACGCAGGACATCCTGATCCCCGCCGGCAAGAAGATCACGAAGACGCTTGCGACCAAGCTCGCGAAGGCCTACAACAGCTTCAAGATCGAAGAAGGCGAAGCGTTCGACAAGGTCGAAGCCGTCGTGGATCCGTTCCGCGCCCGCTTCGCCGAGCTCGACGACGCGGCCGCGGGCAACGACCCCGCGAGCGCGTTCGACGATCTGCCGGACGAAGGCACGGTGGTGAAGTCCGTTCGCGTCTACCTGGTGGACAAGAAGAACCTCTCCGTCGGCGACAAGATGGCCGGCCGCCACGGCAACAAGGGCTGCATTTCCCGCATCCTGCCGAGCTGTGACATGCCGTTCCTGCCGGACGGCACGCCGGTGGACATCGTGCTGAACCCGTTGGGCGTGCCGTCGCGCATGAACCT
>DCIH01000084.1:1293-2993 GCA_002317575.1 Verrucomicrobia bacterium UBA1731 | reverse complement strand
GACCTACCTCGGCCTCGCGTGCCGTCTGCTGGATTTCCACGCGGCGACGCCCGTGTTCGATGGCGTGCAGGAATCCGAAATCGACGAGTACCTCACCAAGGCGCGCGCCGAGCAGGAGAAGCAGGAGGGTTCCGCCGCCTGGATCAGCACCGACGGCAAGACGGTTCTTTACGACGGCATGACCGGCGAACCGTTCGCGCAGCGCGTCGTGGTGGGCGTCATCTACATGCTGAAGCTGCACCACCTCGTCACGGACAAGATCCACGCGCGTTCGATCGGGCCGTATTCGCTCGTCACGCAGCAGCCCTTGGGCGGCAAGGCGCAGATGGGCGGCCAGCGCATGGGCGAAATGGAAGTGTGGGCGCTCGAGGCCTACGGCGTCGCGTACGCGCTGCAGGAACTTCTCACCGTCAAGTCGGACGACGTTCAGGGCCGCACGCGGATCTACGAGTCGATCGTCAAGGGCAACAACGTGCTCGATTCGGGCATGCCGGAGTCCTTCTCGGTGCTCATCCACGAACTGCGCGGCCTGTGCCTCGACATGCAGCTTCTGGGCGGCGACGCCGAGAAGCCGACGCGTTCGGGCGCCAACACGGTCGTCCAGCAGCCGACGGCCCCGGTGGCCGCGGCGCCCGCGGCGGACCTCGTCGGCACGCTGCTCGGCGGCACGAATCTCTAATCTCGTTCCAGGAGGAAATACGACATGAATCCCTACAACACGAGCGATGTTTTCGGCGGCCAGTACTCCGCGTCCGTCCATTATGATGCTGTGAAGGTGCAGCTCGCCTCTCCCGAGACGATCCGCAGCTGGAGCCACGGCGAAGTCAAGAATCCCGAAACGATCAACTACCGCAGCTACCGTCCGGAGAAGGACGGCCTCTTCTGCGAGAAGATCTTCGGGCCGACGCACGACTGGGAATGCGCGTGCGGCAAGTACAAGCGCATCAAGAACAAGGGCATGGTGTGCGACCGCTGCGGCGTCGAAGTGACGCTCGCCTCGGTGCGCCGCCAGCGCATGGGCCACATCTGGTTCTTCAAGTGCAATCCGAGCCGCATCGGCCTGCTGCTGGACATGCCGGCCACGGCGCTCGAGCGCGTCCTCTACTACCAGGACTGGCTCGTCATCGAGCCGGGCGACACGTCCCTCAAGGAAGGCCAGTCGCTGACCGACCAGGAGAAGGCCGACGCCGAGGCTAAGTACGGCGACGCGTTCAAGGCCGAGATGGGCGCCGAGGCGATTCGCAAGATGCTTCTCAAGCTCAACCTCGACAAGCTCATGCGTGACCTCGAGGAGCAGATGGAGAACACCCGCTCCAAGCAGAACCGCAAGAAAATCGCGAAGCGCATGAAGGTCGTCGAAGGCTTCCGCTCTTCGGGCGGCAAGCCCGAGTGGATGATCCTCGACGTGCTGCCCGTGATTCCGCCGGAACTGCGTCCGCTCGTTCCGTTGGAAGGCGGCCGTTTCGCCACCTCCGACCTGAACGACCTGTATCGCCGCGTGATCAACCGCAACAACCGCCTGAAGAACCTGCTCGCGCTCAAGACGCCGGACGTGATCATCCGCAACGAAAAGCGCATGCTCCAGGAAGCGGTTGACGCGGTGTTCGACAACGGCCGCCACGGCCGCGCCGTGACGGGTCCCGGCAACCGTCCGCTCAAGTCCCTCGCGGAAATCCTCAAGGGCAAGACGGGCCGCTTCC
>DCIH01000084.1:928-1196 GCA_002317575.1 Verrucomicrobia bacterium UBA1731 | reverse complement strand
CTGCCGAAGGAAATGGCGCTCCGCCTCTTCGAGCCGTTCATCATCCGCGCGCTCAAGGACCAGGGCAAGTGCCAGACCGTGCGCACCGCGCGCAAGATGATCGAGCACCAGGTGCCGGAGGTGTGGGACGTCCTCGACGAAGTGATCAAGGACAAGACCGTGTTCCTCAACCGCGCCCCGACGCTCCACCGTCTGTCCATCCAGGCGTTCGAGCCCGTGCTCGTGGAAGGCAAGGCCATCCGTCTGCACCCGATGGTGTGTACGCCGT
>DCIH01000084.1:301-900 GCA_002317575.1 Verrucomicrobia bacterium UBA1731 | reverse complement strand
GATGGCCGTGCACGTGCCGCTTTCGGTCGAAGCGCAGATGGAATCGCGCCTGATGATGCTCGCGTCCACGTCGATCTTCTCCCCGGCTTCGGGCAAGTCCGTGATGACGCCTACGCAGGATGTGTGCTTGGGCATCTACTTCCTCACGACGGCCGGCCAGCAGGACAAGCTTGCGGGCAAGGTCGCGGGCAAGTTCTCCGCCGCCGGCGAACACCTGCCGGTGTTCAACGACCTCGCGGAAGTCGAATTCGGCATCGCCGAGAAGGTCATCTCCTACCACAGCCGCATCCGTTTCCGCAACCCGGACTTCGGCAGCGACAAGCTGGTGGACGCGATGGGCAATCCGCTGCCCAAGCGTCCGCACGGCGATCCCGCCCCCCGCACGATCGAGACGACCGCGGGCCGCGTGATCTTCAACGGCGTGTTCCCGAAGGAAATGGGCTTCTTCAACGACAAGGTCACCAAGTCGACGATCGGCAAGCTGATCCTCGACTGCCACCGCGTGGCCGGCCACGACGCCACGGTGAAGCTGATCGACGCGCTCAAGAACCTCGGCTACAACTACGTGACCGTTTCCGGCGCGTCCATGGGCCTGAAGG
>DCIH01000084.1:0-295 GCA_002317575.1 Verrucomicrobia bacterium UBA1731 | reverse complement strand
AAGGACATGATCCGCCCGGCCGAGAAGGACGACGTGATCGCCAAGAGCTCCGCCGAGGTCGCGAAGATCGAAGGCCAGTTCCAGCAGGGCATCATCACGGGCGGCGAACGCCACAACAAGATCGTCGACGTGTGGTCCGCGGCCACCGAGAAGGTGGGCGACGAGCTGTACAAGACGATCGACCGCAACGTGTCGAAGGACAACCCGAAGCCCACGGAGCTGAACCCGATCTTCATGATGGTCGACTCCAAGGCCCGCGGTTCCAAGCTCCAGATCCGCCAGCTCGCCGGCATGC
>DCIH01000041.1:37941-47982 GCA_002317575.1 Verrucomicrobia bacterium UBA1731 | reverse complement strand
ATCATGCACGCGCCGGCCGCATCGGCGGGAGAAACGTCCATTTCACATGCAAAAACACGCCCCACAATTTATTCATCGGGGTGAGATGCGCTTTCCCGACCAGAAAATGGGTAAACTCCAGCATTTTGTTCCGCAGTTCGGGAAGCACTACTGTACGCAATCGGCCGAAATTGTGCTAAAATGGCAGGCGAATGCGCGTTGCGGGCGTAACCTTTCGCCAGCGGACGCGTATACGGATAAATCAGATACAAGGAAGCGAACACATGGGATCCATCAGAGCTTTCCAAATGGCGGCATATAAGGCCATCAACAGCACGGATGTTCAGTCCAGCGGCGAAAAAACCGTCATGCACCTCAACGACAGCATGGGTGTCTCCGGCCACAAATGGGTCTGCCTCGGTTCGCGCGACAGCACGTTCAAAACCGCCAACCGCGAAGCCAGACGCGCGCTGATGGAGGGTTTGTCGCACGAAATGTCGAAAATCGGCTACGGGAAGGACGTGTCATCCTGGCCGAAATCCATCCGCGACGCGCTCAACCTCAACGATTTCATCATCAAACACGGAGAAATCACGAGCTGCCGTCCGCTCACCGCCCGACGCATCGTCAAGATCGCAACCGCCTTCAACACGCTCTCCGCCCAGGTGTCGCAGATGAAGACCGACGCGTGCAGAATCGCCAACGGCATCGACGCAAAGGCCATGATCGCGACATGCCAAAGCGACAACACGATTTTCGACAAGGCAAACGCCTTGAACGGCGCGCTCAAAAGCGCCGCAGCGGAACTCGCGAACCTGCTCCGCAAAGCACCCACGGCGGAAAAGAACGCGGTTTTGGACGCGGCCCTGCGGCACCTCTTCAGCAACAATCCGCCCCTTCTCAAAGACGTGGCCGACATCACCGTGGACCAACTGAAACACGCCCTTGACATCGAAATCAACGGCGGGAAGCCCACCGCGGAACAGCAGGCACTCAAGGAACTCCTGTCCGTCGCGGCCAAGACGGTCCCGAATATGCGCACTACCCTCGAGAAACAAGTCGCAGAACTGGGGAAACTGCTGAACGGGTTCATGTCGAACGACTGCGACAAGGCCCTTGAAGACGCGCGGGCGAAACGCCCGGACATGTCCATCGGCGCCGACGACGAACAAGCCGTCCGGAACATGCCGACGCGCATCGCGAACAAGTGGTTCGAGAGTCATCCGGATGACTACAAAAAACTGCTCTCGCCCATGAGTTCCGCGCAAATGAAACACTTCGCCAACAACGTCCACAAGGCCACAGCCGAAACCGTGAAGATGCGGTTTGTGCTCGAACTGCACGAATTGGCCGTGCAGCACGACGCGAAGACGGCGCTGCTGGAGCACGTGAAGGCGTACTGCGACGCGACAGCGGAGGACGTGGACATCAAGCGCCTCGCAGACAAACTCACGTTTGCGCGACGCGAGGACGACGGTCTGGACGCCGCCTGCGAAAACGCATCGGAAGTCGGCGCGAAATACGTGGAAAAGGCGAAGGTCGATCTCGACATCATCATCAACACCAAAATGTCAAAGAACACAAAGAGCTACCTGCTGAAGGCGCATCTCAAGTCACAGCAGCTCAACAACGCCGCGCTGAAAGCGGTTGTCAACGACGCACCGAAAGTGGCGACCGGCAATCTACAGAAAGCGTTGGCCGACCACACCGCGAACCGAACCCGAAACATCTGCAACGCCCTGGCCGGCTACGCAAATGCCTTTGGAAAATTCTTCCGCGACGCCATGCAGGGCAAATCCTACGGCGAAGACGACCAGCTCATTTTCTTCGATTTCGCCAGCCAAGCCGTGCTTGACAAGAACGCGAAACTCAAAACCGCCATCGCCGCGCTTGGCGCCGAAGAGCGAAAGACGCTGTTGGACGCGCTCCACTCCGCACACAACAATGCCGTGAAAGGCCAGACCAACGCGGAGGAAAAGAAACGCACTGAGGCCGCCGAAAAATTCAAGGAGAACATGCTGGCCCTCGCCGCAGCCAGGGATCTTCTGACCGCCCTCGTCATGCATGTCCCGCCAGCGGCTTGATCGGCGCCAACGGCTTGGTCGGCAAGTGGGTTCGCAATATCAGCGCCAGTTGCCGTCGAAGGTGAATTTGGCGCCTTGGCCGAAATCCCAGGTACGCGGGAAACGCTCGAGGAGCGAACGGTAGCGCTCCACCTGCGCTTCGTCGACGCCGTCCGGGAAGTCCGCGGGGTCGCGCACGACCGCGCCGCCGATGCCCTGCTCGCCGAGGACGACGTCGAACGCGATCTTGTTCGCGCCCTTCTTCACCGGCACCGCAAAGGTCCAGTCGCTCGGCGAACAGCTGCCGCCGTTGCCGCCGGGGCTCACCGTGGGAACGCCGAAGACGGCAACGCCGTTCACCTTGCACGTCCACCACCAGTCGAAGCCCGCGCCGACGATCGCCTCGCCGTCCGCTTCCGCCTCGAGCGTGCCTTCGAGCGTCACCGTCGCCTTCACCGGCAGGTCCTTGCCGTCCTTGGCCTTGCCGCGGCGGTACTGGCCGGACGGCGCGATGCCCGTCAGTTTCGCCTTCACGAAGTTGCCCTTGCGCAGTTTCACGGGCTTCGTCGCCGTGCCCGTCAAACCCTTGCCCGCCGGCGCGGAGAATTCGTAGTCGTGGCGGACGTTTTCCTTCGGCACGAGACCGTGGTCCGAACTCTGCACCCACGTGATCGTCTTCGGGCAGCTCGCCGCGTTGTACTGGCACGCGAGGCCGCTCGGCGGACAGCACTTGTCGCCCAGGCCCGCGCGCGAAATGACGAGCTTGCACGTCTTCGGGATGTGGCGCGTGTGGATCACGGTGTCGTAGTACGCGAGGCCGGGACGGTACGCGGGACGCCAGCCGACGTAGCGCCCGACGGCGCCGCCGTTGATGTCCGTGCACCACGTCACCCACGGTTCGCACTCGGTGAGTCCTTCCACGAGCGCGCCCGCCCAGGTGGTCTGGAGGCCGCCCTGGCTGCCGCCGCGCGCTTTCAGGTCCCTGCCGTTCCATTCGGGTAACGTCTTCACGAAATCGAACGCGCGCACGACGCGGTGCGCCATGTAGCGGAAGTACGCCGTTTCGGGCTTCGTGTTTTCGTCGTCGTCGAGACCGTAGCCGATCTTGCCGTTGATCTTCTTCGCGAAATCCTCGTAGTACTTCTTGTCCTTCATCAGATCGTAGCCGTGCGCATTAATGTGGAAGTAGATCGCGTCCTTCGCGCGCTCGTAGTGCCACGCGCCAGGGAGCGTGTCGGCGTTGCAGCCGTAGCCCGTGAAGCCGCAGCACGCGGGCAGGGACTTCGGCTTGGCGCCGCGCGGAATCGCGAGGTAACCCGTGACGGGCGTGGGACCCGAGCAGTCCACGCGCACGGCCCACGCGCGGTGCGTCGCGCGGAATTGGGCGGGAATCTGGTTCGTCGCAAGTTCCGTCATCTCCCACTTCACGGGAACGGCCTTCAGTTCCGCCATCTGCTTCGCCCAGAAGTCGCAGAAATCCTTCGGCTCTTCGCACGCGGGCAGAAGCGTGTCCGCCGCGGCGCACGCCGCGGACTGGTAGCTGAGCCATTCGCTCGTGTCGCCCCGCACGAAATGGATGACGCGCCCCGCGGCGTCGATCACGCTGCCGTTCACGCGCACGAAACCGGGGTGGTCGATCTTGGTGCGCAGTTCCACGGTCTTGCCGTCGACGAGCGGCTCGACGCCCGTGTCGAAGGCGCCGTCGTCGCCGCCGCGGTCCCACCGGAGAAAGTACCGGTGGCCGACGGGGTCCGACTGGTTCAGCTTGAGCGTGTAGCGGAAGCGCATCGTTTCGCCGACTTTGTAGGCGAGCGGATTCTTGTCCGTGACGATGTCGAAATCCATCTTGCCGACGTCGAGCCCGGTGTTGCGGACGTCCTTCTCGTCGCGCCGGATCGAGAGTTCCTCCTCGCGCGTCCACTCAATCTTGCGGTATTCGTAGTCGCCCCACAGCGACGGATCGGGCACGGACACCGCGTGCTGCGTGGTGCCGGTGCGCACATCCCACGCCTGGATCCACTTCTTCGCGCCGCGCTTGCGGTACTCGACGCCGGCGGGATACGGCTGGGCCGTTTCGAAGCGGATGCACGTGGGGGCCGTCCACAGCGGCTTGAACGGCACGGACGACGGCGCGCGGTACGCGGCCACCGCCTTGCGGTACGCCGCCGCGGCGGCGGGGTCGACCTCGTGCGCGCCGTCCAGCACGGCCACCGCGCCGTTGCCGTTCTCGCCGCACACGATCTTGAAGACCACCTCGTTCGCGCCCTTCTTCACGGGCGCGGCGAACGTCCAGTCGCCCGCCTCGAACGCGCCGGAGGCGTTCGAACCGTTGACGCGCGTGCGGCCGAACACGCCCTCGCCGTTCACCAGGCATTCCCACCACCAGTCGATGCCCGCGCCGAGCACGACCTCGCCGTCCGCCTCGGCGATCAGCTTGCCGCGGATCGTCGCCTCGCCCAGCGCCTTCAGGTTGCCGGCCGCCGCGCGGAGGTTGCAGCGCTTGGAGAAATCGAACGGACGCGCGGTACGGCCCGCGGACGCGATGGTCCACGCCTTGGGGTCGAAGGCGGCCTTGACGCCCGTCACCGTGCGCGCGGTGCACGCGATCTGCGCCGTGCCCTTGATTCCCGCGCCTGCGGGGGCCTGGTTCGTCCAGCAATGGCGGATGGAAATCGGCGTCGCGTACATGTGCGTGGAGTTCTGCCACCAGCAGATGGACTTCGGACAGTTCGCGGCGTTGTAGGACGCCGCCAGGCCCGTGGGCGGGCACACGTAGTCCCCGAGGCCCGCGCGACCGACGTCCATGCGGCAGGTCGCGGGAATGCGGCGCGCGTGGAACACGGAATCGAAGTAGCCGAGACCGGGACGGTAGTCCGGCCGCCAGCCGTTCAGGCGGCCGCGCGTGGGACCGGCGCAGTCGCACATCCAGGTGACGTCCGGATGCGCTTCGGTGAGGCCCTTCACGAGCGACGCGGCGAGCACAGACTGGAACCCGCCCTGGCTGCCGCCGTTCGCGATGAGGTCCTTGCCGTTCCACACGGGGAGCGTCTTCGCGAAATCGTAGGCGCGCACGAGGCGCAGCGCCTCGCCGAGGAAGTACGACGTTTCGGGCTTCACGTTCTCGGGCGCGCCGAAGCCGTAGCCGTCGAGATTCAGCTTCTTGTAGTAGGACTCCGACTGCAGGAGCTTGTAGCCGTGGGCGTTCACGTGCATCTTCACCATCGGCTTCGGCCACGGGGAGAAGAGCCATTCGGAAGGACCTGCTCCCATGCTGCCGGGACCGTAGCCGTCGAACGTGATGCGCACGGGCAGGGACCGCGGCTTCGCGTCCTTCGGATACACCACGAAGCCGGTGACGGGGTTCGGCCCCGCGCAGGGAACGGAGAACGCCTGCGCGACGAATTTGCCGTCGCGGTACCGGGCGGGGAGCTTGTTCGTGGGGATGTCCACGAGCTCGGGCTTGACGGGGATCTTCGCGAGTTCGGCGAGCTGCTTCGCCCAGAACGCGTCGAAGTCGGCGGGCTCGTCGTAGCTCGGCAGGATCTTGTCCACGTCCGCGCCGGCGGAACCTTCCCACGTGAGCGGGATGCGGTTGTAGTCGTCCTGGAAATAGCAGAAGTAGTTGTTTTCGATGTCCGTGAGCTGGGCGTTCACGTTCACGAAACCGGCGCGGTCGATGGACGTTTCCACCACCACGGGCTTCTCTTCGGTGATGCGGTCGAAACCGGAGAAACTGACGCCGTCGTCGCCGCGGCGGGCCCACTTCACGAAGAACACCTTGTTCGACGGGAGCGTCTGGTTGAACGCGACCGAGAACGTGAAGCGCATCTTCTCGCCCACCTTGTAGGCGACGGGCGACTTGTCCGTCTCGCCCGAGAAGCGCACTTTCCAGTGCGAGAATGTCGACTTCTCCGCGGGGTCGAGCGTGATGCATTCGCCCGGGCACGCGCACGAACCGCCGCCGAACGGCGCCCAAGAGCATCCCGCCAAACCAATTGCCGCCGCAACGGCCAACCATCCGAATGGCTTCTTCATGTTCATTTCTCCTTACAAGATTTCAACAAAATCGCTCCCACGAGGGCCGTGAACGGGGCCACCAACACGAGCGCGAAGCTCCCCACGAGCGTCTTCACCGCCTCGGACGACACAAGCGTCGTATTCAGGAAATCGGCGGGCGGCGTGCCCTGCGACGCAAACACCATGAGGAGCGTCAGATACCCGCCCGAGTACGCCAGAAGCAGCGTGGTCGTCATCGTTCCCACGACGCTGCGGCCGATGCGCATCCCGCTCTTGAACAGTTCCTCGCGCGGAAGCGACGGATTGTGGCGCGCCACCTCCTCGATGCCGCTTGCGATGTCCATCGCCAGGTCCATCACCGCGCCCGAGGACGCGAGCACCATCGCGCCGATGAAGATGTCCTGCATGTCCAGCTCGGCGGCGCCCGAGTAGAGGAGCGTCTGGACGAACGGCATCGTCGCGCCGTTCGCGTTCATGAGCCGGCTGCACAGGTGCGCGAGCCCGAGCCCCGCGAAGACGCCGAGCATCGCGCCGCCGAACGCGGCGAGGCCCTTGCGCGTCCAGCCCGCCACGAGGTACATGATGACGCCCGTGAGGATGCACACCGCCACGAAGGAAACCCAGCTCGCGGACCACCCCGCCAACGCGAGCGGCACCACGACCTTCCAGATGACGAAGCAGCTGAAGACGAAACTGAAGAGCGCCTTCGCGCCGGTCCAGCCGCCGAACAGGACCAGGAGCGCGGAAAACGCCGCGAGGAGCGCGAAGCCCCAGCCGAGGCGCCAGTGGTCGCGCGCCGCGAGGTTGGCGGTTTCCGGCTGGTCGTCCGCGCCGAGCAGGACGACGGCGACGTCGCCGGGCTTGAACTTCTTGTCCAGCTCCAACTGCGCGCGGAGTTCGTTCGTGGCGCGGAAGCGCTGGCCCTTCTTGGGACCGCCGAGGATTTCGACTTCCAGACTCTCGCTGCCGTACTCGACGTGGCCGAGCACCTGGAGACCGGAATCGTCCACCGACACGACGCGCGCGCGCGTCGGCTCGCCCGATGCACCGCCCAGTTGCGGACGCGCGGGAACGAACCACATCCCCACGCATCCGAGGACAAGCACCAGAACGGGCAGCGCGCGTTTCAGCACGGGAAACGTTCCCGCTTACCGGTACATCGCCTTGAGGCGCTTGGAGATGTCCGTATTCTCCATGAAGCCGGAGAACACTTCGGACTGCGCGCCGACCGCCGTCGTCAGCACGGGCAGCGAGGTGTGCGCGCCGGAGCTCCAGCCGACGCCCGCCTTCGCGCTCATCAGACGGCGCGCGGCGTCGGGCAACTGGTTCTTCTTGAACGCCTTTTCGAGCTCGGCGAGTTCGGACTTGTTGACCTCCATCGGATCGGTTTTGCGGTCCTTCTTCTCGGCGAACTTGTCGCCGGCGGCCTTGTCCTCGTCCGCCGCGCGGACGGCGTCGAACTTGAAGCCGTACCATTCCGTGAGCATCTTCTCCGCGTCCGCGAACGCGAATTCCTTGCCGTCCGCCTTCGCCTTTTTCTGGGCGGCGGCGAGCTTGTCGCCGAAGACGCCCGTGGAGCACTTCTGCCGCGCGAGGCGGTCCATGTAGAACTGATAGCCGGTGCCCGCGAAACCCATCGCCATGCCGCCCGTTTCGTGGTCGCCGGTGACGACGATCAGCGTATCCGGGTGCTTTTCGCGCCACGCGACCGCGACGCGCACGGCTTCGTCCAGGGCGAGCGTGTCGCGCATGTTGGGCGCGGCGTCGTTGCCGTGGCCCGCGCCGTCGATGCGGCCGCCTTCGATCATCATGAAGAAGCCCTTGTCGTTGTCCAGGAGTTCGGCGCCCTTCGCCGTCATCTCGGCGAGCGTGGGCTCGTCCTCGCCGCGGTCCATGTCGAAGGACATGTAGCCGGGCACGGCCTTGTACCAGATCTTGCCGCAGCCGGGCTTGAGCGCGAGGAAGTCCTTCTTGTTCTCGACGAGCGTGTAGCCCTTCTCGGGCGCGATCTTGTAGAGGTCGCCGCAGTAGTCGGCGGAGTTCGTCTTGTTGTTCTGGCCGTCGAGACCGCCGCCCGCGAAGTACTCGAAGCCGGAGTGGAGGAGGTCCACGCCGATTTCGTAGCTCATGGAGCGCTGGGGACGGTGCGCGTAGAAGCCCGCGGGCGTCGCGTGGCAGATCGTCACGGTGGTGACGATGCCCACCTTGCGGCCGGCCATGTGCGCGACCTGGGCGGAGGAGACGAGCGGCTGCTTGTTGGTGTCCACGCCGATGGCGCCGTTGTACGTCTTGACGCCGCAGGCGATGGCCGTGGCGGCCGCCGCGGAGTCGGTCACCAGCGAGGACGCGGAGCACGTGCGCGTGGTGGCCTGGTGCGGGAAGGTGTTCATGGAAAGCTGCCCGTGGCCGGAGGCGCGGGCGAATTCGTCCGCCGTCATGCGCTGCGGCGTGGACATGCCGTCGCCGATGAAGAGGAACACGTACTTGGGCGCCTCGGCGAACGCGGCACACGCCGCCGCCGCGACGCCCGCGGCCAGAATCGTTTTCAGTTTCATGGCCAATTATTATAGCACAGTTTCAGAACGAATACGTCACCGTGAAACCGGCGGCGTGGGAGAGCGCGCGGTGGGCCGAATAGCGGTAGGTCGTGCTTTCGACGACCGCGCCCGTCGCGTCCTTCACTGTCTTCGTGCAGTCGCTCTCGGCGCCGTCCATCAGAATGATGCCGTAGGTGAGCGCGAGCTCCAGGTTCTTCATCATGTGCCAGGCGAGACCGCAGCTGATCATGTGGCGCTGCGAGGGCGGGAGCATCGTCGAATCCTGGTCGCCGCAGCAGTCCGTTTCGAACACGTAGGACGCCATCGCCGTCCAGTCCTCGGCGAAATCCCACGAAGGCGCGATGGCGAAGCGCCACGTGTCCTCCCACTTGAGCTTGATCGGCTTCGTCGCGCCGCACAAATGGAAATTGAGCACATCCACGGACGACCAATCCGTCCACGCGACGGCGCCGCCCAAGTGCCACGTGTCGGTGATGTCCCAGTTCGCGCCGGCGGTGATGGACTGCGGCAGATCTAGCGTCGTCTTCGCGCTGCCCGTGTTCTTGGCGGCTGCGGCGCGCATGGCCGTCTCGATCGCGTCCGGACCGTCGGTGATCAGCTTGTTCGTGGTGCGTCCCTTCACGTGCACGCGCGTCATCGACTTGTAGTTGACGCCCACGGACAGATTGTCCAGCAGATCGTACTTCGTGCCGACCTGGAAACCGTAGTCGGACATGCCGTTGTTGCCCTTGAGTCGATTTTGGAACCGGTAGTCCGTGCCGTGCATGCGCGCCGCAATCGGTTTCGAGTATTGCTCGAAGTCGAACCACAAAACGCGCAAGCCGGCGCCCAGCGACCAACGATCCGTCACCTTGTAGGCCAAGTTCGGATTGAGCGTGATGCTCTGCACCGTCGTTTCAGTGGAATTGAAGTTGAGGTCCCAATCGCTGCTGTACTTGGAACCCAGACCGTATTCCGGCATCATGCCGAGACCGAACGTGAAATCCCACGGCAGCGGCATCGCCATCATGAAATGCGGCAACACGAAGCAGCCGGGATTCATGTCGGCCGTTTCGCCGCCCATGCTCGTTTTCATGCGGGCGCGCGGGTGTTCCGTCATGAAACCCACGGTGACCGTGGCGTTCGTGAGGTCCGTGAGCGTGGCGGGGTTGAAGAAGTTGGCGGACGCATCGGTTGCGCGACCCAGGACCGCCCCGCCCAGGGCGTACGACTTTGAAGACGCCTCGTACAGACCGAATCCGGATGCGAAAACGTGGCCCGCCAACAACGCCGACGCAGCCACGAGACTATGCTTGCAAAAATTCATGCTGACATTATACGAAAAAATGTCAGAATGTTCAAGAGGGAATGAGGGGTTAGGGGGTCCAACGTCCCGCAACATAGCGCGGGGTCCAGACGCCGGCTCCTCAAGGGGGTCACGCCGC
>DCIH01000041.1:37548-37932 GCA_002317575.1 Verrucomicrobia bacterium UBA1731 | reverse complement strand
CGCTCCGCCGGCGTGACCAAGGACGTAACAAGATCGTGAATGTCACGAACTTGGTGGCGTCGGCGGAGCGACGCCACCCCCTGAAGGAGCCGCGTTTTCATACATGGCGTCGCGGAGCGACGCCACCCCCTTGGATACGCCTCTGCGCGGTGCGGGACGCACCGCTCCACAGAGTGAAGCAGTTCATCCTAACCCCTAACTCCTAGCCCCTAACCCCTCCCCCCTAACCCCTGCCCCTAACAAATCGTCCTTGAAATGTGCGCACAATATGGTATACTTCACTCGTTTTTTCATTTGAAGGAGTTATTGTAGAGATGGCGATTGTACTCGGACTGCCCAAAGGCAGCCTTCAGGAATCCACCTTCGCGCTGTTCAAGCGCGCGG
>DCIH01000041.1:36645-37458 GCA_002317575.1 Verrucomicrobia bacterium UBA1731 | reverse complement strand
CGTCCGCAGGAAATGAGCCGCTATGTGGAGCTCGGCCTTCTCGACGCCGGCATCTGCGGGTGGGACTGGGTGTACGAAAACGGCAGCGACGTGCAGGAGGTCTGCGAGCTCAACTACTCCAAGGCCACCTCGAACCCGGTCCGTTGGGTGCTCGCCGTCCCGAACGACTCCAAGATCAAGTCCGTGAAGGATCTCCAGGGCAAGCGCATTTCCACGGAAGCAGTCGGCCTCGTGAAGCGCTACCTCAAGAAGAACGGCGTCAAGGCCGATGTCGAATTCAGCTGGGGCGCCACGGAAGTGAAGGCCCCCGAGCTCGTCGACGCGATCGTGGACCTCACGGAAACGGGCAGCTCGCTGCGCGCGAACAACCTGCGCATCGTGGACACGATCCTCACCTCCACCACGCGCGTGATCGCGAACAAGAAGGCGTGGAAGGATCCGGCCAAGCGCGCGAAGCTCGAACAGCTCAAGATGCTGCTCACGGGCGCGCTGGACGCGCAGAAGCGCGTGCTCCTCAAGCTCAACGCGCCGGCGAAGGCGCTCGCCAAGGTCGTGAAGGTTCTTCCGGCCCTGCACGCGCCCACCGTGAACAAGCTGGACGACGAAAACTGGTTCGCCGTCGAGACGGTCGTCGAGGAGCGTCTCGTGCGCGACCTCATCCCGCAGTTGCGCGCCGCCGGCGCCACGGGCATCATCGAGCTCGCGCTCAACAAAGTCATCTTCTGACCCGCCTCCGCCAAGACAGGCGGGCAGAGTCAGGTTAAACAACAAAGGAGTAAACCATGGGTTCCATCAAGAAGAAACGCCGGAAAA
>DCIH01000041.1:29612-36620 GCA_002317575.1 Verrucomicrobia bacterium UBA1731 | reverse complement strand
ACAAATACGACAAGCGCATGAAGGCCCAGCGCCACAAAAACAAGTAAGCGGAACCTTTTCGCTACAAAGGAAAGCCCGACGCATCCGCGCCGGGCTTTTGTTTTTCGCATGTTCTGCGCCTGCCCGTCATTCGTCACGAACGAGCGTTTCGGGAATGAAGCATGTGGCGAGCACATGGTTGCGGACGATGACGGTGGACACCTTCACCGGTAACCCGCGGAACTGCTTGAACGCTTCAAGCCAATCGCCCGTGAGCGTCACCTCGAGCGCGCCCGTGGCGAGATCGAACGCCGTCACCTGTAGCGCGCGCGGCGAATACCTCAGGCCCGTGCCGAGCGCCTTGGAAACGGCCTCCTTCGCGCACCAGAAGCGGATCGTCGCCGCGGCCACGTCCACGCCCGTGGCGGCGAGCTCGAGTTCGCACGACTCGAACGCGCCGGCCGTGAACTCGGACGACAAATCGCGTGTCACGCGCTCGGCGTCTACGCCTACGCGCGCCTTGGAGGCGACGATCGCCACCACGAAGTCGGCGGTATGCGAAATCGCCAGATCGAGCCGCGTGGACAGGTTGTCCGCCCACGCGCCCACGGCACAGGGCTTGCCCTTCTCGTTTGCCCAGATCTCCACATCCGCGTCCATCCACCGCGCCTGATGGTTTTCGAGCAAATATCGACGCACGGCCTCCTTCGCCGCAAGTCGGCCGAACAGCCACTCCGTGCGACGCGCGGTGGATCCCGTCATTTCCGAGAACTTGCGGCGTTCCGAGGCGTTCAGCGCAATCTGAGACACGGTCTTGAGCCAAAGGCCCTCGTTGCGCTCGAAGATGGGATACGGCACATCCGTGATCAGTGCCGACGCGAACGCATAGACGGGCGACCCCAGTTTGTCCGCCCCGATCTTTTCGGTAAGAAACGCCGTCGCGGGCGACAGCACGAGTTTCACATACTCCTCGGGCACGCGTTCCGTCATTTCCTCGTAGCCGTGCAGCGCGAAGAGCAGATTGCCGTCGCCGCCCGTCACCTGGATGTCAGCGACCTGCGTTTTCGGCGTCACGTCGGTGAGCCGCAGATAGCATTTCAAGCGAGTCCCCGCGGGGACGTTCTGCGCGTGGAAATCAATGCGACGCACGCGGAACGGGTAGGAGAACGCGCCAGCAAACCGCGCGTGGCTGCGCCACAGCGCGAACCCCTGGGAGACGGCCTCGAGCAGCAGCGGATTCGCCGTCCACACAGGAACGGATGTGTGCGCGACGGCGCGGCCCGAATCGGGCGCCTCGATTTCGTAATCGAGGCCTTCTTCGCTCCACATGTCGGCGCGTCGCACGCATTGAAGCGTCTCGCCCACCGCCAGACGCGCAGGATACACGTCGCGCGCCGTCCAATGCACATCACGCGGCCGCTTGAGAGGCCGGAAGGCGAATGCGGGCCGGACGACTTCGCCATCGGCGAACGCGAATGTCGCGGAGACGACTGGCGGCTTCACGGCGGCGTCCGCGTCGTCGACGCGCAAAGACGCCCTCACGGCCAAGCGTCCTTCGTCGGTCGATACGACGCGCTCGGCGCGCACGCGCAACGCCAGAGCGCCACCCGCGAACGCAAGCGTCTGCGGCGTTTCGAGTCCCTCGATAGACAAGAGTTGCCGATTGGGCACCAGCCGCGACGCCGTCTCCGCGAGAATCTCCGCCGCCGCCAGAAGCGTGAGCGGCACATAGCCGCGCAACTTCGAATCCGAATAGGAAAGCTGCGAAGCCCCAACCGCCGTCTCCGCAAAGAACGGCGCGTCCTTCAGCGTGAATGTCTTCACGATTTCGATGGAGGCACCTTCGGGGTCGAGCGTCGCCTGCGCGTCGGAGATGAGCGGCGCCGCGGCACCGAAGTCGAACTGCTGCTGCTTGCGGCGCTTGCGCGCCTCCAGCGATTCGGCGCGCCGTTTGCCGCGCTGTCCGGGTGCGGCCTCGGCGACCGTGACGGACGCCGATTTCACGAATTCCGGTTCGTCGGCCTGGTAGGTCATGCGCGGAAAGGCACGGGAAAGCTTGAGCTTCGAGTCCGCGCGCGCCTCGAGCGATAGCGGAGCGTCGAAATCGAGCCGATGGGCGCGGCGATCTTCGAACAGCGGCGCCGGGTCCACCGGATGGCCAAGCGCGGCAAGAAGCCCCAGGGCGTGCTGCATCTGCACGAGCCCTGAGCGGTGCGCGCGGTTGAATGTGACGATTTCGCAGTCGAGTCCGCGCAACGCCTCCTTGGCAGCCGTCGAAAACAAACTGCGGGGGCCCGCTTCGACGAATGTTCGATATCCATCCGCGTGCATGCGGCGAAGCGTTGCGGCGAAATCAACGGCGGATGTCCACAATGCGGCCGACTGCGCGCGCGCGTCCTTGGTCTTCGGCCCGATCGGCGCCGCCGTCGCGCAGGAGTACACGGGCAGGGATGGCATCTGCTTGATCCACCGTTGCGCGAACTTCCGGAAATCGGAATCGAATTTCGCGCACCATTCCGCATCCAGCACGAGCTGCTTCCAGTCGGGTTCCGGCATACCCTTCACCACGCGTGCCGACAACGCGTACACATCGCGCACGAACGCCTGCCGCGACGCGCGGTTCATGTCGCCGAACGCACCCGAGCAGGCCAGCGCCACCAGATCGCCGCCGCCGAAGCCGGCGTAACCGTCGGCCCTGAGACCGGCAGCCGCTAGGAACCGAATCACGGCCGCCGATGCCGAAGCCACGGATACGACAGCCTCCGCGTAGCCGCCCGCGGAGAAGACCTCCGCGTCGCGACGGTAGCAGGCCGCCGGCGGGAATACGAATGACGACGGCTGGAACGGACCGGAACCCGCCAGCGCCTCCTCAAGTTCGTCGAACGCCACGCGCATCCGCGGATATGCAAGGATGATATCACGCAACATGTCCGGATAGAAACTCGCCGCGCCGGGTACCAGAAAGGCCGTCTTGGCCGGCGCGCGTACGCCGCTGTAGTATGTACCGCTGCGGTCGCGGATGCGCGTCGCACCGGAAACGAGGCGTCCCCGGGCCAGGGCCAGCCGGCCGCGCAATTCGTTCACCGTGGAGGAAACAACGGCCAAAACGGCCGGTCCGCGCGCCAGCGAACAGGTGTAGGCGACATCGCGCAGCAGCGCGTCGGGCGCCTGCTGAAGAAATGCCTCGAGCCGGGAAACTTCCGCCAGCAGCGCGGCGTCATCCGCCGCGGAGACGAGCACGAGTTCGCTCGCGAAACCATCGTCAAAGCACATCGTCACGCGCGCACCTCCGGCTCCTCTTCAAGCAGCACGGCCGCGGAGCGGCCGTCGCCGCGCGCCAGCACCGCGGCGCGGCGCGGACTCGCCGGATCGCCCGTGATCCAGGGCCGCGGACGGTCCAACAGATACACGGAAGAATCGAGACGGGACAACGCCTCCAGAGGATGCGCCGGCGCCACCTGCGGCGCGAGCACGCGGCGGTGCAGCGAAAGCGCCGTCTTCACGAGACCCGCGGCGGCGCTTGCCGTGAAACAATGGCCGAGATTGCCCTTCACGGAACCGATGCCCACCAGTGGACCGCCCGGCTTGTGCTCGCCCCAGAGTTCCTGCAGTTCCGCGACCTCGGCAGCGTCCGCCTCAGGGACGCCGGAACCGTCCGCCTCGACCATGGCGACGGACGCAAGTGGCAAGCGGCTCTGCTCTGCCGCAAGCGCGAGCGAAGCGGCCCCCGTGCCGGACGCGCCGGCGCGCACCAGCGCATAGATGCGGTCGTGCGCGGCGAGCGCGTCCGCGCGCCGCTTCAACACGAAGAAAGCGCCGCCCTCGCCCGGAATCGTGCCGTGGGCGTCGCGATCGAACGGCGTCAACGAGCGGTCGGGCGAAAACGCCGCCACGCCGGAAAGCCCCGCCAATTCCGCCCGCGAATACGGCGGCGTCACCGCGCCCACCAGCGCGACATCGGCATCGCCGCGGCGCAAATCGTCCGCCGCCGCGCACAACGCCTCCACACCCGTGAGCGAACCCGCGTCCATCACCGTCGCGGAACCCGAAAAAGAACAGGCGCGCGCGACCGCGTCGGCCACGCGATGCGGCAGCGCCGTGCCGAACGCGCCGCCGTCCGGCGCGGGAAGCGACTCCCGGAGCTTGGCGCAGACCGCCTCCAGCGCATCCACCGGCGCGCCGGGGAAGAAACGGCGGGCGATCTCCATCGTCTGCTCGACGAAGAATGTATGCCCCAACCAGTTGACACCCGAAGACGTGAACACGGGCGCATAGCCGAGGCGGAGCGTCCCGCGGACCGTCTCGTGCACATGCGGCCGCATGCCCGCGTCCGCCAGCGCGTCGATGGCCAGCTGCGAAATGAAATAGGCGTCCTGGTTTTCGCCGCAGTTGAGCGCGCGGGGAAAACGCTGCTCGAACGACAGACACGAATAGAGATCGCCAAGCTGGCCCGCGGACGACGGATATGTGCGGTCGGGCAGTAGATTCCGGCAGCCGATCGGCAGCGCCACATCGTTCGGCAGCGTCTCGATCGCCGAGCGCCCCGCCATCAGCATGCGCCACAGCGCGCCGGGATCGGAAGCACCGGCGAACCGGCAGGACATACCGACGACAGCGACGGGCGCGGTCTGTGGCGCGTCGGCGGGTTCAGCTTTCGTCTTTCGTCCCAACATCTGAAAAAGGCCCTCTTCCGGATCAGAAAAGTGTCATCTGCCCCGGTATGTCCGACAGTTTCTTGCGCGGCTTCTTGACGAGTTTCGGCGCATTCACATCGAGATCGTTCGCCTCCAGGTTCTTCAATATCTGATCCGCGCGTTCCACCACGGCCGGCGGCAAGCCGGCCATCGCGGCCACATGGATGCCGAAGCTCTTCTCGGCGACGCCCGGCGCCACGCGACGCAGAAAAACGAGCTTGCCGCCCTCCTGCTTCACGCGCACGGTCCAGTTCTTCACACCCGTGAACTTGTCCGCCAAATCGGCGAGTTCGTGGTAGTGCGTGGCGAACAGCGTCTTCGCCTTGACCTTCGGGTTCTCGTGCAGATATTCCGCCACGGCCCACGCGATGGAGATGCCGTCGAACGTGGATGTGCCGCGGCCGATTTCGTCCAGCACGATGAGTGACTTCGTCGTCGCGTTATTCAGGATGTTCGCACACTCCTGCATCTCCACGAGGAAGGTGGAACGTCCGCGCGAAAGGTCGTCGCCCGCGCCGATGCGCGTGAAGACACGGTCCAGCGCGCCGAGGCGCATGCGCGCGGCGGGAACGAAGCTCCCCGCCTGCGCCATCACCGCGAGCGTCGCCACTTGGCGGATGTACGTTGACTTGCCGGCCATGTTTGGCCCGGTGATGAGCAGCAGCTGATCCGTCGTGCCGTTCAACCGCGCCGAGTTCGGGACGAACGGTTCCGCGTCGGGGAGCTGCTCGATGATCGGATGACGACCGTCGTCGATTTCGAGCACATCCGAATCGTCCACCTCGGGCCGCATGTAACCGGCCGCGAGCGCGCGGTCGGCGAACGACAGGATCGCGTCCAGATCGCCCGTGGCCGTCGCCGTCTGCTGGATCGTTGCCGTGTGGGCGGCGATCTGCGCGACCACCTCGCGAAAAAGCGCCTGCTCCAGCGCAAAGCTCTTATCCTGCGCACCCACCACCTTCTGCTCGTACTCCTTGAGTTCGGGCGTGGTGAAGCGTTCGGCATTGGTGAGCGTCTGACGGCGCTCGTACTCGGGCGGCGCCGAGACGGCCGCGGCCTTGGAAATCTCGATGTAGAATCCGAACACGCTGTTGCGCCTGACGCGCAGCGTCTTAAGACCGGTACGCTCGATTTCGCGCGCCTGGTATTCGGCGATCCACTTGTGGCCTTCGCTCGCGATCTTGCGCAGCTCATCCAGATCCGCGTTGTAGCCGGGCGCGATCAGGTTGCCTTCGGTGAGCAGCACATTCGGATTCTCGGCGATGGCGCGGTCGACGAGGTCCACCACGTCCGCCTCAGGACTCAACCGCGCGAGGACGCCGTCCAGCACCGCCGCGCCGCGGTTCGCCGCCGCGAGCGCCTGGCGAAGCTCGGGCACGGGGCGCAAGCTTTCCGCGAGCGCCTTCACGTCGCGCGCGTTCGCGCGGCCGGAATCGACCTTCGCGACAAGACGCTCAAGGTCGCGCACGCCGCCCAGGAGTCCCTGCAGACGCGACAGCGCCAAGCGGTCCTTCACGAACGTCTCCACGGCGTCGAGCCGCGCGTTCACCTCGTCCGCCTTGCGGAGCGGCTGGCGGATCCACGAGGCGAGCCGACGCGCGCCCATGGGCGTATTCGTGACGTCCAGGACGCCCGCGAGCGACGCGTCGCGCGAGACGCCCTCGCCCGGCAACAGCGCGAGATGGCGGATCACGTCCGGACCGAGCGCCAGGAAATCGGACGACTCGCGGATGCGCAGCGTCCGCACATGCTCGACGTTGTGCCGCAGCGTGACATGCACATAGTAGAGCAAACCGCCCGCCGCGCAGACGAGTTCGGATTTTCCTTCCAGACCGAAACCGTCGAGCGCCGTGACATTGAAATGACGCAGCAGTTCCTCACGGGCGGCGTCGAGCGCGAATGTCCAGGCGTTCGATTCGTCCGGCTTCAGGATTTCCGCGGGACGGTAACGCGCGAGACCTTCGGCGAGACGCGCTTCGTCCACGAATTGCTCCACCCAGAATTCGCCCGTGGAGAGGTCGAGCATCGCAAGACCGTTTCCGCTCGTGGCGGCAATGTAGTTGTTGGCGTTCTCGTCCAGAAGACCGTCTTCCGTGATCGTGCCAGGGGTGACGATGCGCGTCACCTCGCGGCGGACGACCTGGCCCTTCTTGACGAGGCGCGGATCTTCCATCTGATCGCAGATCGCCGCCGTCTTGCCGGCGCGGATGAGCTTCGCCAAGTATGCGTCCAAAGCGTGGTACGGCACGCCGCACAAGGGCTGCCCCGCACGTTGCGTGAGCGTGGCGCCGAGGATGGGGGAAGCGACGACCGCGTCCTCGCCGAACATCTCGTA
>DCIH01000041.1:25999-29601 GCA_002317575.1 Verrucomicrobia bacterium UBA1731 | reverse complement strand
AGAAGTCGCCGAGGCGGAACATCAAAATGGAACCGGGCGGCAGTTCGCGCTTGATGGCGCGGTACTGCCGTTGCATGGGTGTGAGTTCTTCAGACATCAGTTTGGAATTATACCACGTTTCGGACCGCGAATCAGGTTGCAGACGGCGATGACGCCTCGTTCACGAGCGCGGCGATGCCCTTGTACGGGATGCCGCCGTGCGTCGAAAGGCCGATTTCGCAGGTGCGCGAATTGCTGTATCCGCGCGTCGCGCCCGACTCCGCGATCGCCGTGCGCAGTTTCCTGAGCGCCCACGCGTTCAGCTCCGGCTCCGTGAACCCCTTGTCCCCCGCGAACGCGCAACATCCGACGCCCTCCGGCAGCACGACCTCGCGCGCGCACGCCTTCGCCACCTTCACGAGCGCCTCCGCAAGCCCCATCTTGCGCGTCGAACATGTGACGTGCAACGCCACGCACGCGTCCACGGGCTTAAGCGGAAGCTTGTCCAAAACGAACATCGCGATGAACTCGGCCGGCTCGTACAGCTTCAGGTCCTTGATCTTCGTGCGCAGGCGCATAAGACACGGACTCTGGTCGCACACGATCGGCCATTTGCCGTTCTCGCTCGCCTTGCGAAGCGCCGCCTCGAGCTCGGCCGTCTTGCGGTCCGCCACCTCGGGCATGCCCTTCGATTCCCACATGAGCCCGCAGCAGAGCGCGGACAGATTCTCGGGATAGACGACCTCGAAGCCGGCTTTCGCGAGCACCTCGGTCATGTCGTCCACCAGCGGCTTGCCGCCATCCCCGCGCGCCTTGCCCATCCGCTGGTTGATGCAGCTCGGGTAGTACACGACGCGCCGAGACATTCCCTCGCAGGAGAAGCGGCGCCCTCGCCGCTTCAGAGACGCTCCCCACGCCACCGGTTCGGGCATCGCGGGCGTCCACAAGGGAACGCCCAACCACCGGTGCAACGCCTGGCAAACGGCCGCCATCAGCCGCGTGCCGAGCACGCGGTGCCCGATCGCCGCCGCGTACAGCGACAGCTTCACGCATGCGGCGACGCACGCGAAATGCGCGGCGGCGAACGCGCCGAAGCGCCTGTTCAGAACGGACTGCTCGCGCTCGCGGATCACGTGCACGAACTCGCCGGTGTTGATCTTCACGGGACAACTCGTGGCGCACAAGCCGTCGCCCGCGCACAAGTCGCGCCCGAGGCGCCTGAAATCCCTTCCCAGTTCGTCCGCCTGGCGCTTCGCCGCCGCGTCGCCCTGCGCGGCGAGCGCGTTCAGGCGCGCGATCTCGCGCTGCGCGACGATGCGCTGCCGCGACGACAGCGCGAAACCGCACGCGACGCAATTGACCTCGCAGAAACCGCACTCGATGCAACGGTCCACGATTGGATGCACTTTCGGCAACGGCTTCAGATGATCCACGAACGAGGCGGGGTCCTCGTTGAAGACGACGCCCGGCCCGAGAATCCCCTCGGGATCGAAGAGTTGCTTCACGTCGCACATGAGCGCGTACGCCTTGTCGCCCCACTCCTGGCGGACGAACGGCGCCATGTTGCGTCCCGTGCCGTGCTCGGCCTTGAGCGAACCGCCGTATTTATCCGTCACCAGATCGACGACCGCGCGCATCATGTCCGCGTACTGCTTCACCGCGGCGGGCGAATCGAAGCGCTGGTTCAGGATGAAATGCCAGTTTCCCGCGAGCGCGTGGCCGTAGATGACGGCGTCCGGATAACGGTGTTCGACGAAGAGCCGCTTCAGGTCGTCCGTGAAATCCGCGAGCCGCTCCACGGGCACGGCGACGTCCTCGATGAGGCAGGTCGTTCCCACCTCGCGCGTCGCGCCCACCGCGGGGAAGATGCCGCTGCGGATCGCCCACCACTTCGCGGCGCGCGCGGGGTCCGTTTCGGCCTCGCCGCGGATCTTCACCAACAAGGCGCCCGCGTCCGGCGGTTGATCCGCCAGTTCGGGAAAATCCTTCTCCACCACGCGCATCGAGGCGCGGTCGAAGAATTCCGCGGCGACGATCCGCGGATCCTGCGCGAGTTCCGCCACCGCCTCGCACGCGGCGCGCGTCGTGGGATACAATCTGAGTTCGCTCCGTTCGAGCGCGTCGATTGCGCCCGTTTCGAATGTGGCCTCCGCGAGGAACGCGAGCGTTCCCTCGCTGCCAGGCATGAGGCGCGTGATGATTTCGAAGAGGTCGTCGCATTCCGCGAGCGGCAGGATCGTGATGCCCGTCACGTTCTTGAGACGGTACTTGCGAAGAATGAGGTCCCTGAGTTCCGAATCGTTTTGGACGCGGTCGCGCAATTCCGCGAGCCGCGCTAGAAATTGCGGGTGGCTTTTCGTGAACGCGTCGCGCGAGGCCGCGTCGCCCGTATCGAGAATCGTGCCGTCCGCCAGCACGAGCCGTGCGAACCGGATCATGCGCTCGGCGTTCGCGTGCGTGCCGCAGCACATGCCGGAGGCGTTGTTCGCCACGATGCCGCCCACCATCGCACTCGCGATGGACGCGGGGTCCGGCGTGAACTTGCGGCCATACGGCTTGAGAATCGTGTTCACGCGTCCGCCCGTGAGACCGGGCTGGACGCGGATCCGCTTGCCGCCGTCGAGGACTTCAAAACGCTCCCACTTCTTGCCGCACACGACGAGCAGCGAATCGGTGGACGCCTGACCGGAAAGCGAGGTGCCCGCGGCGCGGAAGGTCACCTTCTTCCCGTCGCGACGCGCGCGTTCGAGAATGCGCACGACGCCCGCCTCGTCGGCGGGCGTCAGCACTTCTTCGGGGACGAGACGGTAGAAACTCGCGTCCATCCCCCAAGCCAGACGTTCAAGCAGCGTCTTCACGGCTCATGAAGCGTGCACCAGTCAGATGCACTTCTCGCCGTTCTTGAAGACGGCCTTGACGTTGAAGCTCTTCGCATCGAGCACGGCGAGGTCGGCCGTGAAACCCTTCTCCACCTTGCCGAGCTGCTTGCCGAGGCCGAGTTCGATCGCCTGGTTCCAGGAAGTCGTGCGGATCAGGTCCTTGAGCGGAAGACCCGTGACATCCTTGAGGTTCTTGAGGCCCTTGTTGAGCCACAGCGTGGAACCGGCGAGGTTGCCGCCCTCGACGAGACGCGCTTCGCCGCCCTTGAGCTGCACCTTGAGGCCGCCCATTTCGAACGCATAGCCGTCCTTGCAGTGCGAGCAGCGGAGCGAGTCCGTGATCATCTGCACATGCGCGAGGTTGCGGCGCAGGAACACGAGGCGGAGCATGTCGTCGCACAGGTGGATGCGGTCGCAGATGACTTCGGTGTTGAGGTCCTCCAAGAGGAAGCCCGCGCCGACGATGCCGATCTCGCGGTGGTGCAGCTTCGTCATCTGGTTGCAGAAGTGCGTCAGGTGACGAAGTCCCTTCTTGTACGCCGGGAGAAACTCGGCGAAGGTCGCGCCCGTGTGGCCGCAGGACGGCACGATGCCGTGCTTGAAGCAGTCCGCCGCGAACTTCGCGCCGCCTTCCGTCTCGGGCGCGTAGGAGATCATCTTCACGGGCGAAATCTTGGAGATCGCGAGGACTTCCTTGACGTCGGGCTTGCGCACGAACGCCGGGTTCTGCGCGCCGCAGCACTT
>DCIH01000041.1:17155-25983 GCA_002317575.1 Verrucomicrobia bacterium UBA1731 | reverse complement strand
TCACGTTGATGAACGGCCCTTCGAGATGGATGCCGATCACCTTGGCGAATTTTTCGTTCTTGCGGTAGGCCGCGACGGCCTTCGCGGCGGCGACGAGGTTGTCGTGCCCGACGGTGAGCGTGGTGGGCAGGAAGCTCGTGCAGCCCTCGGCCAGCTTCGCTTCGGCGATCTTGGTGATGGCCTCTTCCGTGGCGTCGCACACATCGTAGCCGCACGCGCCATGGAGATGCACATCGATGAAGCCCGGCACCACATAGGCGCCCTTCACGTCGACGATTTCGGCGCCCTTCGGGGCCTTCGCCTTGGAGACGGACTTGATCTTCTTGCCTTCGATGACGACGACGGCGCCTTCCAGATCGACGCCGGGGCTGATCACGTGGGCATTGACGAGTGCGGTTTTCTTCATTTGAGCCAACTCCTTTAGTTAAAAAGTGCCATGATTATACCACAAAGAGAAGGGGTTAGGGGTTAGGGGTTAGGAGTTTGGGGGCGGCGCGCATGGCGCGAACCCTCAACCGCCAAGAAGCTCGCGTACATGGCGCGCTTCGCGCTCGAATTGCACGGCATCGAGTTCCGGGATGCCGTTCGCGCGCAGATAGCGGCGACCGCGGCACAGGGCGCTTTTCGCGGACGTCACGCCTGCGGACACCGCAACGGTCAACGCCGCCACGTTCCGCGCGCTCATCTCGGGATTGGTCCACCCGCCTTCCGCGGATTGGCAGGACACGAGCGCGTCGACGGCCTTCGTCAATGCGGACGCATCCGCTCCCTTGGCCAGAGACGACACCACGAACGCCTGCACGTGCGGCGTCAACGACGACGCGGACGACATTTGGACGCTGGGAAGCCGGCCCGCTTTCGAATCGCCGCGCGGCAACAGGAACGACACCGAAACCGCCAGCAGCGCGGCGGCGGCCGCCGCGGCCGTCCACCAGCAGACCGTGGATTGCGCTCGGACGTCGCGCACCGCGGTCTCCACGCGCGAAGCGAAACCGGGATCGACATGGCACGCGCACGCGCCGCGAAGCGCGTCGACAAACGACGCATCCGCCCCCATCTCCGCCAGCGTGGCCTTCAAGTCAGCGTTCATGTAGCAAACCCCTCAATTTCCGCAGCGCATTGAACATGCGCGATTTCACCGTACCCACGGGAATCCCGAGGATTTCCGCGACCTCCGCGTAGGGCAGATCCTGGAAGACGCCCAACTCGACCACGTCGCGCCAAGCCGGTTCAAGCTCCGCGACCGCGCGCCGAACCGCTTCCCCCGAAAAGGGTTCCGCCGCCTGCGCCGTCTCGGACCACACGGTCTGCTCGCGCTCGAACCCGTCCTCCAAATTCCGCCTGCGCCCTTCCGCGCGGAAGAAGTCGATGGACTCCTGGCGCGCGAGGATGAACAGAAACGTCGTGAGCTTGGCCGACGGCCGGTAATTGGCGCGGTAACGCCACAACCGGAGCAGCGTGCGCTGCGCAAGATCCTGTCCATCTGCGTATGAAACGCCCTGACGGAGGAAAAAGTTCAGCAGAACGTCGGAAAATTTGCGGACGATTTCGGAGAACGCGTTTTGGTCCCCCGCGGCGGCGGCGAGCATCAGCTCGGCGTCGGTCATTCCGAGGTCCCCAGTCCGGCCCACGCATCCACAAGCGTGCCGACGAACCCCACGCATGTGCTCCGTTCGGCGAAAAAGCCCTTGCCGAAACAACCGGTCTGGAAATAGCCGGCGAATCCGACCAACGCCGCCAACGCCGCCATCAGCAGCAGGAACAGCAGCACGCGGCGCAGGACGCCGTAAAGCACCCAGACGACGCCGACGGCCGCCACGGCCAACAGCGCGTAGTCGAACGCCTGGACGGGGAACGGCAAATCAGAGTTCCTTCAGGTAGGCCTGGTACAGCGCGGCCGCCTTGGCCTTGCCGTTCCGCTTGAGTACGTCCACGTACTGCGCCAGCGCCTTCTTGTTGGTGCAGTCGTGCGCCAGCGCCTGATCGAGCAGCCGTTGCGCGCGGATCGGCTTGCCGGCCTTCAGCGCATACTGCGCGGCGGCAAGATACAGCGCCTGGTTGCTGGGGCGTTCGGAGAGCGCGGCGTCATACGCCTCGAGGACCTTTTCGGCGCCGGTGGCGGTCGGGGCGGCGCTCGCCAGTCGCGCCCATCCGGACGCCGCCTCGAACGAAAACACGTCCTTCTCCCAGGCCTCCAGGAACTTCGCCGCGGCTTTTTTGGCGTCCTTTGCCTGAAGCGCCTGCGCTTCGGCGACGAGCTTCGCGCTCAACGCGGGATCGCGTTTCGAAACGCCGACCGTGGCGGCCTTCCGCTGCGTCAGCGCATCGCGCAGGGCGGGCTGGATCTTGCGCGTGATCTCGGCGACGCGTTCGTCCGACGCCGGCAGGAGGCCGGCCGCCATCGCGTACTGCATCTGGGCGGCGCAGACGAAATCGTAGGTCACGCGCGAGATGTAGGCGAGATGATACCAGGCCGCCGCGCATTTCGGATCGACGCGAACGGCCCGCCACAGCGCAATGCGCGCGGCGTCGACGTTGTTTCCGAGAATGTCCACGACCGCGCCGGCGGATAGCGCGTTCGCACGCAACTCCGCCGGCAGATCGCGCGCGGCGGCGATTAACGCGAAATTCTTGCGCGCGGAACCGTAGTCCTTCTTCAGGTAGAACGCCTGCCCTTCGACGAAAAGCGCCTCCGCGGAATCGGGGTCGCAGGTCCGCGCCGCGGATGCGGCGGCGACCGCGCCGTCGACATCACCGAGCGCCAGGCGCAAGACCGCTAGACGCACATGGACGACGGAATTGGTCGCATTTTTCACGGCGGCGGCAACAAAATGCCTTTCGGCGACCTTGAGGTCGCGGGCGTTCAGGGCCGCTTCGCCTTTGGCGAGGTCGGCCGATCCGTCGTCCGGCGCGCATCCGACCACGCAGCAGATCGCGGCAAACGCAAGAAAAGTGACATGTTTCATGGCGCCATTATACCACGTCCGCCGTCACCACGTCACGGTGGTGGACGGGAACTGTTCGTCGAAAAAGCCGGTGTTGCGGCGATCCGTGTTGCCCATGTCCCAACCGATCTGGCGCCAATGCTCGTTGCACGGCGAGTAGATATCCTGATGCAGCTTCGGGCCGGGATACGCGCCGCCCCAGGCCGCGTGCGCGGCGTTCAGCATCGTGGCCGGCACGTTGCGGCCGTGGAAACCGGCCCAGGTGGTGACGAGGAATCCGAACATCCCGTGCTCGCGCGCGTACTTCGCCTGCGCCGTGATGCCCGAAGGTTCGCACGCCGGCGACGTGATCGTGCGGAAGCCCTTCGCCTTGAAATAGTCGAGCGTGGGGTATTTGCCGTCCTTGCGCGCGGAGCCATAGTACCAGTCACAGATCGCCACGCTCCGGGGCAGCGAATCGAGCAGCTGCTCGGCGCGTTCGTCGCCGTTGCAGTAGAAGCCCTCGAAACGGGCGCCTTCGTTCGCGTCGGCCCTCTTGAGCAGCATGTCGTGCCACATCATCACGCCCGCGCCGCGCGTGTCGAATTCGTCCGCGAGTTCTTTCACGAGGGACGAAAAGAGCTGGTTGTAGTCCGCCGCGCGGCACTTGGGGCACGTGGGCGGACACCCCTCGTCGCATCCGATGTGGAAGTACGGCGGACGGCCGAAAAGGTCGTGCAATTCGATCGCGAGTTCCTTAATCGTGCGCCGCGCGGCGGGGTTCGAAAGGCACCAGTTCCAGCCGCCGTATGGCTCGAACAGCGGCGCGTACTCGGGCGCGAAATCGAGCGTGGCGTGGTTGCCGGTGCGCACGCGCGACAGGGACGCGTGCCCGAACACGTTGAGCTGCGGGACGAGCGTGACGCCTTCGTCGGCGGCGATTTTCACGAGACGCTTCACCTCGGCGGACGTCATCTTGCCGTCCGGCCAGCCGAACCACGGATGCTTCTCACTGCGCCACACGCCCCAGTTCTCAAGGACGATGTAGTTGAACTTGTAGTACGCCGCCAGACGGATGGCGCCCTCGATGCGCGCGACGCGCTGCTCGGGGAACCAGCACAGATGCACGCCGCGGAACGCGATGGACGGCTTGTCCCTGATCTCGAACGCGGGCATGATCCAGCCGCGCGACATGACGCCGCCGCGATCCACGATCGCGATCTGCCTGAGCGTATGGAACGCGTGCTTCACGCCAGCCAGCCCCGCGGCCTTCACCACGAGCGCGCCGGGCTGGGCGGAAAGCGCATATTCTTCGGGATCGAACTTCGCGCCGCCCGCCGAACGCAACGCCTTGATTTTCGGTGCGACGCCGAACGCCGCCTTCAGCTTGCCGCCGAACCATGCCGCCGCCGCGTCGACGTCGTCCCGCGTCTCGACGGTGACCGCAAGCGTTTCGTCCAGCCGCACGCAGACGTCCTTTTTCCACGCCGCCTCTTTGGGTGCCGGAGCCAGCTCCGGCTCGTAGAAATCCCATTCGGCCGCGAACAGCGACGCCGCCGAAACCAAAACCGCAAAAACCACGTTGTTCCGCATCATCCCTCCACAACTACAATTTTCAATTTTCAATCTTCAATCTTCAAAATCAACCTTTTAACGGCGGCGAAGGGACTCTACCATTCACCTTTCAATCCCTAAAACGACAAATACCCGCACGCCCACGCGTCGAGCTTCGGCAATGTCACGCGCGGTTCGCCGCCTTCGGCCGTCCAATCGACGGGCAGCTTCACCTCGTCCAGACCGAACGAACCCGTCAGCGGCGTCCAGGTGGCGAATTTGCAATCCGCGGGAATGCCGCGCAGGTGAAGCCTGACGGGGTTCGACACATCGATCATCGCGTTCACCACCGCCACCGCCTTGAGCGCGCCCGCCGCCGTCACGCGCGGCTGGATCACCAACTGGCAGGCCTGCTCGGGCAAAACCGGCATGCGGCCGAGGGCCGCGACGTCCGCCGCCTCCGCCAGTTCCAGGATGCGCGAGGACGACAGACCCCAGGCGGCATTGAACGCGCCATCCGGCAGAATCTGGATGCGCGCGTTGTGGCGCTCGTGCAGACCGACCTCGGCCGTTTTCAGCAATCCGCGCTCCTTCAGAGCGCGCGCGGCCGCTTCGTCCGTCACCACGGCGTCCATCAGCACATTCTCGAGATCCTGGTCGCACATGTCCTGCACCATGCCCGCTTCAAGCAGCGTCGCGCATTCCCACGCGGGCGCCGTGGTCATCGGAATGCCGATCGCACCCAGAATCGCCGAGGACGGCTTGCGCGGCAGCTTGAGTCCGCCGGGGCGCGTGCCCGCGCACAATTCGGCGAACCGCTTCAGGCGCGGCGCCGTGGCCGCCAGCGGCTTGTAGTACGTGTCGCCGTACCAGCTTTGGACTTCGTCCGTGGGATCCACGAGGAAGTAGCTCAAACTGTTCATGCCCGCGCCCAACGCCATCAGCGACTCGGCGATCGCGCCGCGCGCCGTCTTGGTGTTGAAGTTGCGCGGGCAGTTCTCGATTTCGGGGCAGACGAGCGCGATGCGTTCGTTCGGCATCTGCAGCACATCCATCTGCCGGCCCATCTCGAAGATCTTGTCCACGACGTCGAACGGATGGTGGTCCGTGTACGCGCCGCCGCCCGGACGCGATCCGACGGGGCGCTTGCCACCCTTCGCCCACAGCGCGTTGTAGACCTTCATCTGGTAGTCGCGCACGCCGCCGCCGTGCTGGAAGCCGAAGCGCGTTTCGGGCGAGAGCTTGTGCACCGTCTCCGCGATGATCGCCGCGACGTCGGCGAGCGCCTGGTACTGGAACGCCGTCCAGCGTTCGTACAGGACGCGGTCGGACTTGAGCGCGGCCACGAGTTCCTCGCGCGTGCGCGTCGTGCCGTCGAATTCCGCGAACGCGGCGAGGCAGGTCTGGCAGTAGCAGCCGGGGCCGCTGTGCTGCGGCGGGTCGGTGGTGTGCCAGAAGATGCGGAAGTCGTCGTCCAACCACAGCCACACGGGCTTCATCCGCGCGTAGATCTCGCTCATCTTGCGGACGTATTCCAGGAACGCGGGTTGCCGCGGACACGCGCAGGACTTCGTCTCCGCGCCGTTGTCGAGCGTCCAGCCCGTCCACGTCTTGCCCGAAATGTCCGCCTTGCGCGAACGGACCACGGGATCGCCGTGACCGATCGTGGACTGAAATTCGAGCGACGGCGAAATGCCAAGCTTGCGCAGATCCTCGGACGCCTTCACGAGACGCTTGACATGCTCCTCGTGCCACGCCAAAGGCGGCGCCCCGACGCCCGTGGAGAACCACACGTCGTTCACGCAGCCGGGATGTTTCTTGAATTCCGCGACCGTATCCTCCCACACGCCCAGCTCGATGTTCTGTTCCGCCCGGTACCGCTGGATCATGAACGGAACCTCCGTCCCCGACGCCGACGCGTTCCCCACCGTAGAGCAGTTCGTCCCGAACTGCGCAGAGGAGTCCTCCAGCCGCCTCATGTCCAGTGCCCGCTCCGGCTCCGCCAGCGTCGCGAGCAGCACCTCCAGCTTGTCCCGTCCCAGCACACGCGGCGTGCAGCGCGCCTTCACGCACAACGCCGCCGCGCGCCCGACCACCGTGCCCATCATGCCGGTGGTGTTCTCCACGCGATAGGACGACAGCGCGGCGTACGTGCCGGATATCGTCTTGCCGGCCATAAAGAGGTTCTGCACATCGCGCGAATAGAAACAGCGGAACGGAATCGGATAGTCGCGGATCGGCGTGTTCCAGCCCACCCAGTTCTTGTCGCGCAGGTTCTTCCAGCCCCAGTCGTCGTACGCGTACGCGCGGAATTCCTCGCCGGGGAACTTGCGTCCGACGACGGGATGCGGAAAATGGAGATCGAGATACCACGTCGTGTTCACGACGCCGTCGGCGAAAACGCGCCCAGACGCGATTTCGTTCGCCGTGAGCATGTGATCGCCCACGACACGGTGGCCGTCGCGCTTGCCCATGACGAAGCCGAGCCAGTAGATTTCCGCGTTCGCGTACTTGGCGCTGAACGGCGATCGGTGCTTGAGATAGTCCCACAGACCGTAAATCGCGCGGAAATTGTGGTCGCGGATCGCTTCGCCTTCCAGCACGGGATCCTTGTAGAAGCCGGATTCCCAGTTCCAGCCGCCCGAGTGGATCCAGTCCTTGCCGACCTCCGCGCCCACGAGCGCTTCGTCGTCCTTCGTGATCGTGAGCGCCCACGGGCATTCCGGGAAATCGTGTTTCTCCTTCGTGTCGCGCGCGTACCACTGGTTCGTGCTGCCGAGACCGCCCGCGCGGCGGCGCTGCCCCTTCGGCGGCGAAAGCTCTTCGCCCGTCTTCTCGCGGTCCTCGGCGTCCCAGCGCGTTTCCGCGCCCGCCTGCATCGCGAGCGTGCCGTCGCCCGTGCAGTCCGCGAAGAACGACCCCTCGAGCACGACATCCTCGCCCGTGCGGACGTTGCGGATCACGACGGACGCGATGCGTCCGTCCGGCTCCGTGCGCGCCGCCACGCCGCGGTGCGGCGCGTACACGACAAGATTCGTCTCCGCCTTGAGCCAGCCGGCGAACGCCGAATCCTTCGGCAGATAACGGTCGCCGCACGCTTCGCCCTGATGCTTCGGCACGAGCGCCGCCAGCTCCTTCATCAGGTCGGCGTTGCGCGGGAAACGGTCGTCACCGCATTTTCCGAGCGGCGGGATGCGCACCTCGCTCGAACCGTTGCCGCCGAAGACGGGACGGTCCTGCACGAGCGCCGTCCGCACGCCCAAACGCGCCGCCGCCACGGCGGCGCACATGCCGGCGTAACCGCCGCCCACCACGACGAAATCGTAGTGCCCGACGACTTTCGGCACGGGCGCAAAACCGAGAAGCGAGGCGCGCCACGCGCGGTCGAAGGTTTTCGGCGGCTCGACCTTCTCGGGCAGGAAGACGAGCGCGTCCACGCGTCCTTCGAAGCCGGTGAGGTCGTGGAGGCGCAACTCGACGCTTTCGCCCTTCGACTCGAACGCACCACCCTTCCACCAGCACCAGGAACCGTCGCCGCCCTTGCCGAACTCGCCGAGCTTCGCGCCGTTCGCCAGCACCTCGAAACGGCCGGGGCCCTGCGGCGCGACCCAGTCGCGCGTGCGCACCCAAAGCCGCCATGAGCCGGCCGGAATCGCCGCTTTTGTCACGGCGTCCGTGACGGGACGACCGATGCCGTGCGCCAGCAGGAACGGCGAACCCATGCGGTCCATGAACTGCTGATCCGTGACCCAACCGCCGAGGGAATCGAAATTCTCGGCTTCGAAAAAGACGGCGCCGCCGCCCGTCAGCGAGAGAAAACCGACGGCGAACAGAGAAACGAAACGGACCATGGGACCTCCTGGGAGGCGTCAGCAGACGCCGCGCGTCGAATTGCGGTAGAACTGGACGAATTCCTTCACTTCGGGGAACGGCTCCACATCGTTCTCCACGCGGTCGAGCGCCTGGGAACGATTGAGCCCCGAGTGGTAGATGAAGCGGAACGCCTCCTTGAGCGCGGAAATGACCTCGCGCTTGAAGCCGCGGCGGGTGAGGCCGACCACATTCGGACCGATCACCTTGAGCGAACCTTCCACCATGTCGCCGAGCATGAACGGCGGAAAATCCTGGCGGATCTTGGACATGCCGCCCACCATCGCGTGGCGGCCGACCGTGCAGAACTGGTGCGCCGCCGCGCAGCCGCCCACGATCGACCAGTCCTGGAGATGGACGTCGCCGGCGAGCTGCACGCTGTTCGAGCAGATCACGTGGTTGCCGAGGATGACGCCGTGCGCCGCGTGGCAGTACGCCATGAACAGACAGTCCTCGCCGATGACCGTCTTCTCGCCGTCG
>DCIH01000041.1:10485-17048 GCA_002317575.1 Verrucomicrobia bacterium UBA1731 | reverse complement strand
GAGATCCTGCGTCTTCATGCCGATGAGGGCGTAGGGGAATATCTGGCAGAGCTCGCCGATGGTGGTGTGACCGTCAATGATGGCGCCCTGCCCGACGGTCGAGCCCGCGCCGATCTTCACATGCGCGCCGATCGTCGCGTAGGGTCCCACCACCACGCCGTCGCCCAACTGGGCGTTCTTGTCCACCATCGCCGTCTTGTGCACTTCAATAGCCATGTCCGCATCCGTTTCTTTTTTGGTTCGTTCAGAGATTCCTGGGCATCAGATAGCAGGCGAGCGCCGCGCAAACGGCCACGGGCAACCAGATCAGCGCTTCCGGATGCACGGCGAAGTTCTTGGAAAGGCTCGTCATGGAAATAACAACCATGTAGTACCCGAGCGCCACGCCGAGGGCGATGGCCATGCCCACGCTTGACTCCTTGCGCTGCGCGCGAATGCCCAGCGGGACGCCGATCAGCACGAAACACACGGAAGCGAACGCAAACACCCAACGCTTCTGGAATTCCGTCTTGATGTCGCTGGCGTAGCGTTTTGCCAGATATTTCTCGCTGCCCTTCTTGCGAGCCGAACCATCCGCGGCCTTGGCGGCGGTCTGCGCCGCGCGAATCTTGCCGATCATTTCAAAGAAGCGCCAGTCCTTTTCCTTGCGGTTGTACTTGCCATCCTTGAGCGCGTCCTGAACGCGGTGCGAGTAGCGCACGGCGCGCACCATGCCGGGATGGTCTTCGTCAATGGGATCCACCGTCATGTCGTGCAAATCGAGCAGGATGTCACGCCCCTCCTTCGTGACGAGCGCCTTCTTCGCCTTGAGCTCGCGCACGAACTTCGGATTGGAGTAGTCGAGCACCACGAGATCCTTGACCCAATTTCCCTCCTTGCCCTCGAAATAGATTTTGACGCGCGGAAAATCGTCGATCACGCGCCCGGGCTCCAGCACATCAAGCCCCGAACCGACGGAAATGCGCTTGGCCAGATTGCGACGCACCTCGTGCCCGCGCGGCACGATTTCGTTATTAATGAAGAGGCCGACGGCCGTCGCCAGCGCGGCGAACAGCAGCGGCCACCGCATCACCGTAATCAGATTGACGCCGCAGGCGCGCATGGCCGCGATTTCCGAATCCGCCGACAAGCGCGAAAAGACGAGAATCGACGCCACCAGAAGCCCCAGCGGAATCGTCCATTGCATCGTCTCGGGGAAGCACACGAGCGCGAATTGGCCGACGAGGCCCATCGGAACGCCTTTGAGGATGTAACCGACGATCTGAACCATCAGACCGACGGTCAGCACGAAGCTCAGCACCAGGAACGCCAGCGCGAAACTCGACAGGAACGCCCCGAACACATACCGCTCGAGCGTTCTCATTCACCGCTCCCGAATGCGTACTGCAGACCCAGCCCGACCGAATACGTCATGGAGCACGGGGAATCGAACCCCAACGCGGCGCCGAAGTCGAGACGCAACGACCAGCGTTCCGTCAGATGCCAGAACGCGCCCACGCCCGCGCAGGGGCCCGTGCTGGTGCGGTGGCGTCCGTCGCCGAACCGACGTCCGTCGCCGAACAGCGACTGCACGCCGCATGTGAAGAATGGGTCTAGGCGCTCGTAACCGAACCAGTGCCACAGCACGCCGACGCCGGCCCCGCCCAACCCTTCCGCATACTGCAGCTGCGCCTCGAACGCCAGATCCTCCGAACGGTACCAACCCGCGCGCAGGCCGCACGCACCGCGCTCGTTGAGCGAATTACCGTTCCCCGGCAGAAGCAGAGAAGCGGCCGTTCCGACATAAAGACGGTCGAAATCCGCGTACGCTTCTTCCTCTTCCGCAATTGCGGAGAAAAAGCATCCCGCCAGAAGCATGGTCACGATTTTCTTCACGGCCGAGTAGTATACCATATTCGCGTCACAACGGGGTGCGGGAAGACAGGATTGAATTCGAATGCGCGTGGCAAATGGCCAGCGCCAACGCGTCGGCCGCGTCGTTCTGCGGAAGCTCGTCGAGCGCCAGAAGCGTCTTCACCATGCGCTGAACCTGCAGTTTCTCCGCAAGGCCGTTCCCGCACACCGCCATCTTCACGCGCCGCGGTTCGTATTCGTAGACGGGGATGTCCGCGTCGGCAGCCGCACAGATGACGGCGCCGCGCGCCTCGCCCAGCACGAGCATGGTGGCCGCGTTCTTGGCGTAGATGACGCCCTCGACGGAAAGCATGTTGGGCGCGTGCGCGGCGATGAGTCCGGCGATTTTCGCGCGGATGTTCTTGAGGCAGGCCGACACGGGAAGCTTCGGCGGATTCCGGATCGCGCCATAATCGAGCGCACGGAAGCGCGACCCTTCGACGGACAGCACGCCGTAGCCGGTGGAACGCAAGGAAGTGTCGACGCCGAGAACGACCATGCTCCGAACGCCCTTCAGGCGCGAACGCCCAACCGCCCGCGGAAACGTCTCGCGAATTCGTCGAGATGCTGCTCCTGCCACGCGAGGGAGGCCAACGCGAAACGCCATTTCGCGGCGAACCCGTACGCGGCTGGAATCGCGGGGTTGAAGCCCTCGAATTCCGTCTTGAGCAGGACATACTCCCACACGAGCGCGTGCATGCGGTGCTTGAACCCCGCGATAAAACGGTCCGCCAGCCGGTCGAGCGCGCATGCGGCGTGTTCGGACGCGAACTGCCTGAGCGTCTTGGCGTAGGCGTCGCAGTAGAAGCGTTCCGCCGCCCTGAAGTTTCTCTCCGTCGGCGCGAGTTCCGGCCAGCCGCACGATCCGCGCACGGAACAGGTGCACACGCCGGACGGCATCATGCGCTTGAGGTCCGGATTCCAGGCGAAGCGGTAGATCTCCTTGCCCACGCCGTAAAGCGGCGATCGGCGCGCGGCGTCGTATTTCTTCATCGCCATGTTCTGGGCCGCCGCGTCGCCCATCAGGAACGCGAGCTCCTGCGCCACGCGCTCGTCCTCGCGAGCGGTTCCGTCCTTGGCGCCGGCGCAGCGGAACAGGTGCGCGGGGATTTCCCAGAGCGGATCGCCTTCGGCGCGCGTCCGGATGTAATAGTCGTATTCGAGGCGGCGCGGCCCGAGCGCGCGGTGGCGCAGCAGCCGGTACCGGGGCAATTCGACGCCCAGCGCCTTGAACGCCTCGATGCGCGCGAGCACGAACGCGCCGTAGTCCTTGCGGGGCAGGGAAAGCCGCTTCTCCACGAGCGACAGCGCCACGGGACGCCGGTCCGTCTTGTAGACGATTTCGCGCGTGTTTCCTTCGCCAAGGCGCCGCTTGGCGCTCGGCTCGTCGTCATAGGTCCGAAGCTCGTAGACATTGGCGTATTCGACGTGTTCGTCCTTGCTCATCATCTGCCGGAGATTCAGGAACAGGACCTCCGTGCGCGGATCACACCCGGGATGGTACTGCGGCACGCCGTCCGCGAACGTCGCGCCGGGAAGCGCCGTGCGGCGGTCGTCGAACGCGGGCGCCGTGCCGTCGCCGGCCACCGAATAGATTTCGCCCGTCAGGTTCATATAGAGGGTTTCCACGAACGCGGAGGAACGGTCGTCCGCCAGCGCGGGATGCGTGAGCAGATCCTTGTATAGTGCGACGAGCCCGTCCATCCGCGCCGCCGCGTCGGCCGGCGTGACGGAACCGGACGCCACCGCCCGCTCGAGCTTTTCAAGCGCGGCGAGGAACCTGTTGGACGAGTCACCGCGCGCGAGCCCGAAGAATTCGACCTCGTGGTGCCCGTGGAACTTGCGTTGCCGCGCCAGCGCCAGGGCGCCGCCTTCGTATGTCCCCACGAGCTCCCGGAGTCCGGCCGCGAACGCGCGTCCATCCGTCTGCGCCAGCCGGGCAAGCGTCGCGAAACCGTTCCAGGAGAGGAAATGGACGCCCTTCGCGGAATGGAAGTAGACGAGCGACGTGCCGATGCGCTTTCGGCTGGCGTCGATGGCGGCGCGCATCTCCGACTCGGTCCACGCAAGCGGCTTCACGCGCCATTCCTGGCCGAGACGGCGGTAATGCTCGAGCGTTTCGACGTTCCGTTCCGCCATCACCACGTCCGCCAGCGACAGACCGAGCGCCCCCGTAAGCCAGGCGTCCAGAGCCACGAGTTTTTCGCACGGCACGCCGCGCTGGGATACTTCGATGACGCCATGCACCACGTTGGCGGCGAGGACGTTCTCCGTCATGACGCGCGAACGGTCGTCCGGCGGCACGTTGGACAGATTCCAGAATTCGCCCTTGAGCAGCGGAATGGCGGCCACGGCGTGGGTGCCGGACGTGACCGTCACGACATGTCCGGAACGCCCGGCGCCGAGATCGCGCTTTTCGGCGATGAGCACGGAGGCGTGCTCGTCCATGACGCGCCAGACGTTGCGTTCGAAGACGATCGTGTCGGCGCCGAAATCGTAGGCGTGGAAGAAGTGGCGCGCACCGAACGCGTGCGTGATGACGCGGCGTTCGCGCCGCTCCGCGGCGGAACGAAGCTTTCGGAAGAACTTGCGAATCGACGAATTGTCCTGCATGGCCGCACCCCCGCGAAAGAAAACGTCATCCGAACCGGATGCGCAGCAGATCCAGCAGCATGCGCGAACCGTCCTTGAGCACCCTGAGCGAACTCGGCGAACCGCAATGCCGCCATTCGATGCGCGCCGAACGCACGCGACCGCCCATGCGCCGCGTGCGCGCGACGAGCTCCACGTCGAACGCGAACCGGTCGATTTTCTGCGCCTCGAACACGGCGCGCATCGACGACATCCTGAACAGCTTGAATCCGCACTGCGTGTCGCGCACGCCACGGCCCCCCGCGAAACGGACGAGCATGGCGAACACGCCGGCAAGCACCTTCCTGAGCGGCGGCATGCCGGCGCGGCCGCGACGCTGTCCGCACACCATCCACGCATCGTCCGACATCGCCGCGGCGAGCTTCGGGAACTCCGTGAGCGGCGCCGCTTCGTCCACATCGGACATCAGCACGAATTCGCCCCGCGCGGCCAGCGCGGCGCGCCTGACGGAGAACCCCTTGCCGCGGTTCAGGTCGTTGCGGAGCACGACCACATCCTCCCAGCCCGGCTTCCGCGTCAGCGGAGGATCGCCGCCGTCATCCACCGCGATCGTCTCCACCAGCGCGTACCCGCACGCGGCGGCGCACGCCTTCAGCGCGTCCACGCGGCCGACGATGGCGTCCAGCCGGTCCTGGGCGTTGTAGACGGGAATGACGAGCGAAAGCGTTTTCATGGCGTGAAGACGGCCTCCGGGTTCGAACCCAGCGCGCGGAACGCCGACGGGAGCAAATCGTCCAGACGCGACAGGTCGCGCCATTCGAACGAAATCCAGTCCTCGCGCGACGCCAACGACGCGGGATCCGCGTCCACCGAAAGCGCGTAGACAAGATTCACCTCGGCATGCGGTTTGCCGTGCTGGATGAACCGGTTCTCGACCACGCCCAGGAATTTTCCGACGGCGGACGGAACGCCCAGTTCCTCGCACACCTCGCGCTCGAGCGCCGTGCGGCCGGTCTCGCCGAATTCGACGTGCCCACCGGGCAGATAGGTCGTGGCGCCGCCCTTGGCGCGACACAACAGGACTTTCCCGTCCACGACGCACACGCCGCGCGCGATGATTTCGATGCCGGAAAGTTCGTACTCGTTCATTTCTTGAGGCCCATCCACGGCGGGAACCGGGCGGCGTTCTGCGCCTCGCGGGACGGCGTCGAACGGGGCATGCTGCTTTCGAGCGCGGACAAGCGCGCCATCAGAACCTGCTGGGCTGCGGCGTCGCGCTCATGGCACTCGGCCGCCGCGCGCTGCTGCTCCAGCAGCTGGCGCTCGCGAAACTGAAGCTTCTCCCGGAGCTCCTGTATCTGCAACTGCAGCACTTTCATGTCCGTCGTCTGAGCCGCCAGCTTGTCCGCCTCGGCGGTCTTGAGCGCGAGCTGGTGCGTGAGGTCGCGGATGCGCTGCCCCGTTTCGCGGGACGTCCTCTCCTGGATGAGCCGCAGGGCGTCAAGCTCCTGCTGGAGCTGCGCGGTGCGGGGATCGATCGGATTCGCGCGCAAAGCACGCTTGCGCATGTCGTCCGCATCCGTCCCCATCCGCTTGAGAATCTCCTGACGGCGCGCGACCAGACGGTCGGAACGGTCCTGCCAGCGCTTGCGCGCCGCGTCGGCTTCGCGCTTTTCGTCCTCCAGCGCGCGCTCGAGGTCTTCGGCCTCCTCGCGCATCAGGATGAAGATGGCGGCCTCGACGTTCGCGGCTTCCTGCGCGTTCGCCGGCAGGCGCTTGATTTCGTCGGAAAGCGTCAGCGTCTCGCGACGCGATTCCTTCAGGTCCTTCTCGAGTTCGGCCGCCTTGCGTTCGGACGCCTCCACCAGACGCTGGACGGCCTCCGTCTTCTTCACCTGGTCCGCCAGATTGCTTTCAAGTTCGCCCTTGCGCTTCTGCTGCTCGGCCAGATGCGCCTCGAGTTCGTCTTTGCGCTTGCGCTGCTCGGCGAGATCCGCCTCCAGCGCGCCTTTGGCGGCCAGCAACGCGGACGATTCCACTTCGACGATCTTCTCAACGACCTTCTCGACGGGAACCTC